>NZ_JBHVPG010000092.1:0-16676 GCF_042887545.1 Streptomyces sp. NPDC057939
GGGGGGACCCTGTGGGAGAGTAGGACGCCGCCGAACAATCATTGTGGGAAAGCCCCGCACCAGGTAACTGGTGCGGGGCTTTTCTGCGTTTACGGCCAGGTCGCCGGCCCGGCGGGCCAGAGTTCCTCCGTTTACCAGCACCGGCCTGCCGGGAACCCGCACCGAACGCTCGTACTGTGGGTGGATGGGCTATGAGCTGGTCATCTTCGACAACGACGGCGTCCTCGTGGACAGCGAGCCGCTCTCCAACACCATCCTGTCCGCGTACCTGACGGAGGTCGGGCATCCCACGACCTACGAGGAGTCCCTGCGCGACTACATGGGCGGCGCGGTGCACCGGGTGCACGACGTGATCCTCGAACGGACCGGGCAGCGTCTGCCCGAGGACTTCGACCGGGTCCTCCACGACCGGATCTTCGCCGCGTTCGAGCGGGACCTGCGGCCCGTCCCCGGAGTGACCGAGGTGCTGGCGGAGCTGTCCGCGCAAGGAGTGCCGTACTGCGTCGCCTCCTCCGGGAGCCACGAACGGATTCGCGTCGGGCACCGCAGTGCCGCGCTCGGCGAATGGTTCGAGGAGGAGTGGATCTTCAGCGTCGAGGACGTCGGCCGGGGCAAGCCTGCGCCCGACCTGTTCCTGCACGCCGCCGACATGATGGGCGTCGCGCCGGCGCGGTGCGTCGTCGTCGAGGACAGCCGGCTCGGCATCGAGGCCGCGCGCGCCGCGGGTATGGACGTCCTCGGGTTCACGTCCATGACCCCCGCCGAGGCACTCCCCGGTGCCAACGCCTACTTCGGAGAGATGAAGGAGCTGTACGGCCTGCTCGGATTGGGTGTGTGATCGCTCTACCCACGGGTAGCCCCTGGGCCTACGCTCAGCCGCCATGACAGTTGATGTGCGGCTGCGGCGTGGGCGCCGGGCCCTGGGGTTCAGCTTCTTCGCGCAGGGGGTCGCCTTCGCCCTCCTGGTCACCCGCATTCCCGCCATCCAGGACCGGTACGGGATATCCGACGGGCTGCTGCCCGCGTTCCTCGCCGCCGTGCCGATCCTGGCGGGGGTGTCGAGCGTCGCCACCGAGCACCTGGTGAAGCGGGTCGCGCCCAGCGCCGTGCTGCGGTGGGCGCAGCCGGTGGTGTTGCTGTCGCTGCTGGGGGTGGGCGCCGGCAGCTCGATGTGGCAGGCGGCCGTGGCCCTCGGCGTGTTCGGCCTGGCGGTGGGCGCGCTGGACGCCTCGATGAACATGCTCGGGGTCAGCCTGCAGCGGGCGTACGGGCGCAGCATCATGCTCGGGTTCCACGCCTCGTACAGCCTGGGCGGGATCCTGGGCGCTTCCGCGGCGTGGGCGGGGGCGCACTGGCACCTGGAGCTGTTCACGGGGTACCTGCCGGCCGTGGTGCTGGTGCTGCCGTTGGCGCTGCTGGCGAGTCGGTACTACGTCGACGCCACGGCCGCGGCGAAGGACGGGACGCAGGGGTGGCCGGCCGGGGGCGGGAAGCTGCTGCTGCCGTTGTGCCTCGTGATGGCGTGCGCGTACATAGGGGACTCGACCGTCGCGAACTGGAGTGCCAAGTACCTCCAGGACGTGCTGGGCAGTTCGGAGCAGCTCGCGACGGTTCCGTACAACGTCTACATGGTGACGACGCTGATCGGGCGGGCCGTGGGGGACCTCGGGGTGCGTCGGTTCGGGGCGGTGGCCGTGGTGCGGGGCGGGACGGTGGTCGCCGCGGGCGGGTTCGCGGTGGTGGCGGCCGCGCCGGGGGCCTGGTGGGGGATGCTCGGGTTCACGCTGTTGGGGATCGGGCTGTGCGTGATCGTGCCGCAGACGTTCGCGGCGGCGGGGAGGCTGTTCCCGGGGGCGTCGGACACGGCCGTCGCGCGGCTGAACATCTTCAACTACGTGGGGTTCCTGATCGGGTCGCCGCTGGTCGGGGGGATCGGGGACGTGTGGAGCTACCGGGGCGCGATGCTGATCCCGATGGTGCTGGTGTTGGTGCCGCTGTTCAGTACCCGGTCGTTCGGCTCCGGCGGGGCCCGATACGGTGTCGGGCATGAGCGGCGAGCCGGTGACCGGGTTGTTGATGTGGGACGAGGCGGTAACGAAGTATGACTTCGGGCCGAGCCATCCGATGGACCCGGTGCGTCTGGCGCTGACGATGGGCCTGGTCCGGGCCTTCGGGCTGGACCGTGAGGTCGAGGTACGGGCGGCCCGTGCGGCCGGGGACTCGACGCTGAGGCTGGTCCACCGCGAGGAGTACGTGGCGGCCGTGCGGGCGGTGTCGGCGGACCCCGGGGCGGCGGACGGCTCGTACGGGCTGGGGACCATGGACGATCCGGCGTTCCGCGGGATGCACGAGGCGTCGGCGCTGATCGCGGGCCAGTCGGT
Source organism: Streptomyces sp. NPDC057939 (assembly GCF_042887545.1). Classification (NCBI taxonomy): domain Bacteria; kingdom Bacillati; phylum Actinomycetota; class Actinomycetes; order Kitasatosporales; family Streptomycetaceae; genus Streptomyces; species Streptomyces sp. NPDC057939. Next base: position 2,382 of record NZ_JBHVPG010000092.1, read on the forward strand.
GGCGGCCGCGGAGGCGATCTGGCGGGGCGAGGCGGCGCACGCCGTGAACTTCGCCGGCGGGCTGCACCACGCGATGCCGGGCGGCGCCGCCGGTTTCTGCGTGTACAACGACGCGGCGCTGGCGGTGGCCCGGCTGCTGGAGCTGGGCGCGGAGCGGGTCGCGTACGTGGACGTGGACGTCCACCACGGGGACGGCGTCCAGGCGGCGTTCTGGGACGACCCGCGGGTGTTGACGATCTCCGTGCACGAACACCCCCGGACCCTGTTCCCGCAGACGGGATGGCCCGAGGAGACTGGTGGCGACGGGGCACAGGGGAGCGCCGTGAACGTGGCGCTGCCCGCGGGGACGGGTGACGAGGGGTGGCTGCGGGCGTTCCACTCGACGGTGCCCGAGCTGCTGGCGGACTTCCGGCCGCAGGTGCTGGTGAGCCAGCACGGGGCCGATACGCACTTCGAGGATCCGCTGGCCCACCTGGCGGTGTCGCTGGACGCGCAGCGGTCGGTGCAGGAGGCCTGTCACCGGCTGGCGCACGAGCACAGCGGGGGTCGGTGGCTGGCGTTGGGCGGCGGCGGGTACGCGGTGGTCGACGTCGTGCCGCGGTCGTGGACGCACCTGGTGGGGATCGCGGCGCACCGGCCGGTGGATCCGGCGGCGGAGGTGCCGCAGGTGTGGCGGGACGAGGTGTACGCGCGGACTCGGCAGCCCGCGCCGGCGCGGATGACGGACGGCCGGACGGTCGGGTGGCGGGAGTGGGACGCGGGCTACGATCCGGCGGACCGTACGGATCAGGCCGTTCTCGCGACGCGTCGGGCGGTGTTCCCGCTGCGCGGGATGCTGACCTGACGAACCATGTGTTACGCCAACTGTGGGGCTGTTCGCCGTAATTGATGACCCGCCAGGTGTGGTGCGGCAGCATCGGAGGGTGTTGAGCACCGGCGCGCTGCGTGCGCATCTGCTGGCCGCCCGGTTGGCCGGGCCCGTCGCCACGACACGGGAGGAGAGCCTGCGCAGTTACCGTCTGTTCGCCGCGCGGGATCCGCGGGTGCTGCTGGGGCTCGACCCCGAGCGGGTGTGGGGCGAGGGTGAACTGCTGGGGCTGATGGCGGCCAAGTGCGGGGTCTCGGCGGACCCGTCGCACGTCAGCGGGCCGGACGTGATCGATCCCGAGCGGACGGTGGCCGCGTTGGAGGCCTTCGCGGAGCGGTTGGCGGCGGTGGCGGGGGCGAGGGCGCCCGTGCTGTTCGGGACGGGACACCCGCATCGCCTCCTGGAGTTCTACGCCTGTTTGGCGGCGGCTCTGTCGGCGGCGGGATGTGATGTCCTCACTCCGGCGCAGGGGGTGCGCGTCGACACGGCGACCCGGTTCGGCGTACGCCCGCACCGCATCGACTACGTACGGGGGGTCGCGTTGGTGCGGGAACCCGGCGTGCGGTCAACGGGGAGTGTGACCGGCGTGCACTCCCATTCGCCGCTGCCGGTTCGGATCGCGCTCGGGGCGCTGGCGGATGCCGGCGAGCCGCTCCCGGAGTTGGTGGTGGGGGACCACGGGTGGGTCTGCGGTGCAGGTCAGCTCGGTGTCGAGGCGATCGGGCTGGGCGATACGGATGATCCCGCGGTGTTCGTCGGTGAGGCCGAGGGGCGGCTGGCGGTGGCCGTTCCGCTTGATGACGGGGTGCGCCCGGACTACTACCGGCCGCTTACGCGATACGTGCTGCACCGCGCAAGACTGCCGGACCGTCAGGAGTGGCCGTAGCTCCTCTTCCCCACTCGTATCACCCGCCCCTACTCTGGGGAGTGAGCGTGCGACGACGAGGAGTAACCGGAGGGGAAGCCGGTGCCCGTCATGCGCGGAAGGTCAAGGTGTGTCATGGCTGCTGGCGAGAGGCCTCTCAGTGAGGTTCAGTTCCTGACCGTGGCGGAGGTCGCCTCGGTGATGCGAGTGTCGAAGATGACCGTGTACCGCTTGGTGCACAACGGTCATCTGCCCGCAATCCGGGTGGGCCGGTCCTTCCGGGTCCCCGAGAACGCGGTTCACGAGTACCTCCGGGAGTCGTTCGTGGGGGTGGAATCAGCCTGAGTAGGGGCTCCGGATCGTCTACGGAGGTCGCGGATTACAAGCTCCGAGCTCGGGCGGGTAGGCTAGGCCGACGTAGGTCGTGTGGGCCCAGACGCCCCGCACCGTTCTCCGCCAACGCGGGGATGTTCCGAGAAGTGAGCGAGGGTAGTCGTGGGCTCTGTTATCAAGAAGCGGCGTAAGCGGATGGCCAAGAAGAAGCACCGCAAGCTGCTCAAGCGCACCCGCGTCCAGCGCCGTAACAAGAAGTAAACGGCAGCTGTACGTGTTCTCCGCAGCCCCTCCACCATCCTTGGTGGAGGGGCTGCGGTGCAGCCGGGGACTTCTTCGAGGAAGGCGCTGAGCTCGTGGGGAAGGTCGTGCTCGTCACCGGGGCAGCCCGACAGCTGGGGGGCCGCTTCGTGCGGCGCGTCCAGCGCGACCCGGAAGTGGAACGGGTCATCGCCGTCGACGCGGTGAGACCGCCGCACCGGCTCGGCTCGGCCGAGTTCGTGCAGGCGGACATCAGACAGTCCGGGATCGCCCGCGTGCTCGCCGAGCACGCCGTGGACACCGTGGTGCACCTCGCGGTCACCGGGGGCGGACCGGGAGCGGCCGGTGCGCGCAGCACGGTCAAGGAAACGAACGTCATCGGGACGATGCAGCTCCTCGGGGCCTGCCAGAAGTCGCCGAGCGTACGACGGCTCGTGGTGAAGTCGAGCACCAGCGTGTACGGGGGGACCTCCCGGGACCCGGCCGTCTTCACCGAGACGACGCAGCCGAAGTCGCTGCCGGCGGGCGGTTTCGCGAAGGAGGCCGCCGAGGTCGAGGGATACGTGCGGGGCTTCGCGCGCAGGCGGCCGGACGTGGCGGTGTGCGTGCTGCGGTTCGCGAACATCCTGGGGCCCTACGCCGATTCGGCGCTCGCCGAGTACTTCTCCATGCCGGTCATGCCGACGGTCCTCGGCTACGACCCCAGACTCCAGTTCGTCCACGAGGACGACGTGGTGGACGTGCTGCGCCTGGCGGCGGGGGAGCCGCGGCGCGGAACCCTGAACAGCGGGACGTTCAACATCGCCGGTGACGGGGTGCTGCTGCTGTCGCAGTGTTCGCGGCGGCTCGGGAGGCCCACGGTGCCGTTGTTGTTGCCCGCGGTGACGTGGGTGGGTTCGGCGCTGCGCGCGGTCGGGGTGACGGACTTCTCGCCGGAGCAGATCCGGCTGCTGACGCACGGGCGGGTCGTGGAGACGACGCAGATGCGGGACACCCTGGGGTTCCGGCCCCTGTACACGACCGCCGAGACGTTCGCGGACTTCGCGGGCAGTCGCGGGAGCGGACTGCTGCCGGCGGATCGGGTGGAGCGGGCCGTGGAGCGGGTGGCGGGGTTGCTGAAGGTGGATGCGGGCGCGGGTGCGGGCGCCGGTGTGATCGAGGGAGCGAAGCGATAGTGGCGGACGCCAAGGTCATCCCGTTCGACGAGGAGCGGCCGCGCCGGCGGGGCGGACCCCGCCCGGTGCGGGCCGTCCCGACGCCGGGTCCCGATCCGGTGGTGGCGGAGCCGGTGGAAGAACCGGTGGCGGGGGCCGCCGGGTCGGCGCCGTCGTCCGGCGCGGGTTGGGACCGGCGGATCGCGGGCGGGTTGGCGTTCCTGCGGCGCCGGATCACCGGGGACTACGAGGTCGACGACTTCGGCTACGACGAGGAGCTGACGGACCAGGTCCTGATGACCCTGCTGCGGCCGGTGTACGACAAGTACTTCCGGGTCGAGGTCAAGGGCATCGAGAACATCCCGAAGGAGGGCGGCGCGCTGATCGTCGCCAACCATTCGGGGACGCTTCCGCTGGACGGGCTGATGCTCCAGGTCGCCGTGCACGACCACCACCCGGCGGAGCGGCACCTGCGGCTGCTGGCGGCCGACCTGGTGTTCATGCTGCCGGTGGTGAACGAGCTGGCGCGGAAGGCCGGCCACACCCTGGCGTGCGCGGAGGACGCGCAGCGGCTGCTGGAGGCCGGGGAGCTGGTCGGTGTCATGCCGGAGGGCTTCAAGGGGATAGGGAAGCCGTTCGGAGAGCGGTACAAGCTCCAGCGCTTCGGGCGGGGCGGGTTCGTGTCGACGGCGCTGCGGGCGGGCACGCCGATCGTGCCCTGCTCGATCGTGGGCGCCGAGGAGATCTACCCGATGGTCGGCAACGCGAAGACGTTGGCGCGGCTGCTGGGGATCCCGTACTTCCCGATCACGCCGACGTTCCCGTGGCTGGGGCCGTTGGGGGCGGTGCCGTTGCCGACGAAGTGGACGATCCAGTTCGGCGAGCCGATCCCGACGGACGGGTACGCGGCGGAGGCCGCGGAGGATCCGATGCTGATGTTCAACCTGACGGACCAGGTGCGGGAGCAGATCCAGCACACGCTGTACAAGCTGCTGGTGCAGCGGCGGTCCGTGTTCTTCTGAGCGTCCGGCCGTGATGAGGAAGAGAGGGGGCCACGCGGTGCGCGGCCCCCTCTCTTCTTTACTGTTCCGCGTCCTCGGCGTTGAGGCCCAGGCCCGGGAGGAGACCTGGGAGGAGGGGCGGGAGGGTGATGTCCGGCTGGGGGAGCTCGGGGGTCCCCGGGGCGGGCGTGTTCGCAGGTGCCTGCCCCGTCGGCGGGTTCAGCAGATCGCCCGTGCCGCCCAGGAGACCGCCGCCGGAGGGTGCCGGGGTACGGCTTCCGGTGGACGGCGTCGGGGTGGCCGCGGGTGCCGACGAGGGCGTGCTCGAAGCCGACGGCGCGGTCTGCTGTTTGCCGGTGGCCGGGGTGCTCGGCGTGGCCGAGCCGCTCGGCCGGCCCCGGGTCTGCTCCGGGGGCTTCGGCAGCAGGCCTTGGATCGGGGCGACGTCATCGTCTATGGCCTGGAAGACCGACTCGACCTCGCCCCCGACGTCGGTGAGCTGCGCCGGGAGCTTCTCCCGGAGCTTGCCCCAGGCGTCGCGGTGGGAGCGGGAGAACGAGGACAGGGCCTGCATCGGGCCCAGCGAGCCGTCCCGTTCGTACGCGGCCTGGAGCAGCCGGTGGCCCTGTTCGGCGTCGTGCTTCATGCCGGAGAGGGCTCGGCGGATCTCGCCCAGGGATTCGTGGTCGAGTACTCCCGTCCGGCCTCTTTCCATCAGGCGGCGGGCTTCCGACAGGCGGTTCGAGGCCCGGTCGAGGTAGAGCTCGCCCCGGTCCGAATCCTCGTCGGCCATGCCCAGCTTGAGGTCCTCCATGCCCCGTTTGATCGGGTACAGGGAATCACCGGGCAGGGCGTCCGTGCTGGCAGCGGCCACTCCGCTGAAGGCCCCTGCGGCCACACCCACGGTGAGGCCTCCCGCTGCGATGCCCTTGGACCAGCGGGAGCGGGGCCGCAATTTCCGGAGCGACGTCGCCCGGTGGGCGCCGCGGCCGGTCCGCTGTTCGGGCACCAGAGGGTCCGCGGCGGCACCGCCCCCGGCCCTCTCCTCCATCACCATGGCCTCCATGGCGGCGACGAGCTGTGCTCGTTGCACCACTTTGACCTCGGGATCCAGCACCGGGCGCGGCATTCTTTCGCCGAGTGCGTTCGCCAGGGCCAACAGCCGGTCGTGGTCGGCAGGTTCGGCAGGTGCCTCGGACTGCTCGGCCGCCGGGTCCGGTTCTGGGAGATCGGATGGGTTCCGATCCTCCAGGGCCTGGGCGAAGGCGTTCGCCCGCCGGTGCGGAGTTACGTTCGCGATCACTGGCGGCACCTCCTCTCGTCATGACGATCGACTCCCCAGGGTGTCCGGAAGGTTGCCTTCCTTGAGCACATCCACACTTTCGGGTGAGCGGCTTCGGGCAGGGCGTGTCCACAGGGAGCCTGCATCCCGCACAACGAGCGGCGCGGCACTTGGGTTACGGACGAAGGATGATCGGACCACAGCGTCATCGAGGGGTCACCGGGTGTGAGGTCGTGTCGTCGTTGAGCGTTGTCTTGTGGAGCGTTGTCGTACGGGCTGGGTGAGCTGTGCGGGGCGTGCGTGACGTACGCGACGTGCGGGAGGCACGAGGCGGACGGCGTGCGTGCGGGCGCGTCAGCGTGCGTCTTCCGGGAGCAGGCGGGCCAGGGTGCGGACCGCCCGGTACTGGAGCGTTTTGATGGCTCCCTCGTTCTTCCCCATGACCCGGGCCGTTTCGGCGACCGAGAGGCCCTGGAGGAAGCGGAGGGTGACGCACTCCTGCTGCTGGGGGTTGAGCTTGCGCACGGCCTCCAGCAGGGCCGCGTTGGAGAGGGACTCCAGGACGGAGTCCTCGGGGCTGCGCTCCACCTCGTTGGCGTCGAGCATCTCGCCGGTGGTGACCTCCAGGCGGAAGCGGCTGGACTTGAAGTGGTCCGCCACCAGGTTCCGCGCGATGGTCACCAGCCAGGCGCCGAAGTCGCGGCCCTGCCAGGTGAAGGTGGAGATGCGGCGCAGCGCGCGCAGGAAGGTCTCGCTGGTGAGATCCTCCGCGGTCGCCTTGCCGCCGACTCGGTAGTAGATGTAGCGGTACACCGTGTCGCTGTACTGGTCGTAGAGCCGGCCGAAGGCCTCGGCCTCGCCGGCCTGGGCGCGTTCGACCAGGTCCATCATGCGGGCCTGGTCGCTGTCCGCGGTGGGGCGGCGGTGGGCGGGTGCGGTCGTGCCGGTGGAGCCGGACGACCCGGAGCCCGCGCGACCGCGTCTGCCCACCGTCGCCCCGCCGTCGGTCAGGGCGTAGCAAGGACCGGCCGGACCGAGGCCGGCGGGTACGGCGAAGGCGGGGACGGCGTACGCGGTGGGGACGAAGCCACGCAGGTGGTCGAGGACCGTTGCGCGCAGCGTAGCCAGGCCCGAGGCGTCAACCCCGACAGGTGGGTACACGGGACTCCCAGAGGCAGAGCTTCCATCACGTGCAGTGCGGGACCGTTCACCCGTCGTGGCGACAGATGGGCGGTGGCATGCGTTTGAGGAGAATAACGCTTCGTACAGGCAGCGCTACACCCAGTTGTCTAAATCACCGGTTCCGACACTTCTGTTGCGTGTCCAGGGCATATTCAGGCCTGATTGGTGATCGATTCCTGATCGCTTGGGTGCGCGGAATGGAAGCTTCCACAGTGGCTCGCGACCGAGTGGGGCAGGCCGGAGTGCCGCGCCGGGGGCGCGGGTAGAGGTGAGCGAATGAACGCCGGGCGGGCCGGAAGTCGGCCCTGGCCCGGCGTTGCTACTTGCGGCGGCGGTGGAGGGCGATCGCGGCGGCCGTGCCGCCCGCGATCGCGCCGACCCCGGCGGCCGCCGGGACGCCGACCTTCACGGCCTTGCGGCCGGTCCGATAGTCGCGCAGCCGCCAGTCGTTGGTGCGGGCATGCTTGCGCAGTTTTGTGTCGGGATTGATCGCGTACGGATGTCCGACCAGCGACAACATCGGAATGTCGTTGTGCGAATCGCTGTACGCCGCGCAGCGGGCGAGGTCCAGGTCCTCGGCGGCGGCCAGGGCGCGGACCGCCTCGGCCTTTGCGGGGCCGTGCAGGGGTTCGCCGACCAGGCGGCCGGTGTAGATGCCGTCCACGGACTCGGCGACGGTGCCCAGGGCCCCGGTCAGACCGAGGCGGCGGGCGATGATCGTGGCCGTCTCGACGGGGGCGGCGGTGACGAGCCACACCTTCTGGCCGGCGTCGAGGTGGGCCTGGGCCAGGGCGCGGGTGCCCGGCCAGATCCGCTCCGCCATGTACTCGTCGTAGATCTCCTCGCCGATCGACATGAGCTCGGAGACCTTGTGGCCCTTGACGATGGACAGGGCGCTGTCCCGGGCGTCCTGCATGTGCTCGGGGTCCTCGACGCCGGCGAGCCGGAACCAGGCCTGCTGCCAGGCGAAGCGGGCCAGTTCGCGGCGGCGGAAGAACTCGCGCTTGTAGAGGCCGCGGCCGAAGTGGAAGATCGCGGCGCCCTGCATGACGGTGTTGTCGAGGTCGAAGAAGGCCGCGGCGAGGTCGTCGCCGGGGACCGGGAACTCGGGCTCGGCGCCCTCTGCTTCCGGTTCCGGTTCGGCGTTCGTCGGGAAAGGTGGCGCTTCGGCCTGTGCGGTCTTGCGGGCGGCCTCGGCCGAGGCCTCGCCTGCCAGCACGCTCCGCGCGGTGGCGGAGCGCCTACGGGGGGTGAGCCATCCCAGAGCGGCCATGACGCGAGCATAGCCATTGTGTTCGGGAGTTCCCGAACCGCCGGGATACGGGGTGGTTAACACTTCGGGGCCCCCGCCCCGGCGCGGGACAATGAGGACATGAGTCCTCTGCTGCGCCGTAAGGAAAAGAAGCGTCCCGCCGATCGGATGGTCACGCTCATCGGGAAGCCGGGCTGCCACCTTTGTGACGACGCCCAGGAGGTGATCGAGAAGGTCTGCGCCGAGACCGGTGCACAGTGGGAGAAGAAGGACATCTCACAGGACGAGGAGCTGTACCGGCTGCACTGGGAGCAGATTCCGGTCGTGCTCGTCGACGGCGAGCAGCACACCTTCTGGAGGGTGAACCCCGACCGGCTTCGGCGGGCGTTGGGGACCTGACCGCCCCGGCCGTTACCATCGTGGGCGATTTATGGGGACACGGGGGCGTATTGATGAGGAGTGTGCACGGTTTTGCCCCCTTCTGGATTTGAACGGGTTCGGCCCGTTCTCGGTCCGGCCCCCGGTCGTCCGGCCCGCGTGACCCCGGTCACTTTGGCCGGACAAAGCGGACACAATCTTTGTGCACGCGTTCACAAAGACATAGCCTGCATTCGACGGGGCGGTCCTGGGACAAGAGGCCGCCTGCAGCCCCGCTCATCCCGCAGGAGCATCGTGGCAACTGGCCGAACTCACCGACCGGCGACCCGCAGCCGAGGTATTCCCGAGGCCACTGTCGCCCGGCTTCCGCTGTACTTGCGTGCCCTCACCGCGCTCTCCGAGCGATCGGTGCCCACGGTGTCCTCCGAGGAACTCGCGACCGCCGCCGGAGTCAACTCGGCGAAGCTGCGCAAGGACTTCTCGTACCTCGGTTCCTACGGTACCCGGGGCGTCGGTTACGACGTCGAGTACCTCGTCTACCAGATCTCCCGCGAGCTCGGCCTGACCCAGGACTGGCCGGTCGTCATCGTCGGCATCGGTAACCTCGGTGCCGCCCTGGCCAACTACGGTGGTTTCGCCTCCCGCGGCTTCCGCGTGGCTGCGCTGATCGACGCCGATCCCGCCATGGCCGGGAAGATGGTCGCCGGCATGCCCGTGCGGCACACCGACGAGCTCGAGGCGATCATCGAGGACAACGGCGTCTCGATCGGGGTCATCGCGACGCCCGCGGGCGCCGCGCAGCAGGTGAGCGAGCGGCTGATCGCCGCGGGCGTCACCTCCATCCTGAACTTCGCCCCGACGGTGCTGTCCGTGCCGGAGGGCGTCGACGTGCGCAAGGTCGACCTGTCGATCGAGCTCCAGATCCTGGCGTTCCACGAGCAGCGCAAGGCCGGTGAGGGCGCGGCCGCCGCCGCCGAGGAGCTCGCGGGGCCGGCCACCGGTACGGGGGCGGCTCCGGCCGCCGCCGTGGTGCCGCCTGCCGGTCGGGCCGCCGCCGCCGCGCGCAAGGGCGGTCCCGAGGGCGACGTCCCGGCGGTGATGCCGGCATGAGTCTGCTCGTCGTTGGCCTGAGTCATCGCAGCGCGCCGGTGAGCGTGCTGGAACGGGCCTCGCTGTCCACCGATGCCAAGGTCAAGCTGCTGCACGACACGCTGGCCGCGGAGCCCGCCGCCGAGGCGACCGTCTTGGCCACCTGCAACCGCATCGAGCTGTACGCGGACGTGGACAAGTTCCACGCCGGTGTCGCCGAGCTGTCGACGCTGCTGGCCCAGCACAGCGGGGTGGCTCTTGAGGAGCTCACCCCGTACCTCTACGTCCACTACGAGGACCGGGCGGTGCACCACCTGTTCTCGGTGGCGTGCGGGCTGGACTCCATGGTCGTCGGAGAGGGCCAGATCCTCGGGCAGATCAAGGACGCGCTGGCGCTGGGGCAGGAGCTCCACACCGCCGGCCGGCTGGTCAACGACCTGTTCCAGCAGGCGCTGCGGGTCGGCAAGCGGGCGCACTCCGAGACCGGGATCGACCGGGCCGGACAGTCGCTGGTGACCTTCGGGCTGGAACAGCTCGCCGTGCACGAGCCGGTCGGGCAGTGGGCCGCGGGCAAGCGGGCGCTGGTGATCGGCGCCGGTTCGATGTCCTCGCTGGCCGCCGCCACGCTGGCGCGGGTGGGCGTCGCCGACATCGCGGTGGCGAACCGGACCGCGGAGCGGGCGGAGCGTCTCGCCGAGATTCTGGTTGCCTCGGGCACCGGTGTGACGGCGCGGGCCGTGACCATGGGCTCGGTGGCCGAGGAACTGACACGTGTTGACGTCGTCGTGTCCTGTACGGGCGCGACGGGCCTGGTGCTGAGCGCGGACGACGTGCTCGCCGCGGTGTCCGGCGACGGGACGGCGGAGCTCCTGCCGGTCGGCGCCGTCACGCGGGCCGGCGTCGCGCGGACGGCGACCGCGGAGACCGCGATCGCGCGGGCCGGCGTCGCGCGGGCCGCGGAGCCCGCCGGTGGCGACGTACTGGCCCGGCTGGTCGCCGCCGCGGAGGCCGGGCGGCGCATCGCCGACGCCGGCGCCGTGCGGACCATCCCGGCCGCCGAGCCCGACGGCTGCCCGCTGGGGCTGGACGCGCCCGCCGGTGACGGCCGCGCCGCGCTGACCGGCGTCGACGCGGGCTCCCTCGAACTGCACGGCACCTGGGCCGACCAGGGCGAGGCCGCCGCCCAGCGGCAGCCCCGCCGGACGGCGCGCAGCCGGGCGGACGGCGCCCCCGTACGCCTCGCGCTCCTGGACCTGGCCATGCCGCGGGACATCGACGCCGCGGTGCACCGGATCCCCGGGGTGCGGCTGGTCGACATCGAGTCGCTCGCGGAGACCTCCGCCGACGCCCCGATGGCGGCCGACGTGGACGCCGTACGTGGGATAGTCGCGGAGGAAGTGGCCGCGTTCGGGGCCGCCCAGCGGGCCGCGCACATCACGCCCACCGTCGTCGCCCTGCGGGCGATGGCCGCCGAGGTCGTCGCCATGGAGGTGGCACGTCTCGACGGGCGCGTACCCGATCTCGACGAACGGCAGCGGGCCGAGGTCACCCAGACCGTGCGCCGCGTCGTCGACAAGCTCCTCCACGCGCCGACCGTGCGCGTCAAGCAGCTCGCGAGCGAGCCCGGCGGCGCCGGGTACGCGGAGGCGCTGCGCGAACTCTTCGACCTCGACCCTCAGACGGTGGCTTCCGTCAGCCGGGCGGACGCGGCCGATCCGAAGAACGACGACCCAGGACGGGCATCATGAACACACGTCCCGACCGGCCCCTCAGGCTCGGAACGCGGCGGAGCAAGCTGGCCATGTCCCAGTCCGGGCACGTCGCCGAGGCGGTCCGGGCGGTCACCGGCCGACCCGTGGAACTCGTGGAGATCACGACCTACGGTGACGTGTCCCGCGAGCACCTCTCGCAGATCGGCGGCACCGGCGTGTTCGTCACCGCGCTGCGCGAGGCCCTCGTGCGCGGCGAGGTCGACTTCGCCGTGCACTCGCTGAAGGACCTGCCGACCGCGCAGCCCGACGACCTGGTCATCGCGGCCATGCCGAAGCGCGAGGACGCGCGCGACGCGCTCGTCGCGCGCGACGGCCTGACCTTCGAGCAGCTCCCCGACGGGGCGCGGATCGGCACCGGGTCGCCCCGGCGCACCTCGCAGCTCCACGCGTACGCCAAGAGCCTGGGCAAGCGGATCGAGACCGTCGCCATCCGTGGCAACGTCGACACCCGCATCGGGTTCGTCCGCTCCGGTGAGCTCGACGCGGTCGTGTTGGCCGCCGCCGGCCTGAACCGGATCGGCCGCGGCGACGAGGCGACCGACCTGCTGGCCGTCGACAACGTGCTGCCCGCTCCCGGTCAGGGAGCCCTGGCCGTGGAGTGCCTGGCCTCCGACACGGCCCTCATCGCCGCGCTCGGCGAACTCGACGACCCGCACACCAGGGCCGCCGTGACCGCCGAGCGTTCCCTGCTCGCCGCCCTGGAGGCCGGCTGCAGCGCACCCGTGGGCGCGCTCGCCGACCTGTTGGCCGACGGGCAGATTGTCAATGAAATGCGCCTGCGCGGCGTCGTCGGCACCCTCGACGGCTCGACGCTGGTGCAGCTGTCCACCACCGGTCCCGTGCCCCAGTCGTATGACGAGGCCATGGCGCTCGGCCGCGAACTCGCGGACGAGATGCTGGCCAAGGGCGCGGCCGGTCTTATGGGGGAGCGATCGCTTTGAACCCCTCACGTCCGACCACCTCCGCTTTTCCGGTCGTCGCCGCCCACGGACTCGTCACCTTCCTCGGTGCCGGCCCCGGCGACCCGGGTCTGCTGACGCTGCGCGCCGTGGAGGCGCTCGCCGCCGCGGACGTACTGATCGCCGAGCCCGAGGTGCTCGACGTCGTACGGACCCACGCGCGGGCGGGCATCGACACGCCGCAGCTGACGGTTGCTGACGAGTTGTCAGCCGCCGCCGGGGTCCCGGTGATCCGCGACGCCGCCAATCTTGTCATGGAGGCCGCGCGGTCCGGCAGGCGGGTCGTCCGTGCCGTCACCGGCGACCCCGGGCTCGACGGGAACGCGTCCGGCGAGATGCTGGCCTGCGCCGCGGAGGGGATCCCCTTCGAGGTGGTGCCCGGTGTCGCGACGGCCGTCGGCGTGCCCGCGTACGCGGGTGTCCCGCTGCGCGGCGAGCAGGGCGCGGACGTCCGGTTCGTGGACGCCCGGCACGCGTCGGCGCAGTGCTGGAGCGAGGCCGGCGCCAGCGGTGGCAGCCTCGTCGTCACGGCGACGCTGGAGACGGTGTCGGCCGCTGCCGCCGAGCTGGTGGCCGCGGGCCGCAAGCCGGAGACCCCGCTGACGGTGACCGTCGGCGGTACGACGACCCGGCAGCGGACCTGGAGCGCGACGCTCGGCACGATCGCCCAGGTGTTCAAGCAGGGCAAGGTGCTCCCGTCGCCCGAGGGCGCGCGCCCGGTGATAGCCGTGGTCGGTGAGCAGGGCGCCGCCGCGCGGCGCGAGGAGATGGCCTGGTTCGAGTCGAAGCCGTTGTTCGGCTGGCGGGTCCTCGTACCGCGCACGAAGGAGCAGGCCGCTTCGCTCTCCGACCAACTGCGTTCGTACGGTGCGGTGCCCCACGAGGTGCCGACCATCGCCGTGGAGCCGCCGCGCACCCCGCAGCAGATGGAGCGGGCGGTCAAGGGCCTGGTCACGGGCCGGTACGAGTGGATCGCGTTCACCTCGGTCAACGCCGTGAAGGCGGTCCGGGAGAAGTTCGAGGAGTACGGGCTCGACGCGCGCGCGTTCGCGGGCATCAAGGTCGCCGCGGTGGGCGAGCAGACCGCGGCCTCGCTGGTCGAGTTCGGTGTGAAGCCGGACCTGGTGCCGAGCGGGGAGCAGTCGGCGGCGGGGTTGCTGGAGGACTGGCCGCCCTACGATCCGGTCTTCGACCCGATCGACCGGGTGTTCCTGCCGCGTGCGGACATCGCGACGGAGACGCTCGTGGCCGGGTTGATAGAGCTGGGCTGGGAGGTCGACGACGTCACCGCCTACCGGACGGTGCGGGCGTCGCCGCCGCCGGCCGATACGCGCGAGGCGATCAAGGGCGGCGGGTTCGACGCCGTGCTCTTCACCTCGTCGTCGACGGTGCGGAACCTGGTCGGGATCGCGGGCAAGCCGCACAACGTGACCGTCATCGCGTGTATCGGGCCGGCGACGGCCAAGACCGCGGAGGAGCACGGGCTGCGCGTGGACGTGCTGTCGCCGGAGCCGTCGGTGTCGAAGCTGGCGGAGGCGCTGGCCGCTTACGGGGAGGCCCGTCGCGAGGCCGCGAAGCAGGCCGGGGAGTCGGTGTCGCGGCCGAGCGAGCGTCGGCCGGGGGCGCGGCGGCGTCGTACGACGTGAGCGCCTTAGCCGGCCGGTGGGCCGGTGGGCCGGTGAGCCGAGTAGGGGTACGGGGAAGGGGCCCGGGTGCTGGACGCACCCGGGCCCCTTTCGTGTGGGCGGGGCGGGGCCGGGCGCTGCGCGGGGCTGGGGCGGTTCGTGTGGGGCGGGGCCGGGGGCTGCGCGGGGCTGGGGCGGTTCGTGTGGGGCGGGGCCGGGGGCGGGGTGGGGTGTCGTCCGGGGCGGGCATGATTTATGGCGCCCTGTCCGGGGC
>NZ_JBHVPG010000093.1:0-16113 GCF_042887545.1 Streptomyces sp. NPDC057939
CTGGAACACCTGGAGACGGTCCCGGTCAGCCACGACCTCACCGCCTGCCCGGCCCGCTTCCCCGTCCAGTACGTCATCCGCCCCCAGTCCGCCGAGCACCCCGACTACCGCGGCTACGCCGGCCAGATCGCCTCCGGCGTCCTGCGCGTCGGCGAGGCCGTCACCGTCCTGCCCTCCGGACGGACCTCCGTCATCGAGGGCATCGACGCCCTCGGCGAGAGCGTCGACATCGCCTGGGCCCCCCAATCGGTGACCCTGCGCCTCAAGGACGACATCGACATCTCCCGCGGCGACCTCATCGCCCCCACCACGAGCGCCCCCATCCCCACCCGGCGGATCACCGCGACGGTCTGCCACGTGGCCGACGGGTCGCTCACCGTCGGCCGGCACGTCCTCGTCAAACACACCACGCGGACGGTGAAGGCGATCGTCGAGGACATTCCCTCGCGGTTGACCCTCGACGACCTGTCGCAGCACCCGAACCCCGGGCAGCTCGTCGCCAACGACATCGGCCGCGTCGTCGTCCGCACCGCCGAACCCCTCGCGCTCGACGCCTACGCCGACTCCCGCCGCACCGGATCCTTCCTGCTCATCGACCCGGCCGACGGAACCACCCTGACCGCGGGCATGGCGGGCGATGCCTTCACCGCGCACGCCGAGAACGAACGGACCCCCTGACCATGCCCTTGTCGCGCCGCCCGCGCCTCCCGCTCCGTCCGCACCGCGCCGCAGCTCTCTGCCTGCTCCTCCTCGCCTGCGCCGCCACCTCGTGCGGCTACGGCTCCAAGGCCGACGGACCGACCGGCGGCCAGGTGCCGGCCGCCGCCGTCGGCGAGAAGCTGTCGGCGGGCTCCGTCCGTCTCGGCCACTTCCCGAACCTGACGCACGCCACCGCGCTGGTCGGCGTGCGCGAGGGCCTGATCCAGAAGGAACTCGGCGGGACCGCCCTGAAGACCGTCACCTTCAACGCGGGCCCGGCCGAGATCGAGGCCCTCAACGCGGGCGCCGTCGACATCGGTTTCATCGGGCCCTCGCCCGCGATCAACGGCTACGTGAAATCGAAGGGCTCCAACCTGCGGATCATCTCCGGTTCCGCCTCCGGCGGCGTCAAGCTCGTCGTGAACCCCGAGAAGATCAAGACCCTCGACGACCTCAAGGGCCGTCGGATCGCCACCCCCCAGCTCGGCAACACCCAGGACGTCGCGCTCCTGAACTGGATCACCGCACGCGGCTGGCGGGTCGACGCGGCCAGCGGCCGGGGAGACGTCTCCGTCGTCCGTACGGACAACGCGGTCACCCCGGACGCCTACCGGTCCGGGGCCGTGGACGGTGCCTGGGTGCCGGAGCCCACCGCCTCCAAGCTGGTGGCCGAGGGCGGCAGGGTCCTCCTCGACGAGCGGGACCTGTGGCCCGGAGGCCGGTTCGTGATCACGAACGTGATCGTGTCGCAGAAGTTCCTCCGGGAGCATCCGGACGTCGTCGAGGCCGTCCTGCGCGGCACGGTGAAGACCAACGAATGGATCAACGCCGACCCGGACCGCGCCAAGGCCTCCGCGAACGCCGCCCTGAAGTCCCTGACCGGCAAGGAACTGGACGCCGAGGTCATCGACGGGGCCTGGCCCGGGATCCTCGTCACCGACGACCCCCTGGCCGCGACACTGCGCGCCCAGGCGGGCCACGCGGTCACGGCGGGCCTGCTGGAGCGCCCCGACCTGACCGGCATCCACGACCTCGGGCCGCTGAACAAGGTCCTCGGTTCCCTGCACAAGCCCCCCGTCACCCACACGGGTCCGGGCACCGACGACCAAGGGAGGTGACCGGCGATGACGACCGTTCTGATCAACGCGGAGAACACCACGGCGGTCCGCAGCGCCGTCCGCATCGAGCACGTCTCGAAGTCCTTCCCCGACCCGGCCGGATCGCAGCTCGTGCTGGACGACATCAGCCTCGATGTCGCTCCGGGCGAGTTCGTCACCATCCTGGGGGCCTCGGGGTGTGGCAAGTCCACGCTCCTGAACCTGGTCGCCGGTCTGGACAAGCCGTCCGCGGGGTCGATCGAGACCCCGGGCGGCCGTCCGGCCCTGATGTTCCAGGAACACGCGCTCTTCCCCTGGCTGACGGCGGGCAAGAACATCGAACTCGCCCTGCGGCTGCGCGGCGTCGCCAAGGCCGACCGCAGGCCGGAGGCCGAGCGCCTCCTGGAACTCGTCCGCCTCGCCGGCTCCCACGGCAAGCGCGTCCACGAGCTCTCCGGCGGCATGCGCCAGCGCGTCGCCCTCGCCCGCGCCCTCGCCCAGGACGGCCAACTCCTCCTGATGGACGAGCCGTTCGCCGCCCTCGACGCGATCACCCGCGACGTCCTGCACGGCGAACTCACCCGCATCTGGGAGGAGACCAACCTCTCCGTCCTGTTCGTCACCCACAACGTCCGCGAGGCCGTCCGACTCGCCCAGCGCGTGGTCCTGCTCTCCTCCCGCCCCGGACGCATCGCGAAGGAATGGACCGTCGACATTCCCCAGCCGCGCCGCATCGAGGACTCGGACGTCGCCGAACTGTCCCTCGAGATCACCGAACACCTGCGTGGGGAGATCCGCCGCCATGGCCGGCACTGACCTCAGGCCCCGGACCGGGGCGAACGAACTGGCCGGGCTGGACGCCCTCGACACCCACCGGGCCGCCCGCGTCCCGCTGCGCAGGGTCCTGCTCGGCAAGGCCCTGCCGCCCCTCGTCGCCGTCCTGCTGGTCCTGACGGTGTGGCAGGCGCTCACCCTGGCCCGGGTCACCGACGACCACATGCTGCCGCCGCCCGGCGCCGTGTGGGACAGCCTGGTCGACCTGTGGCTGCGCGGCACCCTCCTGGACGTCGTGTGGACCAGCGTCTGGCGCGGCCTGTCCGGCTTCCTGCTGGCCCTGGCCATCGGTACGCCGCTCGGCCTGCTGGTCTCCCGGGTCCGGACCGTGCGCGCCGCGATCGGGCCCGTCCTGTCCGGACTCCAGTCCCTGCCCTCGGTGGCCTGGGTGCCGCCGGCGGTCCTGTGGCTCGGCCTGGACAACTCGATGATGTACGCCGTCATCCTCCTCGGAGCCACCCCCTCCATAGCCAACGGCCTCGTCTCCGGCATCGACCAGGTCCCGCCGCTGTACCTGCGGGCCGGTCGTTCGCTCGGCGCCACCGGTCTGCGGGGCGCCCGGCACATCGTGATGCCCGCCGCGTTCCCCGGCTACCTGGCCGGGCTGAAACAGGGCTGGGCCTTCTCGTGGCGGTCCCTGATGGCCGCCGAGATCATCGCCAGCTCCCCCGACCTGGGCCTGGGGTTGGGCCAGTTGCTGGAGTCGGGGCGAGAGACCTCCGACATGGCGCGGATCTTCCTCGCCATCGGGCTGATCCTGCTGGTCGGCATCGCCGTCGACCTGCTGGTGTTCAGCCCCGTCGAGCGCCGCATGCTCCGCCGCCGCGGCCTGCTCCCCCCGCCGCCCACCGCTTCCGGCCGGACCCACCGGGGCCGCCGGGACGCCGCCGGACTCCGTCGGAGCGAGCGGAAGTGACCCGTCGCCGCCGGTGCGGGAGGCGCGCTTCAGCCCGTCAGGGCCGGGGCGCGCGCGGCCGCGTCGTAGCGGCGCAGGACGAGCCGGGCGAGTTCGGGGGCCGCGCCGAGCACGGCGCCCACGAGGTCCGCGCCCCCCTCTGCGGCACCGAGGGCGATCCGGTCCGGCAGCCGGCCCGGGGCCAGCACGTAGGGGGCGACCGCGATCCGGCGGGCGCCGGCGTCGCGCAGCGCCCGTACGGCGTCCCGCGTGCGGGGGAGGGCGCCGTCGGAGGCGAAGGCGGGTCGTACGTCGTACCAGCCGGTGCGCCGCCACCGTTCGGCGAGCGCCACGAGCGCCGCGACGGCCCGCGGATCGGTGGTGCCCGCGCAGGCGAGGACCACGGAGGTCGCTGCGCGGTCGCCGGGCTCCAGGCCCGCCTCGGCCAGTCGGCGTTCCAGCGCGGCGATCAGCAGGGCGTGCGGCCCCAGCACCGAGGCCTGTCGTACGGAGAGGGCCGGTGGTGCCTCGCGCAGCGCTCGGGGCAGGTCGGTCCTCGCGTGGAAGGCGCTGGTCAGGAGCAGCGGCTGGGCCACCACCCGCTGTGCGCCCCGGTCGGCCATCCGCGTCAACTCCGCCCCCACGGAGGGCGGTTCGAAGTCCAGGAAGGCGGTGCTCACACGCAGTCCGGGCCGCATCGACCGGATGCGGCGGGTGAGCGCGCGTACCGTCGTCGCGTGCCGCGGGTCCCGGCTGCCGTGTGCGATCAGGAGCAGGACGCGGGAGTCGCCGTCACCGTCGCCGCCGTCGTCGTCGGAGCCGCTCATCGACCGGGGTCCCTAGCTCGCCGCGAGGGCGGGAACGGGCCAATAGGGCTCGTCCTGGAGGAGCATCGGGTCGTGGGTGAGGATGGCCCGTTCGTACTGGCTCAGGACGGGCGAGGGTTCGATGCCCTGCGACTCGATCATGTTGTGTCGGCACTGCCGGTACACCGTCAGGGCGTCGAGCTGGCGGCCGGAGCGGTACAGGGCCCGCATGAGGAGCATGCAGAACTGCTCGTGGTTCGGGTTGCGCGAGTAGAGCTCGGTGAGCTCCGGGAGGATGCGTTCGTGACCACCGGTGCGCAGTTCTAGATCGTAAAGCAGGATCAGTGCCGAATTTCTCGCTTCCATATATCTGGCGGAAGCGGTTCGGCAGATGGGTCCGCCCGCGAGACCGCCGAATACGGGACCTCGCCAGCGCGATAGTCCTTGGCGGAGGTCCGCTATGTTCTGGCGGTGTTCGGAAAGGCCGTCGTTTCCCGTCCGCGCGTGGATCGCGTCCACGGTGTCGAGGAATAAGTACGCGTCGAGTTCCCACCGGTCGAAGAGGAACATGTAGCCGGAGGTGCTGGTCACCACCCGGGATCCCTCGCGGTCGGGCTCGACGGCCGACAAGGTCCTGCGGACCCTGCTGACCTGGGCCTGGAGGGCGTTCTCGACCTTGGCGGGGGGAGTGGTCCCCCACAGTTCGAGGATCAGGGCGTCGACCGTGACGAGCGATCCGCCGGCGGCGAGCAGTGACGCGAGGAGCGTCTGCTGCATGGCGCCGCCGAGGCGCACCGAGCCGCGGTGCTTCATTATCTCCATGGAGCCTAGGACTGAGAACAGCAACACAAACATCTCCCCGCGAGATGGAAAGAGAACGTTGTCGTGTGTGCACTGGCGTCGGTCGATCGATTCACGGTCGGAATGAGACTGAATTCCTAGTGGACCGATCGGTCCCGACCGTACTTGGTCAGGTGCGAGCGTGTCAATGAAGCCCCCGGACCCGGCGCGGGGGGCGCCGGGTCCGGGGGCGGGGACGACGATGCCGTGCAACACGTCCGGCGCCGGATGCGGGGGATCCAATGGGTGCGCCCGATGTGTTGCACGGCGTTCGTGGCGGGGGCGCGGCCGCGGCGGCGCCCCCGGGAGGTGGGTCAGGCGGCGGCGGACTTGCGGTGGCGGGCGGCGCCGGCCAGGGTCACGGCGGTCACGACGAGGGTGATGATCGTGACGGTCCACAGTCCGGCCCGGTAGGGGGCGATCCCGCCGGCGGAGAGGGAGAACACCGTGGCGGTGATCGCGATGACCACGCCGTTGCCGATCTGCGCACCGGCGTTGAAGAGGCCCGAGACCAGACCCTGCTCGTCCGGCGCCGCGGTTCCGACGGCGGCGATGTTCAGCGCCGGGTAGACCGCGGCGAAGCCGAGGCCGCCGAGCAGCTGCTGGGCGAAGAGGGTGACCAGCGGGTCGACCTGACCGAGCAGCAGGACCCAGCCGAGGTAGCCGATGCTGAGCAGGACCAGGCCGCCGGTCGCGACCGGCCAGGCGCCGTACTTGGTGACCAGCGCGGCGCCGTAGCGGGCGGTGCCGGCGGTCAGGACCCCGCCGAGGAGGAAGGCGAGACCGGCTTGCAGCGGCGACCAGCCCAGCTGCTCCTGGTAGTAGAGGGTCAGGACGAACTGGAAGGAGACGTACGCGCCGAAGAAGAGCATGGCGACCAGCGCGCGGGTCAACTGGCCCTTGCGGAAGACGGACAGCGGGACCAGCGGCGCCGGGTGCCGGCTCTCGACGACGGCGAACAGCGGGAAGAGGACGGCGGCGGCGATGAGCGAGCCGATCGTCTGCGCGTCGCCCCATCCGTGGCTGGCGGCCCGGCTGAGTCCGTAGACCAGGGCCACCGCTCCGGCCGTCACGGTGACGGCGCCGAGGATGTCGAGGCTGCCGCGCTTGCCGGAGTCCTGCTGCGAGGGGACCACCGAGGCGGCGAGGAGGGCGACCAGGACGCCCGCGACGGCGGGGGCGAAGAGCACGAGCCGCCAGGAGACGCCCGCCATCAGGCCGCCGAGGATCAGGCCGAGTGAGTAACCGGCCGAGGCGACCGCGAGGAAGGTGCCCAGGGCCTTGTTGCGTGACTGCTCGTCACGGAAGGCGTCGAGCAGGATCGCCATGGCGGCGGGTGCCGTGATGCCGGCGCTGATGCCCTTGAGCAGGCGGGCCACGACCAGGACCACGCCGTCGTCGGCGATGCCTCCCAGGATGCTGGCGACCACGAAGACGACGAGCCAGCCGATCAGCAGCTTCTTGCGGTTGTAGAGGTCGGCCAGTCGACCGCCCAGCAGGAGGAAGCCGCCGAAGCCGAGCGCGTAGGCGGAGACGACCCACTGGAGCGAGGAGGTGGACATCCCCAGGTCCTCCTGGACCAGGGGGAGGGCCGGTCCCATGCTCGCGATGTCCATCGCGTCGAGGAACTGGACCGCGCACACCACCAGGAGCAGGAGCGGAAGGCTCTTGACCGCGGGGGTGGGCGGTAACGCCCGTGCGACAGGAGGTGAGGTGGGGGATGCCTCGGTCATGATCAGACTCCGATCGGAGTGTCGTCGGAAGCGGTGGGCGCAACAGGAAGAATGACGGACCGATCAGTCCCGGACTGATCGGTCCATTTCTAGCGCCCCCAAACCCCTGTGTCAAACGTATGCTGGGATCCGCGGGGGAGAGGGGAAGGAGTTCAGACATGGCGCGCACACCGGCACCAGGCACGCGGCGGCGGATTCTGGAGGCCTCGGCCAAACTCTTCGGTGAACAGGGGGTCCGGGCGGTCGGCATGCAGCAGGTGATCGACGCAACCGGAGTCGGCAAGAGCCTCCTCTACCGCGAGTTCGCCAGCAAGGACGAACTCATCGCGGCCTGGCTCCGCGAGAGCGACGCCCAATGGTGGGAACGGGCCGAGGAGGTCACCGCGCCCCACAGCGGCGATCCGGCCCGCCAGATCCTGGCCCTGATGGAGTTCTTCCACGCCAGCGTCCAGGAACCGGACTTCCACGGCTGCATCTACTACAACACCTCCAGTGAGTTCCGCGACCCGCAGCACCCGGGCCGCCAGGAGGCGAAACTGCACCTCATGGGCCTGCGCAACTGGCTCCGCGACCGGGGCGCCCAGGCCGGCGCCGACGACGCGGACGCCCTGGCCGACACGCTCATGCTCATCGTCGGCGGCCTCCTGGCCAACGGCGAGGTCCTCGGCGGCGACGGCCCGGCCCGGATGGCGGTCGCCACCACCGAGCTCGTCCTGCGCCAGTACTGCCCGGCGGCCGTGACGGCCGCCGCCCGCTGACGCACCGTCCGGCACGCGACCGGCCCCGCGGCACGGGAATGCCGCGGGGCCGGGGTGCGTGCGCGTCAGGCGCCCGTCAGGGGCCCGCGACACCGGTGCGCCGGGGCCGGGCCGCCCGTACGGCCACGCCGTGCTCCTCGTACCCGTCGTCGTAGACGAACGCCGAGGGCATGCGGTCGTGGAACTGGTAGTCGGCCTGAATTCGCCCGTCCTCCGCGAGCACCACGATGTCCTGACCGGACATCTCCATCTCGCCCGAGGACGCCGACACCATCACCCAGTTGAAGCGGACGACGTCGTGGTGACCGGTGGCGTTGTTCGACGAACGGAACTCGTAGCCCATCGGCCCGTACACCTGGTGCGTGTACGCCAGCTGGTCGAGGATCGCCGCGTGACCGCGGATCGGGTCCTTGCGGTAGAACACGTAGACGGCGTCCGGCGCGTACAGCGCCTCCACCCTCTCGCGCCGGCGCGCCGGATCGGTCTCGTTCCACAACGCGACGTACCGCGCGAGGAGTTCGTTGGGTCGGGGGAGCATGGGAAACCTCCTGGTCGCCGTGATCGATGCGATCGATGTGATCCGGATGTCGATGGGGCGGGCCGATCGTGTGATCGGCCCGTACGCCGCCCGCTCAGTGCCCCGCGGCGTACCGCGGCAGCAACTGGGCCAGGTCGGCCGTGACGGCACGGGCGTGGGACCGCAGGTAGAAGTGGTCCCCGGGGAAGGTCCGGCACCCCAGGTACTGCGGGGTCCGCCCCGCCCACGACCGCATCGCCCCGGGCGCGAGGAGGGGATCCTCCCGCCCGCGGTACGCGACGACGGGACAGCCCACGGCCGCCCCGTCGTCCTGACGGTCCGCGCACACCGCGGCGTCCGCGCCCATCGCACGGACCGCCGCCGCCAACTGCTCAGGATCGCCCTCGACCGCCGCCGGCAGGCCGCCCAACAGCCGCAGCGCCTCCAGCGGATCCGCCGACAGCACGGCCGGCGCCGAGAAACCGGTCGGCGCCCAGCCCGACACCGCCAGCAGCGCCGGCGGCGGCAGCCCGCGCCGCTCCAGTTCCACCGTCACCCGGTACCCCAGCAGCGCCCCCATCGAATGGCCGAACACCGCGTACGGACGTCCGTCCAGGTCGTCGGACAGCACCCGGGCCAGGGCCTGCGCCAGCGGACCGAGCCGTGTGTACGGAGCCTCCCGGCGCCGCTCCTGCCGCCCGGGCAACTGCACCGCCTGGCAGGCCACCGACGGCAGCAGCCCCGCCCAGTCCCGGTACATCGAGGCACCGCCCCCGCTGTGGTGCAACAGGAACAGCCGCACCCCGCAGTCGGGTTCGCCGTCCGCCGGATGCAGCCACCGGCCCGCGCCCTGTACCTCGGGCAGCGGCGCCGGCGGCGCGGCCGGCCCCACGGAGGTCACGTCCACGCCCGCTACACCGCGGGCGCCGCGGCCCCGGCCGCCGGGGCGGTGAACCGCTCCCGCAGCACCCGCCGCAGCACCTTCCCCGTCGGATTGCGCGGCAACGCCGCCACCAGGTCGTACCCCGTGGGGATCTTGAACCCGGCGATCCTGCCGTTCAGGAACCGCAGGAAGTCCCGCGGCGTGGCACCGGCCCCCGGCCGCAGCACCACCGCGGCCCGCACCGCCTCGCCCCACTGCGGGTGCGGAACCCCGTACACCGAGACCTCCTCGACGGCCGGATGCTCCCGCAGCGCGTTCTCCACCTCGGTCGGATAGATGTTCTGACCCGCGACGATGATCGTGTCGTTGACCCGGTCCACCAGGAACAGGTAGCCGTCGGCGTCGAGATGCCCCATGTCGCCCATGGACAGCCACTCGCCCGACAGGGACCCGGCCGTCACCTCCGGCAGCCGCCAGTACCCGAGGAAACGCGCCGGGCTCTTGATGACGACCCGTCCCACCCCGCCCGGCGGCAGCTCGTTGCCGTCCTCGTCCAGGATCCGCACCTCGTTGCCCGGACACGCCCGCCCCGCCGAGGCCAGCACCCGGCTGTCCGGGGTGTGGTCCTCCGGCGCCAGACAGGTCACGAAACTGCCCGCCTCCGCCGACGAATAGCCCTGGGCCAGCTCGCAGCCCAGTACGTCGATGCAGGTCAGCAGGAGCTCCCGGTCGATCGGCGAACCGCTGTAGACCACCTTGCGCAGCGACCGGAACGTCTCCCGGGTCGTGCCCCGCTCGGTCAGCATCATCCGCAGCATCGCGGGCGCCGCCCACAGGGTCGTGATCCGGTGCCGTTCGATCAGCCGCGTCGCCTCGTCCGCGATGAACTGACGCATGATCACGGTGGTCGCGCCGGCGTTGAACGAGTGCATGAACCAGCCGAACCCCGAGGTGTGCAGGCCGGGGAAGCAACTCAGCCCCCGGTCCTCGGGCCGCCAGTCGATCCAGTCCACCCCCTGCGCCCGGGTGTCCGCGATGAAGGTGAAGAACGTCCGCTGCGCCAGCACCACGCCCTTCGGCAGACCCGTCGTCCCGCTCGTGTACAACTGCGCCACCGCGTCGTCGAACCCCGCCGTGCCCGCGAGGGGCGGCTCGCCGTCCGGCAGGCCCGCCTTCCACGCCAGGAACCCGCCCGCCACGTGGTCGTCGGAGTCCATGTCGACGACCTGACGCAGCTCCGGCAGCACCGGCCGCAGCCCGTCCACGACGGGCCGGAACTCCCGCTCCACGAAGAGCAGTCCGGCCTGCGAATCGCGCAGGACGTGCTCGACCTCGCGGGCCGTCAGCCGCGAGTTGACCGGGACCAGGACAGCCCCGCTCTTCGCGCAGCCCAGCGCCAGGTCGTAGTAGTGCTCCGACTCCCGGCCCAGATAGCCCACCCGCAGGCCCGCGGTCGGCCCCGCGGCCCGCAGCGCGTGCGCGGTCCGGTTGCTCTCGCGGTGCAGTTCGGCGTAGGTGAGCGTGCGGTCCTCGCAGACCACCGCCGGATGATCGGGCCGGGTCCGGGCGTGCAGCGCGGCGCGCGCCGCGAGGGTCCGGTCCTCCGTACGGGTGTCGTCGTCCATGGTGTGCCCCCGTCGTGTCGTTCGTGCGGTGGGTGGGATGGGTGTGTTCACGTCGTGGTCGTCCGGGGAGCCGGGCGGGCCGCCGCAACGGGCTCCGGGGCGAGGACGTGCCCCAGGTGCGCGGCGAGTTCCTCCACCGACGGATGGTCGAAGACCACCGAGGACAGCAACGGGACGCGCAGCCGCGCCTCCAACCGGCTCTTCAGCACGATCGCGGTCAGCGAGTCCACGCCGAGCTCCAGGAAGCCCGCCCCGGTGTCCACGTACTCCGGGTCCTCGATCGCGAGCAGCGCGGCCACCGTGGCCCGGACCAGCGCGACCAGCGCGCCGTGCCGTTCCCCCGGTGGGGCCGCCGCCAGGGCCGCCGGGTCGAGGGGCGCCGACGCAGCCGCGAGTTCCGCCTCCCGCTCCGCGTCCGCCGTCGGGGCCGGACGGTCCGGGAGCCGGGTGAAGCCCATCCCGGTCAGCTCCATCACCGGCCGGCCGGCCCCCGGCCCGGGCCCGCCGTCCAGCAGCAGCACGTCCAGGGTGAACGCCGGGTCGGCGGTCTCGGCGCGTTCGCCGGGAGCGACCGGCGTCGCGGCGCGCTCGACCCTGGCTGCCGACCGGAGCACCTCCCCGCGCGGCTTCTTGAAGGCCCGCAGCCGGGCCACGCTCGTGGCCACGTACCGGTTCCCGTCGTCGGTGAGCGCGGCCAGCGCGTGCGTCGCCCCGTCCAGCACCGGCGGCGGCAGGTGCTCCGTCCGGGAGGTGTCCGTCCCCGACAGGTCCGTCACCGCGAAGTCCGGACCGTACGCCGCCACCCGCAGGGCCCGGCCGAACTGCGGCCCGTACGCGAGGCCGGCCCGCGCGTACGCCGCCCGCACCTCCTCGCCGTCCAGCACCCGCGACGGCTCCTCGGCCTCCATCGCACCGGCCAGCCCCAGCAGTTCCCGTCCCGTACCGGCGAGCCCGCCGGCCGCGTCGACGTCCGCCGCGATCCGGGCCGTCGCGTGCAGCCGCTCCACGCTCCCGGCCTCGTCGGCGGGCCGGCTCGACACCTCCACCACTGGCCGCCCGTCGGGCCCGGGCCGTACCCGGGTCAGCAGCAGCGTCGGCCCGTCCGTAAGGAACAGCGCCTCGTGGAAGCGCACGTCCTCCACGGCCCGACCGGTGTCCCCGTACACCTCGTCCTGCACCGCGAGGAGCAGCTCCAGGTATCCCGCCGCGGGCATGAACGCCCGGCCGCCGATCGTGTGGTCCGCCAACCAGGCCGGCTGCCCGGCGCTGATCCGCGCCGCGAACTCCCGCTGTTCGTCGCCGCGCCGCACCTCGCGGCCCAGCAGCGGATGCCCGTCGGACGCCCCCCGCCCGGCGGGACGCGCCGGAAGCCGGTAGCGGCGCCGGTCGAAGGCGTACCCCGGCAGCGGGATCCGCCGACCGGGACCGCCCGCGTACACCTCGCGCCACGCGATGTTCAACCCCGCCGCGTACGCGCCCGCCAGCGCGGCGTCCAACGTGGCGCCGGTGGTGTCCTTGGCCCGCAGGCAGCTCAACCAACGGTGCTGCTCCTGCGGTACGCACTGCCGGGCCAGCGAGGTCAGCGCCGACGACGGCCCGACCTCCACGAACACGTGCCGGCCGCGCTCGGCGACGGCACGCACGCCCGCCTCGAACTCGACGGTCTCGTTGACGTGCCGCACCCAGTACTCGGGGTCGGCCAGCTCCGCCGCCGACGCGATCCGCCCCGTCAGGTTCGACACGAGCGGCAGCCTCGGCTCGTGGAAGGAGATCCGGCCCAGCACCTCGGCCAGCGGCCGGGACACCCCGGCCATCAACGGCGAGTGGAAGGCCGCCGTCACGTGCAGCGGAGTCACCGTCCACTCCCGTGCGCGCAGCGCATCGACGGCCTCGGCCAGCGACCGCCCGCCGCCCGAGATCACGCACTGCCCGGGGGCGTTGACCGCCGCGACCGCCAGGTCGGGCCACACCTTCAGCAGCGGCCGCACCTCGTCCGCCGGCGCGGAGACGGCCGCCATGCCGCCCGGCGCCGCATCCGACACCGACTCGATCAGCGCGGACCGCGCGGCGAGGAAGGCGATCCCGTCGGCGAGCGTGAACACCCCGGCCACCGTCGCCGCCACGATCTCCCCGACGCTGTGCCCGATCAACACGCCGGGCCGCACGCCCCACGACAGCCACAGCCGGGCCAGCGCGTACTCCAGGGTGAACAGCGCCGCGTGCGTGAAGGACGTACGGGCCAGGGTCTCCTCGGCGTCCGGAACCCCGCCGAACATGACGGCGGCCACCGAACGCCCCAGCAGCGGGGCGAACAGCGCGTCGCACTCGTCCACGTACCGGGTGAACACCGGGAAGCGCCCGTACAGGGCCCGCCCCATGCCCACGTACTGCGAACCGGAACCGGTGAACAGGAACGCCACCTTGCGGAACGCGTCGGGCTTCTCCTCCCCGCGCGGCGGCGCGCTCCACCGCTCCAGGTGCGCGCCCAGCCCACCCGGATCCGCGACGGCCGCCGCCACCCGGTACCGGAAGTGCGAACGGGCCGTGGCCCGGGTCCGGCACAGGTCCACCAGGTCTGTGTCCGGATGCTCGGCGAGGAAACGCGCGTACCGCTCGGCCTGCAACCGCAACGCCGGCCGGGACTTCGCCGACAGGGTGAACACCCGGCCCGGCACGGATCGCTCCGCCGCGTCGACCGCCGGTTCCCGCGGCGTCGCCCCGGCTCCGGCGGGCGGGGCCTCCTCCAGGACCGCCACCGCGATGGCCCCCGCGACGCCGAAGCCGTTGACGGTGGCCCGGCGCACGGGCGCCTCCCACGGCCGCTCCTCCGTCGCCACCGTGATCGGGTACGTCTCCCAGGGGATCCGCCCGGACAGGTTCGGCCACACGTGCGGGAAGAACACCCCCGCCCGCATCTGCGTGATCACCTTGAGCACCGCGCCCAGCCCGGCAGCGGGCTCCATGTGCCCGATGTTCGCCTTCAGCGAGCCGATCGTCAGCGGGTGCTCCGCGTCGTGCGAGGCACCGAACACCCCGTTCACCGAACCGAGCTCGATCGGGTCGCCCAGCGGGGTCCCCGTCCCGTGCGCCTCCACGTACTGGATGTCGCCCGGCTCCAGCCGCGCGTTGGCCAGTGCCGCCCGCATCACGGCCTCCTGCGCCGGCCCGTTGGGCGCGCTGAGTCCCGCGCTCTCCCCGTCCTGCCCGATCGCCATACCCCGGACCAGCGCCAGGACCGTGTCACCGTCCGCCAGCGCGTCCGACAGCCGCTTCAACACCAGCGCCCCGCAGCCCTCGGCGCGCGCGTACCCGTCCGCGCTCTCGTCGAAGGTCTTGCAATGGCCGTCGGGAGCCAGCATCTGGCCGTGCGAGAGGATCACGAAGGAACGCGGGTTGTGCAGGGCGTTCACCGCCGCGCACAACGCGATCCCGCACTCACGGCGCCGCAACCCCTCGACCGCCAGGTGCAGCGCTGTCAACGACGCCGCGCACGCGGTGTCCGTCGTCAGGCTCGGACCGCGCCAGCCCAGGAAGTACGAGAGCCGCCCGGACATCGAATAGCCGCCGAGCCCCGTCGTCAGGCTCCCGTCGAGCTGCTCGTCGGACAGTCCCTCCAGCTCCAGCGCGAAGTCGAGCGGCGAAGCCCCCACGTAGACGCCGCCGTCGCCGTGCCGCAGACCGGCCGGATCGATGTTGGCGTCCTCCAGGGCCTGCCACACCGTCTCCAACAGCAGCCGCTGCTGCGGATCGACGAACGGGGCCTGCTTGGGCGGAATGTTGAAGAACTGTGCGTCGAATTCGTCGATGCGATCGAGGAAACCGCCCGCGACCGCGGTGACGTCACCGTCGGCCACCTCGGGAACCCACCGGTCGCGCGGCAGCGGCCCGATACCGGAACGACCGTCCCGCAGGAAGGAATCCAGCGCGGAAAGAGAATCGTTCCCACCGGGAAAACGCATCCCCGTTCCGACCACCGCGATCGGCTCGTACTTCTCCAGCAGGAACTGTTCGAGTTCGCCGTTCTGTCGGCGGACCGTCTCCTCCGCCGCTTCGAGCCTTTCCAAAACGTCCGGATCCGCATTTCCCGCAGGATTCGGCGCTCCCGGCATTTCGGGCATGGCGGCCGCCTCTCTCTCAGTTCACGTCGAAGATGTCGGCCAGCACTTCGGAGGCCAGATAATCCGTCAACCGCTCGACGGTCGGCTGGTTGAACAGCGCCGTACTGCTGATGCCCCGCCCCAGCTGCTCCTCCAGCCGCTGCTTGACCATCGTGAGCAGCAAGGACGTCATCCCGAGCTCGAAGAAGCCGGCCTCCACCGGCAGCTCCTCGTCGTCCGGCATGAGCAGCGCGGCCTTGAATTCCGCAACCACGATTTCTTCGAGAACCGAGCGCCGTTCCGATCCCGGCAAGGACACCAATTGTTCCGTCATACCGGCCGAGTGAAGCACAGGCCGTGTGACCACCGGCTGACGTCCTCCTGACCCGGCCGCCCTGTCAGTTCATCGTCAGCAGCACTGTGGGAACCTCGGGAAGCAGGAGTGCGTGAGATCCGGCACGGAGGAGCCAACAATGCAGAACGCGGCACGAGAAGAACTTCGGACCAACGGATATTCCTTGATACCGGCCGACCGGCTCGTCATCGATACCGAATTGCGTCAGCACGTCAAGGAATTGGCCGCCGAATGGGAGAACCTGGAGACGGACCAGTACCTGAAGGGCGGCTCCCGCTTCCGCGAACGCCGCTACGACCGGTTCTTCTTCGTCCCCCGCACCGGAGAGGTCCGGCTGCGCCCCCACCGCCCCTACTTCCAGTCGATGGGGGCCAACGACTACGCCGGCGGCATCGACCGCGACGTGGCACCCCTCAGCCGCACCACCCTGGCCAACCCGCTGCTCACCCGGCTCCTGCGGTCGGACTTCGAGACGTTCCCGGTCCCCGAGGACGCCTGGCGCGACGACCCGTGGGACGTCCAGTGCCACCAGTTCCGCATCATCAGCACCCCCGACGAGACGGGTGAGCCGACCCCCGAGGGCCCGCACCGCGACGAGGTCGACTTCGGCGTCATCCACCTGATGGGCCGCTTCAACGCCCGCGGCGGGGAATCGCAGGTCTACGACCTCGACCGGCGGCTCGTCACCGAGTTCTGCCTCACCGAGCAGATGGACACCATGTACTGGGCCGACGCCCAGGTCCTCCACGCGGTACGCCCGATCCTGCCCGTGGACCCGGCGAAGGCGGCCGTGCGCGACGTCCTGATCATGGGCTACAGGCACGCGCCGGAGCTGCCGCGCGAAGAACAGAACGGCTGACGTGCCGACGCGATCCGAGGTCCGCCGTGTCGATCGTGTGATCATCCGTTTCGCGGGTGATTCGGGTGACGGTATGCAGCTGACGGGTGACCGTTTCACTTCGGAGACGGCGTCT
>NZ_JBHVPG010000094.1:0-16002 GCF_042887545.1 Streptomyces sp. NPDC057939
GGTGTCGTCCGGGGCGGGCATGATTTATGGCGCCCTGTCCGGGGCTGCGTTGGTGGGGCGGTGACGGGCGCCAACAAATCACGTTTTAGCCCCGGTCGACACCCCACCCCGCCCCCGGCCCCTCGGGTGGATTCGGTCCTCCGTCGCGGCGCCGGCTCCTCGGCGGGTCGCGCTCCTTGTCGCGCGGGGGTTATCCGGTTGTCCGATGGGGGCGGAGTGGGTGACGATCTGCGGTCGGTGGGGAGGGGGACGCGTGGGTGAGTTGGATGTCCGGTTGGTGGGCGCGGTGGGGGCGGGGGACGCGGATGCCGTGCGGGGGTTGGTGGAGGCGGGAGCGGATCCTGACGCGGTGGGCGCGGACGGGTTGCCCGTGTTGTGCGGGGCGGTGACCGCGTTCGCGGTGGACGTCGTGCGGGCGCTGGTGGAGGCCGGCGCGGATCCGGACCGGGTGCTGCCTGACGGTACGACTGCGCTGCTGCGGGCCGTCGAGGGTGGTTCTCCGGCCGTGTGGGAGGCCTGTACGGGGGCGCGGGTCCGTGAGCGGCTGCCGGAGGGGGAGCGGGCAAGGCTGCTGGAGGTGGCCCGGCGGTGGTACGAGGCGGGTGCGGAGGCGGAGTTGCGCCGGCTGACGGGGGTGCGGGGGCCCGCGCGGGTCGAGGTGGTCGCGGAGGGCGAGTTCGGCCGGGTCGAGGAGATCACCCTTGGTGGGCGGACCGTGCGGGGTGGTCACGGGGCGGTGCTGACCGGCTTGGAGTGGGAGTTCCGGATCCTGGCGCCGGTGGACGAGTTGATGGGCCGGGGGACGAAGCACGAGTACGACGGTGGTGACGAGGAGCCCGTCGACCGGTCGGCGGTCAGGTGGGCATTGGGGCGGCGGGAAAGCGCGGAGACCTGGTTGCAGGTGGTGGAGTACCGCCGGCATCCGTCGCCCGCGTACCGCGCGTTCGTCGCCGAGTTCCTGCGCATGGGCCCGTACGTGTGGGGATCCGCCGCGCACGCCGGCTGGTACGAGAAGGAGCTGCTCGCGTTGCTTCCCGGGTGGGCGGAAGGGGAGCCGGACGGTGGGGTTCTGGCGTTGGTTCTCGGCCTGTTCCACGAAGAGGGCCATCCGCGGGCGGCGGAGTTCGGGCTGCGGTACGCCGGGCATCCGGATGTGCGCGTACGGCGAGGGGTGCCGCAGTTGCTGGACGGGTCGCCGGATCCCGGGGCGTGGCGGGCGGTGCGGGGTTTGGGGAGGGACCCCGACAGCGAGGTGCGCCGGCGGGTCGCGGAGGCGTTGGACGGCGGGCGGGAGGAGGACCGGGAGGTCATGCTCGCCCTGCTCGGGGACGAGGATCCCGAGGTCAGGGCGTGGGCCGTCAACGCCACCGGGTTCTGGGCGGACCGTTCGCCGGAGATCGGTGAAGCGCTGTGGGGGCAGCTCGATGCCGAGGACGGCGAAGCGCGTCTCGACGTCGCCTTCACCCTGGCCCGGCGGAACGACCCCCGTACGCGGGAGGCGTACGAACGGGTGGGGCCGCTCGGCCCGGAGTACGAGGGGGACCATCGGTTGGACGGGCTGTGGCGGTGGGAGTCCCGGAACGAGGGCGAGAGCCCGTCAGGGGTGTGATCCACATCTCATCGGGCCTTACGGCCCGTTTGGGGGCGCTGTGATCGCGCAGGCGGGAGGGCTGGAACACTCCCGAGGAAAGGACCGTCCATGGCGGCTCCCCGCCCCCCGAAGACGGCCGACCCCGAAGCCGTGAAGCGCCACCCCGGGCTTTTTCGTGCGATCAGGCAGCGCCAGAACCCGCGGCTGCGCCGGACGGACATCACCGTCACGGACGACCGTGCGGTCAAGCGGGCCGTGAAGGCGGCCTCGCTCGGCAACGCCATGGAGTGGTTCGACTTCGGGATCTACTCCTACCTGGCCGTCACGCTGGGGCAGGTCTTCTTCCCGTCGGGGAGCGGGACCACGCAGCTGTTGTCCTCGTTCGCGACGTTCGCCGTGGCGTTCCTGGTGCGGCCGTTGGGCGGGATGTTCTTCGGTCCGCTGGGGGACCGGTGGGGCCGAAAGCGGGTGCTGGCCCTCACCATGATCCTGATGGCGGTGGGGACGTTCGCCATCGGCCTGATCCCCTCGCACGACACGATCGGCCTGTGGGCCCCGGCCCTGCTGATCCTGTTCCGGATGGTCCAGGGCTTCTCGACGGGCGGGGAGTACGGCGGTGCGTCGACCTTCATCGCCGAGTACGCGCCCGACCGGCGCCGGGGGTTCTTCGGGAGCTTCCTCGAATTCGGCACGCTGGCCGGGTACGTGGGCGCGGCCGGGCTCGTGACCACGCTGTACGCGCTGCTCGACGACGGGCAGATGCTGTCCTGGGGCTGGCGCGTGCCGTTCCTCATCGCCGGCCCCCTCGGTCTGGTGGGCCTGTACCTGCGGATGCGGCTGGACGAGACCCCGGCCTTCCAGAAGCTGGAGGGCGGGGCGGCCGTGCGGGCGAGCGAGGCCGCCGACGGCGTGGAGACGATCGGCAAGGGTGACCTCGCGCGGATCTTCCGCGAGCAGTGGCGGGCGCTGATCCTGTGCAGCTGCCTCGTCGGGGCGTACGGCATCACCGACTACATGGTGCTGTCGTACATGCCGACCTATCTGTCGGACGAGCTGGGCTACAGCGAGACGCACGGCCTGCTGATCCTGATCGCGGTGATGCTCTTCCTGATGCTGCTGATCAGCCGGGTCGGCGCGCTCTCCGACCGCTTCGGCCGCAAGCCGGTGCTGATGGCGGGCATGGCCGGGTTCCTCGTGCTGTCCCTGCCGGCGTTCCTGCTGATCGGCCAGGGCAGCATTCCCGCCGTCACCGCGGGGATGCTGATGCTGGGCCTGTCCCTGCTGTGCATGCTCGGCACGATGTCCGCCGCGCTGCCGGCGCTCTTCCCCACCCGGGTCCGGTACGGCTCGCTGTCCGTGGGCTACAACCTGGCGACGTCGGTCTTCGGCGGTACGACCCCGCTGGTGATCACCGCGCTGATCGGCTGGACCGGCTCCAACCTGATGCCGGCCTACTACGCGATGGGCGCGGCCCTGGTCGGCCTCATCGCGGTGGCGTGCATGAAGGAGACCGCCGGCCAGCCCCTGGACGGGTCGCCGCCGGCCGTCGAGACGGACGAGGAGGCGGCCGAGCTGTGCGCGGCCCAGTCCCCGACCCCGAGGTTCTGAGCCCGGCCGGCCGCCCTGCTGCCGCCGGGACCTAGACGCGCACCCAGCGGGTGAGGTCGGTCCAGGCGGCGGGGGTGAGGGCGAGCGTCGGCCCGTCGGTGACCTTGGAGTCCCGGACGTGGACGGTGTCGGCGCAGGTGCAGGAGGCGACCTCGACGCACTGGCCGCCTTCGCTGCCGCTGTAGGAGGACTTCCGCCAGGCGACGGCGACTTCGAGGCAAGCGCCGCCCTCGTCTCCGCTGTAGCTGGACTTGAACCACTTCAGTGGGGTGCTCATGGCTCTCCTAGCAACCGGTCCAACAGGTCCTTCGTCTCCGTGAAGTTGAGGGCCTGTGACCGCAGCATCGCATACTTCTGAGTGAGGATGCTGACCTCGTTCGGGTCGCGCACGAGGAAGCTTCCGCGCTGGGTTTCCGAGTACGCGAGGTGCTGGAACTCGGGTGTTTCGAGCAGGATGAACGGGCCGTTGAGGCCCGCGTGCGCGGTGATGCCGAGGGGGAGCACCTGGATCGAGGCGGTGGGCAGGTCGGCGCAGGCTCGAAGGTGGCCCAGCTGCTCCCGGTACACCTCGTCGCCGCCGATCCGGTCGCGCAGGGCGGGTTCCCAGATGATGAAGCTGAGGGTCGGCGGGACCGGGCGGGTGAGGATCTTCTGCCGCTGGATGCGGTGGGCGGTCTGGCGCTCTATCTTCTCCGTGCCGACGAAGGGCACGCGGCAGCCGAGCACCGCGCGGGCGTAGTTCTCGGTCTGGAGCAGACCCGGCACGGTCAGCGTGTCGTACCAGGACAGGGCAAGGGCCTCGGCCTCCCGTTCCATGTATTCCTCGGCCCACGCAGGGACCATGTCGACCTCCGGCATTCGGTTCGCCGCGACCGTCAGGAGTCCGGGGAGGCCGAGGACGCGGTCCATCTTCTCGGCGACGTTGGGCATGAGGGTGCGCCTGCCCTGTTCGATCGAGGCGACCGTTTCGATGTCGATGTGCAGCGTCTCGGCGAAGGCGCGTTGGGTCAGTCCTGCGGCGATCCGTGCGGCGGCGACCAGGGCGCCGACCATCTTCATCGCGGTCTCGTTGGGCCGTGGCCTCTTGCGTGGTGGCATGCCTGTGAACTCCCCCCGTGCGCAAGCGAGATACCGGTACGAACCCGTACTCATGAAGGAGTACGGGTCGGCGGTCTCTCTCACGCTAGTCACGCAACGCCACGATCGACGCGTGAACGTGGAAATCCATCCGGCCCTGCTGCGCGAGCGGTTCTACCCCCGCAGCCGCCAAACCGTCCGCTCTGCCAGGGAGTTCGCGGCGGTGACACTGCACGCGTGGGGTGTCACATGCCGTCGGGATGACGTGTTGCTCTGCGTGAGCGAGCTGGCGACCAACGCCCTGCTGCACGGCGTCCCGGCAGGGCGGGGCTACCGGTTGCGGATGCTGCGGTTCGGGGGCCTCGTACGGGTCGAGGTGCATGACAGCGGGGGCGGGCGGCCGCGCGTCGAGGAGCGGGATGCGGGGGCCGAGGGCGGGCGGGGGCTGTTGCTCGTGGCGGGGGTCGCGGATCGGTGGGGGGTCGGGGCGCGGGTGCCGGGGAAGGTGGTGTGGTGCGAGTTCGGGGTCGGGGCGTCCGGCGCGGGGCCGGTGGGCGGCAGCGCCTAGGCTGGGTTCCGACTGCTGTCGATGCTCGAAGAGGCGACTGAGAATGAGCGCGTACGGATCCTTTCCCGGCTCGCGGCCCCGCCGGCTGCGCACCACCCCGGCCATGCGGCGCATGGTCGCGGAAACGCGGCTGCACCCCTCGGACCTGATCCTGCCCGCGTTCGTGCGCGAGGGGATCTCCGAGCCGCTGGCCATTTCCGCGATGCCGGGCGTCGTCCAGCACACCCGGGACACGCTGCGGAAGGCCGCCGTGGAGGCCGTCGAGGCGGGCGTCGCGGGCATCATGCTGTTCGGCGTCCCGGCCGACGAGAACAAGGACGCGCTCGGCACCGCCGGCACCGAGCCCGACGGGATCCTCCAGCTCGCGATCCGGGACGTGAGGGCCGAGGTCGGGGACGACCTCGTGATCATGTCCGACCTGTGCCTGGACGAGTACACCGACCACGGGCACTGCGGTGTCCTGGACGAGCACGGCCGCGTCGACAACGACGCCACGCTGGAGCGGTACGCGGAGATGGCGCAGGTCCAGGCCGACGCGGGCGTCCACGTCGTGGGGCCGAGCGGCATGATGGACGGCCAGGTCGGCGTCATCCGTGACGCGCTGGACGAGACGGGCCACGAGGACGTGTCGATCCTCGCCTACACGGCGAAGTACACGTCCGCCTTCTACGGGCCGTTCCGCGAGGCCGTCGCGTCCAGCCTCCAGGGCGACCGCAAGAGCTACCAGCAGGACCCGGCCAACGCCCGCGAGTCGCTGCGGGAGCTGGCGCTGGACCTGGAGGAGGGCGCCGACATGGTCATGGTCAAGCCCGCCGGCCCGTACCTGGACATCCTGTACCGGGTCGCGCAGGAGGTCGACGTACCGGTGGCGGCGTACCAGATCAGCGGCGAGTTCGCGATGATCGAGGCGGCTGCCGAGAAGGGCTGGATCGAGCGCGACCGGGCCATCCTGGAGACCCTGCTCGGCATCAAGCGGGCGGGCGCGGACACGATCCTGACGTACTGGGCGACCGAGGTCGCAGGTTGGCTGCGCCAGGAGCGCTGAACCCGACCCGCGCGTGCGGTGAGGCCCCCGGACCCCGGTCCGGGGGCCTTTCGCGTGTCGTTGCGGGGGCGCGCGGGCGGGCGCACCCTGGAGGGAGAGGCCGACTGTGGAGGTGATCCGAGATGCCCACGCTCGTCGGATGGCATGTCGAGATGGAGTTCTCCGAGGAGGGCCACCGCACCAGCGCGGCGGCCATGCTCCGGCTCGCCGACGGCTCCGAGATGAGGGCGCGCGGCTACGCCATGCGCCACCCTTCCGACCCCGAACAGCTGCGGGTCGGCGAGGAGATCGCCGGCGCGCGGGCGCTCATGGATCTCGCGTCCCAGATGTTGCAGAAGGCGCACAGCGAGATCGACGAGGCCACGGGCCGCAACTCGCACCCGCTGTAGCGGCGCCGGGTCCGACGGGCCCCTGCCGGACCTCGGGGCCCGGCAGGGGCCCGTCCGCGCGGGGCCGACGGGTCAGCGGGTGCGGCGTTCGAACAGGACCGACGACAGGGCGACGGACAGGACCAGGATTCCGGCGCACCAGGTCAGCGCCACCCAGGGGGAGTTGCCCGCCGGCTGGTCCAGCAGGAGGGCGCGCAGGGACTCGATCACCGGGGTGAGGGGCTGGTGGTCGGCGAAGCCGTGGAGCCAGCCGGGCATCGTGTCGATGGGGACGAACGCGCTGGACGGGTAGGGCAGGAACATCATCAGGAAGGTGAAGCCCCCGGCGGCCTCCGGGGTTTTGGCCAACAGGCCGAGCGCCGCCGCGAGCCAGGAGATCGCCGTGATGTACGCGAGCAGCAGGGCGGCCGCGGCGAGGAACGCGAGGGGGCCGG
Organism: Streptomyces sp. NPDC057939; assembly: GCF_042887545.1. Classification (NCBI taxonomy): domain Bacteria; kingdom Bacillati; phylum Actinomycetota; class Actinomycetes; order Kitasatosporales; family Streptomycetaceae; genus Streptomyces; species Streptomyces sp. NPDC057939. The sequence goes on from NZ_JBHVPG010000094.1 coordinate 6,713, forward strand.
CCTGCGGCCGGAAGCCGATGGCGAGGGCCACGGCGAGGACGAGGGTGGTGGAGAGCAGGTTGCGGGCCACGGAGGCCGCGACGTGTCCGGCGAGTATCGGGACGCCGCCGACGTCCAGGGAGCGGAAGCGGTCGACGACACCGTTCCGCATGTCGTCGGCGACGGCGACGGCGGTGCTCGCCGCGCCGAAGCCCGCGCAGAGCAGCATGGCGCCGGGGACCACGTACGTGACGTAGGCGGTGCCGGTGTCGATCGCGCCGCCGAAGAAGTACACGAAGATCAACATCAGCATGACGGGCAGCATCAGGGCGGTGACCAGGGCGTCCGGTTGCCTGCTGCTGATGCGCAGGCTGCGGCCGGCCAGGGCGAAGGCGGCTGGGGTCGTCATGGAGCTGCTCCCGTCAGGGTGAGGAACACGTCGTCGAGGGTGGCCGTGCGGAGGGTGAAGCGGTCGACGGCGGTGCGGTCGGGGTCGATCTCGTCGAGCAGGGCCCGGACGTGGGCGGCGCTCCCGTCGGTGGGCAGGCCGAGGGTGAGTTCGTCCGGTACGAGGTGCACGGCGCGCGGCGCCAGCGCGTCGTAGGCGCTGCGGTCGGCCAGGGTGAGGTCGAGGCGGTGTCCGGCGACGCGGGACTTGAGTTCCGCCGGGGTGCCCTCGGCCGCGATCCGCCCGTCGGCGAGCAGGGCGACGCGGTCGGCGAGCCGGTCGGCCTCCTCCAGGTACTGGGTGGTGAGCAGCACGGTCGTGCCGTCGGCGCGCAGTTCCCGTACGAGGTCCCAGAGCTCCTGGCGGCTGCGCGGGTCCAGGCCGTTGGTCGGTTCGTCGAGGAAGAGCACCTCGGGGCGCGTGACGAGGCTCGCGGCGAGGTCGAGGCGGCGGCGCATGCCGCCCGAGTACGTCTTCGCGGTGCGTCCGGCGGCCTCGGTGAGTCCGAAGCGGTCCAGCAGTTCGGCGGCCCTGGCGCGGGCGAGGGGAGCGCTCAGGCCGCCGAGGCGGCCCATCATGCGCAGGGTCTCGGCGCCGGTCCGCAGTTCGTCGACGGCCGCGAACTGACCCGCGAGGCTGATGCGTTCGCGGACGCGGGCCCGTTCGGTGGTGACGTCGTGGCCGGCGACGCGGGCGGTGCCCGAGTCGGGGGCGGTGAGGGTGGCCAGGAGGCGGACGGTGGTGGTCTTGCCGGCGCCGTTGGGGCCGAGGAGGGCCAGGACGCTGCCGCGCGGGACGGTGAGGTCGATGCCGTCGAGGACGCGGAGCGGGCCGTAGGACTTGGTGAGGGCGGTGGCGTGGATGCCGGGGGCAATCGTGGTCATCGAGGACCGAGCTCCCTTCTGCGCTTCTTCTGCGTATGGGCTACGCGCTTCTGTGTAAGTAATACACAGAACTAGGATGTGGGTCAACGGGCGAGGAGGGAGGGTGGGCGACATGACGCGGGAACCGGCGGACGATCCGACACGGGACACCGGGCTTCCGGCCAGCCTCGAAGTGGCCTGGGGCCTGCGCGAGCGCCCCGCCAAGGGCCCCAGGCCCACCCTCACCCTCGCGAAGATCGTGGACGCGGCCGTCGCGATCGCCGCCGGCGAGGGCGCCGACGCCGTCTCCATGGGCCGCGTCGCCAAGGAACTGGGCGTCTCCACGATGTCCCTGTACCGGTACGTCACGGCCAAGGAGGAGCTCTACATCCTCATGTCCGACGCCGGCGTCGGCACCCCGCCCGAGCCCACCGCGGAACCCGGCACGGGCTGGCGGGAGCTGGTGTCGCAATGGGCGTACGCGCAGCGCGCCGTCCTGATGGCCAACCCCTGGATCCTGCGGATCCCGCTCACCGGAGCGCCCGTCAGCCCCAACCAGCTGGCCTGGATGGAACGCGGACTCGCGGCCCTGGCCGACACCGGACTCGACGAGGGCGAGAAGATCTCCGCGATCATCCTGATCGGCGGGCTGGTGCGTAACGAGGCCACCATGGCCGCCGACATGATGGACGCCATCATCAAGTCCGGCGTCGCCCCCGACCAGGTCATGGCCCGCTACCTGCGCACGCTGCGCCTGATGACCGGCCCCGACACGCATCCGGCGGTGACCCGGCTGCTGGAGTCCGACGCGTTCACGGGCTCCGACGAGCCGGACTTCCAGTTCGCCTTCGGCCTCGGCCGGATCCTCGACGGCCTGGCCGCGCTGATCGGCGAGCGGTCCGCTCCGTAGGGAGGCGGCCGCGGCCGTGCGCGGGGGTGGGGGCCCTCGGGGGGAACGTCCCCGGGGCCCGTCACCGTGTGGCGGTGGGGTGGGGCGGGGGTCAGGCCGGCGGCTCCGGGGCGTTCGCCGTGATCACCGCGAACGGGCCGCCCTGCGGGTCGGTGAGGACTGCCATGCGGCCCACCGGCATGTCGAAGGCCGGGGCGAGGACGTTGCCCCCGGCGCGGGTGGTGGCCGCCTGGATCTCGTCGACGCTGTCGGCGTGGAAGTACGGCAGCCAGTTGGGCGGCGTACCGGGCGGCAGGTTGTCGAGGTTCATCATCCCGGCGACCGCGCGCCCGCCGACCTTGAACTCCGTGTAGCCCTCGGTGCCCGGCATCTCGGACGCGGCCGTCGTGACGGGCAGGATCGACGAGTAGAACGCGGAGGCGGCGGCCGTGTCGCCGGTGGTCAACTCGTTCCAGATGAGGGCGCCGTGCTCGTTGACGATGCCCGCGCCGTCGAAGGTCCCGGGCTCCCACAGGCCGAAGACGGCACCGGTCGGGTCGGCGACGACCGCCATCCGCCCGAGGTCCATGACGCCCATCGGGCCCATCATGACCGTGCCGCCGGCGTCGGTGACGGACTTGAGGGTGGAGTCGATGGCGTCGGTGGACAGGTACGTCGTCCACACGGTCGGCGGCATCGGGTCGGGGACGGAGCCGTCCGGGTTCGACGCCTTCATGATCCCGGCGACGGGCTTGCCCTTCAGGGTGCAGACGGAGTAGCCGCCCTGCTCGGCCGGACCGACCTCGCCCTGCCAACCGAAGAGGTCGCAGTAGAAGTCGAGGGCCGCCTGCTGGTCGGGGACGAACAGGTCGATCCAACAGGGAGTGCCGGGCTTGTAGGGGCCGTTCATGTCGGGCACGGGTGCCTCCGGGTGGTGCGGGGGGCGGACGGGCCGCCCTTCGGGGGAAGGACGGGCCGTCCCCTACCCGAGCGGTACGACCCGAACCGGGCCGTACGGGTGACGGGCGCCTGGCCGGCGGTGGTACGGGGTGTCCGGGCGCCGGGCGCCTGCGGCGGGCGTGGGGTGGTTCGGGGTGCCGGCGGGCCCGCGGGCCGTGGGGGTTCGGGTGCTTGGCCGCGGGCCTTGCGTGGGGCCGGGTGCCGGTGCCGGGTGCCGGGTGCCGGGCCTGTGGCGGGGGTGCGGGGTGATCGACGGCGGCCCTCAGGCGGTGCGGGTGATCGGGGGCCGCCGTCGGGTGGCCCGTCAGGTGGTCGTGCGCCGGCGGTGGCGGCCCGTGCCGGCAGCGAGCGCGGCGCCGAGGGCCACGGTGAGGCCGGCACCGTTGAGGGCCCAGCCGGTGGCGCTGCCGGTGGAAGCCAGTTCACCGGGTTGCTGACCGCCGACCGGCTGGGCGCCGCCGTTGGGCACGGGCACGTTCCCCGAACCGCCGGTGCCGGTGCCGCCCCCGGGGGCGCCTCCGGTGTTCGCGCCGGGTGTCCCGCCCGGGGTACCCCCGGGAATTCCGCCCGTACCACCCGAGTTGCCCCCGGGCGTGCCGCCGGGGTTTCCACCCGGCGTGCCTCCCGGGTCGCCGCCGGGAGTTCCGCCCGGCGTGCCGCCAGGGGTACCGCCCGGGGTGCCACCGGGGTCGCCTCCGGGAGTTCCGCCCGGCGTGCCTCCCGGCGTTCCACCCGGAGTGCCGCCGGGCGTACCCCCTGGGGTACCGCCGGGGTCGCCACCGGGAGTTCCACCGGGCGTGCCGCCAGGGTCGCCACCGGGTTCCCCGCCCGGCGTGCCGCCGGGGTCGCCACCCGGCGTACCACCCGGCGTACCGCCCGGCGTGCCGCCCGGGTCGCCGCCCGGCGTACCGCCCGGGTCGCCGCCCGGGGTGGGGGCTGGGGTCAGGAGGGTGGTGAGGTGGCGGGGGGAGCGGGAGCCGGCCCAGGGTGGGGGGGTTTCCGCGTCGATGCGGGACGTGCCCCAGGAGAAGAAGGACATCGCGCCGGTCGGGGTGTCGGCGGCGAAGCGGACGCGGACCGGGACGTCGAAGGTCTCGCCGGCGGCGATCGGGCCCCGCGTGAGGCCGGCCGCGTAGAAGAAGCCGCCCTCCTCCGAGAGGACCTCGACGGGCTGCCAGGCCACCGCGCCGTCGGCGCCCGCGCGCTGCACCTCGACCGTGATCTGCGAGGCCTGCATGCCGACGAAGTCCGGCCGGGTCATGATCAGCCCCAGGTCGAACGCGGTCAGCGCGCCCTTCCCGGTGTTGTCCACGCGCACCGTCAGGTTCGTCCAGTCGCCGCCGGCGCGGACGCTCTCCGGTACGCCGCTCACCGTCAGGGCGGGACCGTCGACGACGACCGGGTCCTCGTCGCCGCCGGTCGCGCCGGTGATCCTGGTCGGGTACGAGGAGGTGGGGGAGTGGTCGGTGGAGTTCCCGACCCGGCTCCTGCCGTCCGCCGTCAGGTCGAACAGCACCACCGGGGTGTCCGCGGCGAAGCTGATCCGTACGTCGATCGTGCGGACCTGCCCGGCCGGGATCGACGCCGCGGTGCCCAGGGCGTAGCCCAGGGCGGGCGCGGAGTCCGGGTCGTCGACGGGCGCGGCGGCCAGCCAGGCGCCGTCGGCCGTCCGGTACTCGACCTTGACGTGGGCGGACGTGAACGCCCCCGAGGCCTGCGCGACGCCCAGCTCGGGCGTGTACCCGGGCACGGCGACGTGCCCCGAGTTGTCGACGGTCACGGTGAGCGGGGTCCAGCTGCCGTCGGCCGGGAACCCTGCCTGCGGGACGCCCTGGACGGTGACCTCGGGGCCCATCAGGATCCGGTTCGAGGTCTCCTCGGCCGTCTCGGAAGGCTCCGATGCCTCCGACGCCTCCGATGCCCCGGCCGCGGTGTTCTGCGCCCCGGCCCCGGCCCCCTGCGGCTGCGTCGGCGCGGCCACCGGCACCGGCACCGGCACCGGGGTCTGTGCCTCCGCAGGGGCGGCAACCGCCTCCTCCGCCGGTGTTTCCGCCGCCGGTGGCGCCGCCTCCGTCGCCTCCTCCGCCTCCGTCGCCCCGTCCTCCGCCGGCAAGGCGTCCGGCACGGTCACCGATGGTTGGTCTTCGGCCATCGCGGGCGCCGCCATCAGCAATGTTTGACCCGCCACCGCCGCGGCGGCCGCCACGGCCATGCGCTTGAACTGCATGTTCTTTCCTCCCCGGGCTCCGAACGCACGCCCGGACCCACCCCAAACCCCTTGGAACGCGCCCAGGTTAGTGAGACGGAAGGAGCCGGCGGGGGGATATGGAAATCAGAAATACGTACGGCCCCGGCACCAGGTGCCGGGGCCGTACGCGTTCACCCGGTCGTGTGCCGGGCGGGGATCACAGCTTCTCGGGAGTGCGGATCCCGAGGAGGGACATGCCCTTGGCGAGGGTGCGGGCGGTCAGCTCGTTCAGGAACAGGCGGTTCTCGCCGACGGCGAGTTCCGGCTGCGGCTTCACGATCGGGCACTCGGTGTAGAACGTCGTGAACAGCGAGGCCAACTGGTAGAGGTACGCGGCCACCTTGTGCGGGGCGTACTCCGCGGCAGCCTCCTCCACGAGCGCGCCGAACGCGTCCAGGTGCAGCCCCAGCGCCCGCTCGGCCGGGGCCAGCTCCAGCTCCGGGTGGGCCACCGGGGAACGGTCACCCGCGTTGCGCAGGATGGACCGGGTCCGGGCGTACGCGTACTGGAGGTACACGGACGTGTCGCCGGTCAGCGAGACCATCTGGTCCAGGTCGAACTTGTAGTCCCGCGCGGCGGAGGTGGAGAGGTCCGCGTACTTGACCGCGCCGATGCCGACCTGGAGGCCGTTCTCGACGATCTCCGGCTCCGTGAGCAGGCCGCGGTTCTCGTCCTTGTCGCGGACCACGGTCGTCGCCCGCTCCACGGCCTCGTCGAGCAGGTCCACGAGCCGTACGGTCTCGCCCTCACGGGTCTTGAACGGCTTGCCGTCCTTGCCGAGGACGGTGCCGAAGGCCAACTGGACGGCCTTGACCTCGTCGTTCAGCCAGCCGGCCCGGCGGGCCGTCTCGAAGACCATCTTGAAGTGCAGGGACTGACGGGCGTCGACGACGTACAGCAGCGTCGAGGCCTTCAGGTTGCCGACGCGGTCACGGATCGCGGACAGGTCGGTCGCCGCGTAGCCGAAACCGCCGTCGGACTTCTGGACGATCAGCGGGGTCGGGTTGCCGTCCTGGCCCTTGTACTCGTCGAAGAACACGCACAGCGCGCCGTTGGAACGGACGGCGACGCCCGAGTCCTCCAGCAGCTTGCAGGTCTCCACGAGCATGTCGTTGTAGCCGGACTCGCCGACGACGTCCTCGTCCTGGATGTCCATGTCCAGCTTGTTGAAGACGGAGTAGAAGTAGATCTTCGACTCGTCCACGAACCGCTGCCACAGGGCCAGGGTCTCCGGCTCGCCCGCCTGGAGGCCGACCACGCGGGCCCGGGCCCGCGTCTTGAACTCCTCGTCGGAGTCGAAGACGGCGCGCGAGGCCTTGTACAGGCGGTTCAGGTTGGACATGGCCTCCTCGCCGGAGACCTCCTCGTCCGACTTGTGGTCCAGCTCGTGCGGGTGCTCCAGCAGGTACTGGATCAGCATGCCGAACTGGGTGCCCCAGTCGCCGATGTGGTGGCGACGGACCACGGTCTCGCCCGTGAACTCCAGGATCTCCACCATCGCGGCGCCGATCACGGCGGAACGCAGGTGGCCGACGTGCATCTCCTTCGCGACGTTCGGCTGGGCGTAGTCGATGACCGTGGTCCCCGGGTTCGCCGCGCGGGCGACGCCGAGGCGGTCGTCCGCGGCGCGCGCCGCGAGGGTCTCGATGATCGCCCGGTCGGTGATCGTGATGTTCAGGAAGCCGGGGCCGGAGACCTCGATCTCCCGGATCAGGTCACCGGTCGCGATGGCCTCGACCACGGTCGTCGCCAGCTCGCGCGGGTTGGCCTTGGCCTTCTTGGCGAGCGCGAGGATCCCGTTGGCCTGGAAGTCGGCCCGGTCGCTACGTCGCAGCAGCGGGTCGGTCGCACCGGCCTCCGGCAGGGCGGAGGCAAGGGCGTCCGCGACGCGCTGATCGACGGAAGAAGCGAGGGAAGGGACCGAGGCCATGAGCTGCCGTTCCTGTGAGGTTGCACGTGAGGACGCACTTGGGTGTTCCGACAAGTGCCGAGTATCCCACGCGGGGGCCGTCGGCCTCGCGGGATATCAGGGGGTGGAAGCAACCCCGGAGCGCTCCCCTCCGTCTGGGAGAATGGCTGAAGCCAGCATTCGAGTAGAAGGACGTGTCGTGGCTCAGAGCAGCACCGAGACCGACTGGGTCTCCCGTTTCGCGGACGAGGTCATCGCCGAGGCGGAGCGCCGAGCACCCGGCAAACCTGTCGTCGTCGCGTCCGGAATCTCGCCCTCCGGCCCGATCCACCTGGGCAACCTGCGCGAGGTCATGACCCCGCACCTGGTCGCGGACGAGATCCGCCGCCGGGGCATCGAGGTCAGGCACCTGATCTCCTGGGACGACTATGACCGCTACCGCAAGGTCCCCCAGGGCATCCCGGGCGTGGACGAGGCCACCTACGGCCAGTACATCGGCCGCCCGCTGACCTCCGTCCCCGCCCCGGCCGGATCCCCCTACGACAGCTGGGCCGAGCACTTCAAGGCCGCCCTGATCGGCGCCCTGGAAGAGCTGGGCGTCGAGTACGACCCGATCAGCCAGACGGAGCAGTACACCTCCGGCGCGTACCGCGAGCAGGTCCTGCACGCGATGAAGCACCGCGGCGACATCGACGCCGTCCTCGACCAGTACCGCACCAAGCAGAAGCCGGGCAAGAAGCCCCAGCAGAAGCAGGCCGACGAGGCCGAGCTGGAGGCCGCCGAGGGCTCCGGCGCGGCCGCCGAGGACGACGGCAGCACCGGCGAGGGCGGCTACTTCCCGTACAAGCCGTACTGCGGCGAGTGCGGCAAGGACTTCACCAAGGTCACCTCGTACGACGACGACAGCACCGAGCTGACCTACGTCTGCACCGAGGACGCGTTCACCGAGACGGTCAAGCTCAGCGAGTTCAACCGCGGCAAGCTGGTCTGGAAGGTCGACTGGCCGATGCGCTGGGCCTTCGAGGGCGTCATCTTCGAGCCCTCCGGCGTCGACCACTCCTCGCCCGGCTCGTCCTTCCAGGTCGGCGGCCAGATCGTGCACATCTTCGGCGGCGAGCAGCCGATCGGACCGATGTACGCGTTCGTCGGCATCAGCGGCATGGCGAAGATGTCCTCCAGCAAGGGCGGGGTCCCGACCCCGGCCGACGCGCTGAAGATCATGGAGCCGCAGCTGCTGCGCTGGCTGTACGCACGCCGCCGCCCCAACCAGTCCTTCAAGATCGCCTTCGACCAGGAGATCCAGCGGCTCTACGACGAGTGGGACAAGCTGGAGGCCAAGGTCGCCGACGGCTCCGTCCTGCCCGCCGACGCCGCCGCGCACACCCGCGCCGTGCGCACCGCCGCCGCCGAGCTCCCGCGCACCCCGCGCCCGCTCCCGTACCGGACGCTCGCCTCCGTCGTCGACGTCACCGCCGGCCACGACGAGCAGACCCTGCGCATCCTGACCGACCTCGACCCGACGCAGCCGCTCGCCTCCCTCGACGAGGTACGGCCCCGCCTCGACCGCGCCGAGAACTGGATCACCACCCAGGTCCCGGCCGACCAGCGCACCCTCGTCCGCGACGAGCCCGACGCCGAACTGCTGTCCTCGCTCGACGAAGAGGCCCGGCAGTCGCTGCGGATGCTCGTGGACGGCCTCGACACGCACTGGTCCCTCGACGGCCTGACCACGCTCGTCTACGGCGTGCCGAAGGTCATGGCCGGGCTGGAACCCGACGCCAAGCCGACGCCGGAGCTCAAGGTCGCCCAGCGCACCTTCTTCGCGCTGCTCTACCGGCTGCTCGTGACCCGGGAGACCGGACCGCGCCTGCCCACGCTGCTCCTCGCGGTGGGGGCGGACCGGGTGCGCAAGCTGCTGGCCGCCTGACCGGGCACGCACCGCATGCGGAAGGGCCCGCACCCCTCGGGGTGCGGGCCCTTCCGCATCTGTCTCG
>NZ_JBHVPG010000095.1:0-15985 GCF_042887545.1 Streptomyces sp. NPDC057939
TCGTCCCACACCTCGGGAAGATCGACCAGACCACCCCAACGCTCGGGCGCCTCCAACGCGGCAACCCGACCCAGACCCCACACCTGCGCCTGAACCGCCGAGGTCAGGACATCGGAGCGACCGACGCTCACCGCACCACGGGTCAAGCACCACAAAGGTGCCTCCACCCCGGCATCACCGAGCGCCTGCACCAGAGCCGCCGTGGAGACGACACCGGCGGACTCGTCCAGGGCGAGGAACGACACCACACCACCGACAGGGCCCGCTTCGGACAACAGCCCGGCCAGAGCGTCCCGACCGGCACCGGACTGCACCACCACGCGCCGGACCTCGGCCCCGCGCCCGACCAGCGCACCCGCCACGGCCGTGTCGTCCACGCTCTCGGACGGAACGACCAGCAGCCAGGCCCCGGACAGGGTCCCACCCGAACCGGCATCCGTGAGTGGCTTCCATGAGACCCGGTAGCGCCATCCGTCGATCTCCGAACGCGTACCCGCCCCGCCGCGTCGCACCAGCGCCGCTTCCGGCCAGTACCGGCTGCGCTGGAAGGCGTACGTCGGCAGGTCGACGCGTACGGCGCCGGTCCCGTAGACCGCCCGCCAGTCGACGGTGATCCCACGGACGTGGCTGCCGGCCAACGCGGCCAGCACCGTTTCCGACTCGGATCGTCCCTTGCGGATGACCGGCGCGAACACTGCGCCGGGTTCGGTGAGGCATTCCTGTCCGAGGGCGGACAGGACGCCGTCGGGCCCGAGCTCGACGTACGTCGTGACGCCCGCACGCTCCAAAGCTCGCATGCCGTCGAGGAAGCGGACTGCTTCACGGACGTGACGGACCCAGAAGTCAGCCGACCCCATCCCGCCGTCCGCGACCAGGGCACCGGTCAGGTTCGACACGACCGGAATCCGCGGGGCGGCGAAGGACAGACCCTCCACCACACGGCGGAAGTCGTCCAGCATGCCGTCCATGTGCGGCGAGTGGAACGCGTGGCTCACCGTGAGCCGCTTGCTCTTCCGCTCACCGAGCGCCTCCACCACCGCCAGAGCGGCGTCCTCGTCACCCGCGATCACCACCGACTGCGGACCATTGACCGCCGCGATGCTCACACGCTCCGTGAGCAGCGGCAGAACCTCATCCTCCGACGCCTGCACCGCGATCATCACGCCACCGGCCGGCAGCGCCTGCATCAACCGACCACGCGCCGCAACCAGCGTGCACGCGTCGTCCAGGGACAGCACGCCCGCCACGTGTGCGGCGGCGATCTCACCGATGGAATGCCCGGACACGAAGTCCGGCTTCACACCCCACGACTCGAACAGCCGGAACAACGCCACCTCGACCGCGAACAACGCCGGCTGCGTGAACCGCGTCTCATCCAACAGACCCGCATCCGACCCGAACAAGACCTCCCGCAGGGGACGTTCGAGATCGAGGCGGGCGCAGACCGCATCCAGGGCTTCGGCGAACACCGGGAACGCGTCGTACAGCTCACGCCCCATCGCCAACCGCTGACTGCCCTGCCCGGTGAACAGGAAGGCAAGCTTCCCGCCGACCGGCGAGCCCGTCACCACGCCCGCCGCCGATTCTCCGGCCGCCAGAACCGCGAGGCCGGCCAGCAGGCCTTCGCGGTCCGTGGCGACCACGGCCGCCCGCTCGTCGAACGCCGACCGGCCTGTCGCCAGGGTCCTTCCGACGTCGGTCAGCGACAGCTCGGGGTCCGCGAGGAGCCGGGTCCGCAGGTTGTCGGCCTGGGACCGAAGTCCCGTCACGTTCTTCGCCGAGATCATCAGAGGCAGCGCGGGCGACTGGGTGGTCGGATCCACGGATCCGGCGTCGTCCGTGCCGGGTGCCGGCTGCGGCGCCTGCTCGATGATCGTGTGGGCGTTGGTGCCGCTGAAGCCGAACGAGGAGACGCCGGCCCGGCGCGGACGTCCGGTTGCCGGCCATGCCCGCTGCTCGGTCAGCAGCTCGATGTCGCCCGCCGTCCAGTCCACCTGGGGGGACGGTTCGTCGATGTGGAGGCTTTCCGGGAGCACACCTTCCTGCATGGCCATCACCATCTTGATGACGCCCGCCACACCGGCAGCGGCCTGGGTGTGGCCGATGTTCGACTTGATCGAGCCGAGCAGCAGCGGCCGGCCCTCGGGCCGGTCCTGGCCGTACGTGGCCAGCAGCGCCTGCGCCTCGATCGGGTCACCGAGGGTCGTACCGGTGCCGTGCGCCTCGACGGCGTCCACGTCGGCGGCCGACAGGCCCGCACCGGCGAGCGCCGCACGGATCACGCGCTGCTGCGAAGGACCGTTCGGAGCGGTCAGGCCGTTGCTCGCACCGTCCTGGTTGACGGCCGAACCACGCACCACCGCCAACACCGGATGCCCGTTGCGACGCGCGTCCGACAACCGCTCCACGAGCAGCATGCCGACACCCTCACCCCAACCCGTACCGTCCGCACCGGCGGCGAAAGCCTTGATCCGGCCGTCGGCCGCAAGGCCACGCTGGCGGCTGAACTCGATGAACGTGCCGGGCGTGGACATCACGGTGACACCGCCCGCCAGGGCCAGGTCACACTCACCCTGCCGCAGCGCCTGGATCGCCCAGTGGAGCGCGACCAGCGACGAGGAGCAGGCCGTGTCGACGGTGACCGCCGGGCCTTCGAGGCCGAACACGTAGGAGAGCCGGCCGGAGACGACGCTCGCGGCGTTGCCCGTCCCCAAATGCCCTTCCAGGCCTTCCGGCTCCTCCAGCAGTACGGAGAGGTAGTCCTGGCCGTTGGTCCCGACGAACACACCGGCCTGGCTGCCGCGCAGCGTCTCGGGGTCGATGCCGGCGCGCTCGAACGCCTCCCACGAGGTTTCCAGCAGCAGGCGCTGCTGCGGGTCCATGGCGAGGGCCTCGCGCGGCGAGATGCCGAAGAAGTCGGCGTCGAAGTCGGCGACGTCGTAGAGGAATCCGCCCTCGCGGGCGTACGAGGTGCCCTGCGTGCTCGGGTCGGCGTCGTAGAGGGCGTCGAGGTCCCAGCCGCGGTCGAGGGGCAGGTCGGAGATCGCGTCGGTGCCGGACGCCAGAAGCTGCCAGAGGTCTTCCGGGGTGCGTACGCCGCCGGGGAAGCGGCAGCTCATGGCGACGATCGCGATCGGGTCGTCGTCGACGGCCCTGGCCGTGGGGCCGGTCGTCTCGACCTGGGTTCCGAGGAGTTCGGAACCCAGGTGTGCGGCGAGTGCGGCCGGGGTCGGGTAGTCGTAGACGAGGGTGGCCGACAGTCGCAGTTCGGTGGCGGCGCCGAGCCGGTTGCGGAGTTCGACCGCCGTGAGCGAGTCGAAGCCGATCTCGCGGAAGGCCCGTCCCGCCTCGACGTCCTGGGCGCCGGCATGTCCGAGGACATCGGCCACCTGTGCGCGGACGAGGTCGAGGAGGAAGGCCTCCCGGTCGCCGGCGGGCAGGCGCCGCAACTGCTCGGCGAGCGTCGAGCCCGCCCGTTCGGTGCTGTCGCCCGTCCGCTCCGCACCACGGGTGACCGCTTCGGCCTCGGGCAGGTCGGCGAGCAGCTTGCCCGCGCGCACGGCCGTGAACCCGGGCGCGAACCTCGTCCAGTCGAAGTCGGCGATCGTCAGCGCCGCCTCGCCCGCGCCGACGGCCTGGCGGAGTGCGGTGATCGCGAGGTCGGCGTTCATGGGCGGTACGCCGCCACGGCGCATCCGGGCCTCAAGGGCCTCGTCGGCGGCCATGCCACCGTCGGCCCACGGACCCCACGCAATCGACGTCGCGGCCAGACCCGCCGCACGACGCTGCTCGGCCAGGGCGTCCAAGTACGCGTTCGCGGCAGCGTAATTACCCTGCCCGGCAGCACCGATGGTCCCACTCATCGAGGAGAACAACACGAACGCGGACAGCTCGATACCGAACTCGACCGTCAACTCGTGCAGGTTGAGCGCGGAGGTGGCCTTGGCCCGCAGCACGCTCTCGAACCGCTCCGGCGTCAACGCGTCAAGAACGCCATCGTCCAGAATCCCGGCGGTGTGCACGACAGCCGTCAGCGTCTCCGCCTCGGCGGCCAGGAGAGTACGCAGGGCGTCCCGGTCGGCGGCGTCACACGCCACCACCGACACCTCCACACCCATGCCCGACAACTCCGAGGCCAGCTCAGCCGCGCCGGGGGCATCCGCACCCCGCCGGCTGGTCAGCACCAGACGCCCGGCACCCGCCCCGGCCAGCCAACGAGCCACCCGACCACCCAGAGCACCCGTACCACCGGTGACCAGGACCGTCCCGGACGGGGTCCAGGAGCCGGTGATCCCGGCCACGGCGCGGACCAGACGACGCCCGAAGACACCGGAGGAACGGACCGCGACCTGGTCCTCGCCCGCACCAGCGGCAAGGACACCCACCAACCGGCCCATCGCCCGCTCGTCCCACACCTCGGGAACGTCGACCAGACCACCCCAGCGCTCGGGAACCTCAAGCGCCGCAACCCGGCCCAGACCCCACACCTGCGCCTGAACGGGCGAGGTCAGGACATCGGAGCGACCGACGCTCACCGCACCCCGGGTCAAGCACCACAACGGCGCTCCCACCCCGGCATCACCGAGCGCCTGCACCAGAACGGCGGTATCCACCACATCCGCGGCCCCGTCCAGGGCGAGCAGCGACACGACACCCGCGACGGACCCTATGTCCGACAGCAGATCGGCCAGCTGAACGCGCCCGGTACCGGGCTCGACCACGACCCGACGCACCTCGGCGCCGCGCCCGACGAGCGCGTCCGCCACGGCCTCGTCATCGGCCCCGGCGGCGGGAACCACGACCAGCCAGGTACCCGACAGCCGCACACCGGTGCCGGCATCCGTCAGCGGCTTCCACGTCACCCGGTAGCGCCAGCCGTCGACCGTCGACTGCTCCTGCCCCTGTCGGCGCCAGGCCGACAGGGCGGGGACGAGGTCGCTGATGCGCGCGTCGCCCGCCATGTCCAGTTCGGATGCCAGCGACGTGAGGTCGCCGCGCTCCACCGCGTCCCAGAACCGGGCGTCCACCGCGTCGACGGCCGACGCGGAGGCGACGGTGCCGTTCCAGAGAATCGTCTCGGGCCAGAAGCGCTGCCGCTGGAAGGCGTACGTCGGCAGCTCCATGCGCCGGGCGCCCGCCCCGGCGAAGTAGGAGGTCCAGTCGACCTCCACACCCCGGACGTGTGCCTGGGCGACGGCGGTGACGAGCGTCTCCGCCTCTCCCCGGTCCGCACGCAGCACGGGGACGAAGACGGTGTTCGCGTCGCCGGTCAGGCAGTCCTGGGCGAGGGCGGACAGCACACCGTCCGGACCCAGCTCCACGAACGTCGTCGCACCTGCCGCTTCCAGGGCGCGTACGCCGTCGAGGAACCGCACGGCTTCGCGGACGTGACGGACCCAGAAGTCCGCCGACCCCATCTCGCCGTCCGCGACCAGGGCACCGGTCAGGTTGGACACGACCGGAATGCTCGGGGTCGAGAACTCCAGACCCTCCACCACCTGGCGGAACTCGTCGAGCATGCCGTCCATGTGCGGCGAGTGGAACGCGTGGCTCACCGTGAGCCGCTTACTCTTCCGCTCACCGAGCGACTCCACCACCGCCAGAGCGGCATCCTCGTCACCCGCGATCACCACCGACTGCGGACCATTGACCGCCGCGATGCTCACCCGATCGGTCAGCAGCGGCAGAACCTCCACCTCCGACGCCTGAACCGCGATCATCACACCACCCGCCGGCAGCGCCTGCATCAACCGACCACGCGCCGCAACCAACACGCACGCGTCATCCAGCGACAACACACCCGCCACATGCGCGGCAGCGATCTCACCGATCGAATGCCCCGACACGAAGTCCGGCCGCACACCCCACGATTCGAGGAGCCGGAACAACGCCACCTCGACCGCGAACAACGCCGGCTGCGTGAACTCGGTCCGGTCCAGAATTTCCGCTTCGGATCCGAACAGCACACCCTTCAGCGGCAGTTCCAGATCGAGGCGGGCACATACCGCATCCAGGGCTTCGGCGAACACCGGGAACGCGTCGTACAGCTCACGCCCCATCCCCAACCGCTGACTGCCCTGCCCGGTGAACAGGAAGGCGAGTCCGCCGCTCGACGCCACGCCCTGTACGAGGCCCGGTACCGGTTCCCCGGCGGCCAGGGCGGTCAGGCGGCCGAGGAGGGCGTCGCCGTCCGACGGCGGGGCGAGTACGACCGCGCGGTGCTCCAGGGCGGCGCGGTGCGTGGCGAGGGTGTGGCCGAGGTCGAGTGCGCCGCGGGCTCCCGTGGCGGCCACCGCGTCGGCCGCGGCCGGGCGCAGGCGCTCCGCCTGGGCGCGCAGGGCGGCCTCGGTGCGGCCGGAGACGAGCCACGGCAGCACCGGGAGGCCGGGTGCGGTCGGTGTTGTCGCCCGCGCGGAGTCGTCGGCGTGTTCCGGGGCCTGCTCGATGACGGCGTGGGCGTTGGTGCCGCTGTATCCGAACGAGGAGATGCCGGCCCGGCGCGGGCGGCCGGTCTCCGGCCATGCGCGCTGCTCGGTCAGCAGCTCGATGTCACCGGCCGTCCAGTCGACGTAGGGGGTCGGCTCGTCGATGTGGAGGGTCCGGGGCAGCACGCCGTGCTGCATCGCCATGACCATCTTGATGACACCGGCGGCGCCGGCGACGGCCTGGGTGTGGCCGATGTTCGACTTCACGGAGCCGAGGAGCAGCGGTCGGTCGGCGGGCCGGTCCTGGCCGTAGGTGGCGAGGAGGGCCTGGGCTTCGATGGGGTCGCCGAGCCGGGTTCCGGTGCCGTGGGCCTCGACGGCGTCGATGTCGGTGGTGGTCAGGCCGGCGTCGGCGAGGGCTTCGCGGATGACGCGCTGCTGGGACGGGCCGTTGGGGGCGGTGAGCCCGTTGGAGGCGCCGTCCTGGTTGACGGCGGTGCCACGAACGACGGCCAGGACGGGGTGGCCGTTGCGGCGGGCGTCGGAGAGCCGCTCCAGGAGGAGCAGGCCTACGCCCTCGGACCAGATGGTGCCGTCGGCGGCCGCGGCGAACGCCTTGATGCGGCCGTTCTCCGCGAGGCCGCGCTGGCGGCTGAACTCGGTGAACGCGCCGGGCGTGGACATGATGGTCACGGCGCCCGCGAGTGCCATCGCGCATTCGCCGCTGCGCAGGGCCTGAGCGGCCAGGTGCAGGGTGACGAGTGACGAGGAGCAGGCCGTGTCGACGGTGACGGCCGGGCCCTCCAGGCCGAACGTGTAGGAGATGCGGCCGGATACGACGCTGGCCGCGTTGCCGGTGCCGAGGTGTCCTTCTAGGCCGTCGCCGTCGTTCAGCCACAGCTGGAGGTAGTCCTGGGCGTTGGAGCCGATGAACACGCCGGTGCGGCTGCCGCGCAGTGTGGTCGGGTCGATGCCGGCGCGCTCGAACGTCTCCCAGGTGGTTTCCAGCAGCAGGCGCTGCTGCGGGTCCATGGCGAGGGCCTCGCGCGGGGAGATCCCGAAGAAGGCGGCGTCGAAGGCGGCCGCCTCGTGGAGGAATCCGCCCTCGCGGACGTAGCTGGTGCCTTCGCGGTCGGGGTCGTCGCTGTAGAGGGTGTCGAGGTCCCAGCCGCGGTCGGCGGGGAAGGCCGTGATGCCGTCGCGGCCCTCGGCGAGCATGCGCCACAGGTCCTCGGGAGACCGGATGTCGCCGGGGAAGCGGCAGTTCATGGCGACGACGGCGATCGGGTCGTCGTCCTCGGCGGCGCCGGCGGCGGTCCTGCGAGTCGTGGAGCCGGTCGGGCCGGCGCCTGCGTCGTCCGCGAGGTCGCCGACGATCTCCTGGCGGAGGTACTGGGCGAGGGCGGTGGCCGTCGGGTAGTCGAAGACGAGGGTGGCGGGCAGGCGGCGGCCGGTGGCCTCGCCGAGGAGGTTGCGCAGCTCGACGGCGGTGAGCGAGTCGAAGCCGAGCTCCTTGAACGACCGGCCCGGTTCGACGGAGGCGGCGCCCGGGTAGCCCAGCGCCGCGGCGACCTGCTTGCGTACGAGGTCGAGGAGCGTACGGTCCTGCTCGGCGGCCGGCAGGCCGGCCAGGCTCGCCCGCAGACCGGAGGCGCCCGCGGCGGCCCTGCCGCCGGCGGAGCGGCGTACGGGGACCCGGACGAGGCCGCGCAGCAGCGGGGACAGGGCGCCCGCGCGGGCCTGGGTGCGCAGGCCCGGGAGGTCGACGCGCATGAGGACCGGTACGGGTTCGTCGATGCGGTGGGCGAGGTCGAAGAGGTCGAGGCCCTCCCCCGTGGTGAGCGGGGGCAGTCCGCCGCGGGTCATGCGGGCGACGTCGGCGTCGGTCAGGCTGCCGGCCATGCCGGACCCGTCGGCCCACAGGGACCAGGCGAGGGAGGTGGCGGGCAGTCCGAGGGAGCGGCGGTGCTGGGCGAGCGCATCGAGGAAGACGTTCGCGGCGGCGTAGTTGCCCTGGCCGGCGCCGCCGAGGATGCCGCCGATGGACGAGAACAGCAGGAAGGCGGACAGGTCGAGGTCGCGGGTCAGTTCGTGGAGGTTGCAGGCCGCGTCGGCCTTGGGGCGCAGTACGGCCGACAGGCGTTCGGGGGTGAGGGAGGTGACGATGCCGTCGTCGAGGACGCCGGCGGTGTGGACGACCGCGCCGAGCGGATGCGCGGCGGGTATCGCCTCCAGTACGGCGGCGAGGGCGTCCCGGTCGGCGACGTCGCAGGCCGCCCAGGTCACCGACGCTCCTGCGGTGGTGAGTTCGGTCGTGAGCTGCTGCGCCTCGGGGGTGGATCCGCCGCGGCGGCCGACGAGCAGCAGGTGCCGTACGTCGTGCTCGACGACGAGTCGGCGGGCGATCAGTCCGCCGAGGAGTCCGCCGGCGCCGGTGATCAGTACGGTCGACTCCGGCGCGTACGCGACGCCCTCCGTGGCGGGCTGTTCCGCGTCGGCCTGAGGGGTGTCGCGGGCCACCCGGGTGAAGCGGGGTACGTGGACGGTGCCGGCGCGCAGGGCGAGCTGCGGCTCGCCCGCGGTGACGGCGGTGGCGAGGGCGGCGGACAGGGCGTGGGCCGAGTCCTCGGTGCCGTCGGTGTCGAGGAGCAGGATCCGGTCGGGGTGTTCGGCCTGCGCGGAGGACAGCAGGCCGCGAACGGCCGCGTGGACGGGGTCGGTGACCGTGCCGGTTCCGGCGTCGCCGCCACCGTCGCCGTCGCTGTCGCCTGCCGCGACGGTGCCGCTGGTGAGGACGACGAGGCGGGTGCCGGCGAAGCGGTCGCCGGCGAAGGGCTCGGCGTCGAGCCAGGTTTGGGCCAGCGCGAGGGCGTGGTGCGTGGCCCGGTGCACGGCCTCGGCGGAGACCTCCGGCGCGGTGGCGTGCGGGCCGTCGGCGTGGCGGCCCTCGGCGCGTGCGCCATCGGTGTCGGCGCCGATGGTGTCCGGGCCTTGGGAGGCCGCCTGTCCGTAGGCGGTGAACACCATGTCGGGGACGGGTGCTCCGGCGTCGACGGCCGCCGCCAGCTCGGACAGGTCCGCGTGGACGGTGATCGTGGCGGCGGCCGCGCCGGCGCCGAGGAGGGCGGTGGGGACCGTGGCACCCAGGACCGCCCAACGGACGCCCGTCGGGGCGGGTGCGGAGGCAGCGGGCAGCCGCGTCCACTCCGTGCGGAACACGGACTCGTGGTGGGCGGTGGCCGCCGCCTGGACCTGCTCGGCCGACACGGCCCGCAGAACGAGCGAGTCGACGGTCGCGACGGGCGCGCCCGTCGAGTCCGCGATCTCCAGGCGGATGCCGCCGCCCTTCCCCGTCGGGGTGAGGCGCACGCGCAGCGCGTCGGCGCCGCCCGCGTGGAGGGTGACGCCGCTCCAGGCGAACGGGAGGCGACCCTCGCCCTCGGTACCGCCGAGGACTCCGAGCCCGAACGTGTGGAGCGCGGCGTCGAGGAGGGCGGGGTGCAGGCCGAAGTCCCCGGCCGCGCCGGCGGTTTCCTCGGGCAGGGCGACCTCGGCGTAGACGCTGTCGCCCTGTCGCCAGGCGGCGGTGAGGCCGCGGAACACCGGGCCGTAGCCCATGCCGACCTCGGCGAGGTCCGCGTAGAGGCTCTCCGTGGGAAGGGGCTCGGCACCCGCGGGGGGCCACGGTCCGGCCGCGAACGGCGTCGGGGCCGCGGCGAGGGGTGCGGGGGCCAGTACGCCGCCGGCGTGCCGCGTCCAGGGCTCGTCGGGTGCGCTGTCCTTCGCGCGGGAGGAGAGGCTGAGGGAGCGGCGGCCGCTTCCGTCGGCGTCGGGCGCGCTCACGTGCATCTGGAGCTGTACGCCGCCGCGTTCGGGCAGGACGAGCGGTGCTTCGAGGGTGAGTTCCTCGACGGTTCCGCAACCGATCTGGTCGCCGGCCCAGATCGCCAGGTCGACGAACGCGGTGCCCGGGAGCAGGACGCTACCCATCACGGCGTGGTCGACGAGCCAGGGGTGGGTGGTCGACGAGAGCATCGCCGTGAAGACGAGGCCCCCGGAGTCGGCGAGGGCGACCGTGGCGCCGAGCAGCGGGTGCGCGGCACCGTCCAGTCCGGCCGCGCCGAGGTCACCGATCGGGCTTCCGGGCTCGATCCAGTAGCGCTGCCGTTGGAAGGCGTAGGTGGGCAGGTCGTCGACGCGTCCGGCACCGGTGCCGGAGAAGAAGGCCTGCCAGTCGACCCGGACGCCGTGGACGTGGGCCCGTGCGAGGGCGGTCACCAGTGCCTCGGCCTCGGGGCGGCCCTTGCGCAGGACGGGTGCGAAGGCCGGGCCCTGGTCGGCGGATCCCGGGGTCAGGCAGTCCTGGGCGAGGGCGGAGAGAATTCCGTCGGGGCCGAGTTCGAGGTACGTCGTCACCCCGGCGGCCTCCAGGGCGCGTACGCCGTCGAGGAAGCGGACGGCGTCGCGGACGTGCCGGACCCAGAACTCGGCCGTACCCATCTCGCCGTCGGCGACCAGGGCACCGGTCAGGTTCGACACGACCGGAATGCTCGGGGTCGAGAACTCCAGTCCCTCCACCACCTGGCGGAACTCGTCGAGCATGCCGTCCATGTGCGGCGAGTGGAACGCGTGGCTCACCGTGAGCCGCTTGCTCTTCCGCTCA
Organism: Streptomyces sp. NPDC057939; assembly: GCF_042887545.1. NCBI lineage: Bacteria > Bacillati > Actinomycetota > Actinomycetes > Kitasatosporales > Streptomycetaceae > Streptomyces > Streptomyces sp. NPDC057939. Next base: position 11,089 of record NZ_JBHVPG010000095.1, read on the forward strand.
CCGAGCGACTCCACCACCGCAACGGCGGCATCCTCGTCACCCGCGATCACGACCGACTGCGGACCATTGACCGCCGCAATGCTCACCCGATCGGTCAGCAGCGGCAGAACCTCCGCCTCCGACGCCTGAACCGCGATCATCACGCCACCCGCTGGCAGCGCCTGCATCAGGCGACCACGCGCCGCAACCAACACGCACGCGTCATCCAGCGACAACACACCCGCCACATGCGCGGCAGCGATCTCACCGATCGAATGCCCCGACACGAAGTCCGGCCGCACACCCCACGATTCGAGCAGACGGAACAACGCCACCTCGACCGCGAACAACGCCGGCTGCGTGTACTCCGTCCGGTCCAGAATCTCCGCTTCGGATCCGAACAGCACATCCTTCAGCGGCAGTTCGAGATCCATGCCCTCACACACCGCGTCCAGCGCGGCCGCGAACACCGGGAACGCGTCGTACAGTTCGCGCCCCGTCCCGAGCCGCTGGCTGCCCTGACCGGTGAACAGGAAGGCGAGCTTCCCGCCGGCCGAGGAGCCCGATACCACTCCTGCCGCCGGGCCGTCCTCGGCCAGTGCCGTGAGGCCGGCGAGCAGGCCGTCGCGGTCGGGGGCGACCACCACCGCGCGGTCCTCGAACGCCGTCCGGCCGACGGCCAGCGTCCTGGCGATGTCCACGGGGCTCGCCCCGGGGTGTTCCGCGGCGTGCGCGAGCAGCCGTCCGGCCTGTGCGCGCAGGGCGTCGGTGCCCTTCGCGGAGAGCAGCCACGGTACGACCGGGGCGGTCGCGGGGGCGGGCGTTCCGGTGCCGTCCGCGGGGGTCCGGTCGGCCTCCGGGGCCTGCTCGATGATCGTGTGCACGTTGGTGCCGCTGACGCCGAAGGCGGAGACGCCGACCCGGTACGGGCGACCGGTCAGCGGCCAGGGCTGCTGCTCGGTGAGCAGCGCGACCGCGCCCGCCGACCAGTCGACGTGCGAGGTCGGCTCGTCGACGTGGAGGGTGCGGGGCAGCACGCCGTGCCGCATCGCCATGACCATCTTGATGACACCGGCGATACCGGCGACGTTCTGGGTGTGGCCGAGGTTGGACTTCAGGGAGCCCAGCCACAGGGGTCGGTCCGCGGGGCGGTCCTGGCCGTAGGTGGCCAGCAGGGCCTGGGCCTCGATCGGGTCGCCCAGGGTGGTTCCCGTGCCGTGCGCCTCCACGGCGTCGATGTCGCCGGGGGTGAGGCGGGCGCTTTCGAGGGCCTGGCGGATGACGCGCTGCTGCGCGGGGCCGTTGGGGGCGGTCAGGCCGTTGGAGGCGCCGTCCTGGTTGACGGCGGAGCCCCGGACGACGGCCAGGACGTGGTGGCCGTTGCGGCGGGCGTCGGAGAGGCGTTCCACCAGGAGGACGCCGACGCCCTCCGACCAGCCGGTGCCGTCGGCGGCCTCGGCGAAGGACTTGCAGCGGCCGTCGGGCGACAGCCCGCGCTGGCGGCTGAACTCGACGAAGACCTCCGGGCCGGCGAGGACGGTGACACCGGCGGCCAGGGCGAGCGAGCACTCCCCCTGGCGCAGTGCCTGGACGGCCATGTGCAGGGCGACGGACGACGAGGAGCAGGCCGTGTCGACGGTGGCGGCGGGGCCCTCCAGGCCGAAGACGTAGGCGAGGCGGCCGGAGACCACGCTGGAGGCGGTGCCGGTGAGGAGGTGCCCCTCGACGCCGTCGGGCAGTTCGCCCGAGCCGGCTCCGTAGGCGTTGGCGGACGCGCCGACGAACACCCCGGCCCGGCTGCCGCGCAGGGTCGCCGGGTCTATGCCGGCCCGTTCGAAGGCTTCCCACGAGGTTTCCAACAGCAGGCGCTGCTGCGGGTCCATGGCGAGGGCCTCGCGGGGGGAGATCCCGAAGAAGGAGGCGTCGAAGTCGGGTGCCTCGTGGAGGAATCCACCGTGGCGGGCGTACGTGGTGCCGGCGTGGTCGGGGTCGGGGTCGTACAGCGACTCGATGTCCCAGCCGCGGTCGGTGGGGAACCCGGAGATGGCGTCGCCGCCGCTCTCGACGAGCTTCCACAGGTCCTCGGGTGATCCGATCCCGCCGGGGAAGCGGCAGCTCATGCCGACGATCGCGATGGGTTCGCGGGAGGCGTCGGTGAGCTCCTGGTTCCGGCGGCGCAGCCGCTCGGTTTCCTTGAGGGAGGCCCGCAGCGCTTCAACGACTTTTTCGTTCGGGGTGGTCATCAGTTACTCCGCACTTCGGGCAGGTCAGAAGTTGCTGTTGCTGGTGGTGTCGCCGGTGGGGCCGTCGTCGTCGGGCCCTCCACCGTCGAGGGCGAGGTCGAGGAGGTCCTGGAGGTCCATCGTGTCGATGGACCCTGCGGCGTCGGCGGCCTCCGGACCCGGGCCGGAGGCCGTGGTGTCGGGGGCGGCGAGCCTGAGGAGGGTGTCCAGGAGTCCCGCTTCGCGGATCCGGCCGATGGGGATGCCGGCCAGGGTACGGCGCAGTTCCGCGTCCTGTGGGTCGCTGTCCAGGTCCGTGACGGACGGGACGCCGGTGGCGCCGGTGCCCCCGGGGAAGAGGGTGTGCAGCAGGTGGCGGGTGAGGGCCTGCGGGTTGGGATAGTCGAAGACCAGGCTGGAGGGCAGTCGCAGGCCGCAGGCGGCGCCCAGGCGGTTGCGCAGTTCGACCGCGGTGAGCGAGTCGAAGCCCAGGTCCTTGAAGGCCCTGTCCGGTGCGACGGCGTCCGCGGAGGGGTGGCCGAGTGCCGCGGCCGCGTGCTCGCGCACGAGGTCGAGGAGGGCCGCGTCCCGGTCGTCGCCGGACAGGTCGGTGAGCTTTCGCAGTACGGCCGCGGCAGAGTCGGCCGGCGTGGTGCCGGAGTCGGTGGCCGCGCCGGCGGGTGCGTCGCCGCGCAGTGCGTCGCGCACCTCGGGCAGGTCGCCGATGAGGGGGCGGGGGCGCGCCGCGGCGAACACCGGGGCGAACCGTGACCAGTCGACGTCGGCGACGGTGATGGTCGCCTCCCGGCCGGTCAGGGCGCGTTCCAGGGCCGTCAGGTTGGTGGCGGGGGCGACGGGCGGCAGCCCGCGCCGGGTGAGCTGTTCCTCGGCGTCTCCCTCGGCGGCCATGCCGCCCTCCGCCCACGGTCCCCAGGCGACCGCCGTGGCGGCGAGCCCGCGGGCGGCGCGGCGCTCGGCGAGCGCGTCGAGGAAGGTGTTGGCGGCGGCGTACGCCGACTGTCCGCCGCTGCCCCACGTACCGGCGATGGACGAGAAGAGGACGAACGCGTCGAGGGAGTCCGGCGCGTCGAACAGGGCGTCCAGGTGGACGGCGCCAGCGGTCTTGGCGGTGACGATCCGGGCGAAGCCGGGCAGGTCGGTGCCGGTGCCGGGCGGCTGGGAGATGCCGGCCGCGTGCACGACGGCGCGTACGGGAGTCCCGTCGGCCGCCAGGCCGGCGACGAGTGTCCTCAGGGCCTCCCGGTCGGTGACGTCGCAGGCGGCCAGGGTGACGGCCGCGCCGAGCCCTTCGAGTTCCGAGCGGACCTCGCCGGCGCCGGGTGCGTCGGCGCCGGCCCGGCTGACGAGCACGAGGTGTCGCGCGCCGCGTTCGGCGAGGCGTCGGGCCACGTGGCGGCCGAGGGCGCCCGTGCCGCCCGTGATGAGTACGTTGCCGTCCGGGGTCCAGCGGGCGCCGGTCGCGTCCGCCGGGACGGTGGCGCGTGCGAGGCGTCGTACGAACGGGCCGGCCGCGCGCAGGGCGAGCTGGTCCTCGTCGCCGGCGGCGGTGAGGGTGGCGGGCAGGCGGGTCAGTACGCGTTCGTCGCAGACCTCGGGAAGGTCGAGGAGTCCGCCCCAGCGGTCGGGGTGCTCCAGCGCGAACACCCGGCCCAGGCCCCAGACCTGCGCCTGGGTGGCGCCGCCGAGGGTGTCGCCGGGGACGGCTGCGACGGCGTCGCGGGTGACGCACCACAGGGGTGCGTCGGCGCAGCCGCTGTCCCGTGCCTCCGGGGCGGAGGTGAACTCCTCCGAGGTGAGTACGGAGGCCAGGGCGGCGGTGAGGGCGAGCCCGACGGGCACTGCGGGGTGTTCGGGGTGCGGCCGTTCGTCGAGTGCCAGGAGCGACAGGACTCCGGTGACCGGTCCGGCGGCGAGGTCCGCCGCGGCCTCACGGAGCCGCTCGTCGAGGTGGGTGCGCAGTACCGCGGGGTCGCCGTGGGCGATGTCGAGCGGGAGCGGCAGGATCGTGGCTCCGGCACCGTTCAGGCGGTCGGTCAGGGTGCGGACCCACGGGTCCGTCGCCTGCGGCGCGGCCACGGCGACGAGCCACGTGCCGGCGGCCGGCGTGCCCTTGTCCCGGCCCTGACCGGTCGACGGCTGCCAGGTGACGCGGTACAGGAGCGAGTCGGCCTCCGCCTGTGCCTGCCGGTCCCGCCGCCAGGCGGAGAGGGCGGGCAGTACGGCGCTGAACGGCCTGTCGCCGTCGACGTCGAACTCGTCGGCGAGCGCGGTCAGGTCGGCCCGCTCGATGACGTCCCAGAACCGGGTGTCGGCCCCGTTCCCGTCGGCGGACCCGGCCTGCGCCGCCGCGCTGGCGGGCGCGGCGGGCGCGGCGGGCTCGGGCCAGTGGCGCCGGGACTGGAAGGGGTAGGTGGGCAGGTCGACGCGCCGGGCGTGGTTCCCGGTGGCGGCGAAGTAGGCCCGCCAGTCGAGGGCGACACCGCGGGTGTGGGCGTGGGTGAGGGCGGCGGTGACGGTCCCGGTTTCGCCGCCGGGGCGGCCGGCGCGCAGGACGGGCACGAAGGCGGCGTCCGCGGTGTCGGTGAGGCAGTCCTGGGCGAGGGCGGAGAGGATCCCGTCGGGCCCGAGTTCGAGGTACGTGCTCACCCCGGCGGCCTCCAAGGTCCGGACACCGT
>NZ_JBHVPG010000096.1:0-15670 GCF_042887545.1 Streptomyces sp. NPDC057939
GGCCAGGAGCACCGCGCCCAGGACCACCGCACCCAGCGTCGCGGCCGTCCGCGCCGGCCCCGCCGCAGCCCGCCGAGCCGCCGCCCGTCCCGTCGTCGGCGTCGTCGTTCGGAACGCTCGCACACCCACCTCCGCGGGTCTCGATCCGAACCCCGAGTATGGAGGCCCCCACCACCCGTCCGTAAGCACCAGGAGGCCGTCATCCGCCGCATCGCCCCCTGGCGCGTGTTCCCCCCGCTGGTGGCCCTGCTCCTCGGCCTCTGGGGCCTGCGGCGCGGCCCCGACGGCGGCAGCATGTGGCGCGACGAGTCCGTCACCTGGCAGGTGGCCCACCGGCCCCTGACCGGTCTGTGGGAACTCCTCGGGCAGGTCGACGCCGTCCACGGCCTCCACTACCTGCTGATGCACGGGGTGTTCGCCCTCGGTGACGGCGGCCTGTGGGCGCTGCGGCTGCCCTCCGTCGCCGGCACGGCCCTCGCGGCCGCCGGAGTGGCCGCGGTCGCCCATCGGACGGTGGGGGAGCGGGCCGCGCTGTCGGCCGGAACCGCCTACGCCGTCCTGCCGCCGGTGCAGATGTACGCGCAGGAGGGGCGCTCGTACGCCCTCGTCGCGGCCGCCGTGATCTGGGCGACGTACCTGATGCTCCGCGGCCGCTGGACCGCCTACGCCCTGGTGCTGCTCCTCGGCTGCTGGCTGCACGAGTTCGCCGTCCTCGCGCTGCTCGCCCACGCCCCCGCCGCCCGGCACGCCCGCGGCTGGCGGTGGGGCGCCGCCGCGGTCGTCGCCGCACTGCTGCCGCTCGCGGTGATCAGCGCCCGGCAGGCGCAGCAGCAGTTGGGCTGGCTCGGCCGGCCGTCCTGGCAGGACTGGGCGGCGTACGGGGTCCTGACGGCCGCCGTCCTGCTGCTCGCGCGCAAGGCCCCGCCCGGCGAACGGGACCTCGTACGGGTCGCCGTACCGCTCGCGCTGCTCCCGCCCGGGCTCCTGATGGCCGTCTCCCTCGTGCACCCCTGGTACGTCGACCGGTACGTCCTCTACTCCCTGACCGGCCTCGCCCTGCTCGCCGGGGCGCGGCTCGCGCGGGCGCGGGGCGTGTGGCCGTGGCTGCTGGTGGCCGCGCTGGCCGTGCCGTTCGCGATGTGGTCGGCGTGGCTGCGGACCCCGGACAGCCGCAAGGACGACGTCCTCGCCGTGGCCGCCGCCGTCCGGGAACGGGCCGGGCCCGGGGACGCCGTCCTCTTCATGCCCTCCCGGCGGCGGGAGTGGCTGCTGTCCTCGCCCGACACGTACGCGGGCCTGCGGGACGTGGCCCTGGACCGCTCCCCGGCCGACTCGCGGAGCCTCCAGGGCACCGAGCGCACCCCCGACGCCATTCGCGCCGCCCTGGCCGCCTCCCCCCGGGTGATCGCCCTCCTCGACCCCGTCGGACAGCCCCTGGACCCCTACCCGCACGAAGCCGCCAAGCGCGAAGCGCTGGAGTCCTCCTTCACCCTGTGCTCGATGACCCCGGTGCGGGGGGCGCGCGTCGCGGTGTACGCCCGCCCGGGCGACTGCGGCTGACGCCCGCCGCGGGGGCCGCGGCCGGGGCGGGCGGCTCCGGTCGGCGGCGTTCCTCCGGCTGCCGCTTCGGGCGACCACGGCCGTCGCGGAAAATCCCGCGACCCCGGGGGCGTCGGGCGCGAGGATGACCCGACCACGCCGCGCTGCGGGCTCCCGTCCCGCCGCCGCGCCCCGCCGATCCTCCGGAGTCGCCCGTGCCGCCGTCAGCGGAACCCACGCCCACCCCTCCCGTCGTCCGCACCGGGGTCGCGGACCTGCCCGGGCCCCTCGTCGGGGCGGCATGGCTCGCTGAGCGGCTCGGCGGGAACGGACCGGTGCTGTTCGACGCCTCCGTCGGAGCCCACCGGGGCGCGCGGACCCGGATCCCGGGAGCACGGCCCTTCGACCTCGACGGCGCCCTGTCCGACCACACCGCCGCCGCCCCGCACACGCTGCCCGGCCCCGAGGAGTTCGCCGCGGCGATGCGCGACCTCGGCGTGGACGACACCGACACCGTCGTCGTTTACGACGGCGCCGGCATCCACTCCAGCGCCCGCGCCTGGTGGATGCTGCGCGCCATGGGCTTCGACCGGGTCGCAGTCCTGGACGGCGGCCTGCCCGCCTGGACGGCCGCCGGCCTGCCGGTCGAGGAGGCCGCGCCGCAGTACGCGGGCCCGCCCGGCTCCTTCACCGCCCGGCCGCGCCCCGGGCTGGTCGTCGACGCCGACACCGTCGCGGCGGCCCTGACCGACCCGGCCGCGACCGTGGTCGACGCCCGCACCCGGGGCCGGTTCGCCGGAACCGCCCCGGAGCCGCGCGCGGGCCTGCGCGGCGGCCACATGCCGGGCGCGGTGAACCTGCCCTTCGGGGAACTCCAGGGTCCCGACGGGCTGATGCTGACCGCGGACGAACTCCGCGCGGCCTTCGCGCCGCTGACGGGGAGCCGGGAGCGGCTCTACTTCAGCTGCGGATCCGGGGTCACGGCCTGCGTCCTCGCGCTCGGCGCGACCCTGGCCGGGTACCGGGACCTCGCGGTGTACGACGGCTCGTGGAGCGAGTGGGGCGACCCGGCCGGCCGGCGACCGGTGGAGACCGGCGGCCCGTCGGGCGGCTGATCCGGGGCCGGCTCCCGGGCGGCCTCGCGGCTCGGGGGCCGGCTCCCGGGCGCCCTCGCCGGGGGATAACCCCACCCCGGCCCGGGTACCGGCACCAGCGTGCCGGGAGCGCCGGATCGACAGACTTTCCGCATGGCATCCGATACCGCATCAGCCCTACTGGCCCGCAAGACGGTCGGCGCCACGGCGGCCGCCGTGCTCCTCGTCCTCGCCGGGTGCTCCGTCGACGGCATCGGGGACGGCATCCACACGAGGACGGCGTCCGCCGACGCCACCGTCACCGAGGCGGTCGCGGCCGTCGAGGTCACGGACGGGCGGCGCGGCTCCGTCGAGGTGACGCCGGGCACCGGGCCGGGGGTCGTCGTCCACCGGACCGTGCACTACCGCGGGGACACCGCGCCCGAGCCCGCTCAACGGGTGACCGACGGGGTCCTCACCTTCACCGCCGGCTGCGCGGAGAGCTGCTACGTCGACTACCGGCTGGAGGTCCCCGCCTCCGCGAAGGTCAAGGTCGGCAACAGCAGCGGCCGCATCACGGTGACGGGCGTCGCGGCGGCGGAGCTGACCTCGGACTCAGGTGACGTGCGGGCCGAACGGATCGCGGGCCCGCTGAAGGTCCGTACGTCCTCCGGGTCGATCACCGCCGACGCCCTGTCCGGCCCGGAGGCCGACGTCCGCTCCGAATCGGGCGACGCCCGCCTGGCCTTCACGACGGTGCCGGTCTCGGTGAGCGCCGTCACCACCTCGGGAGACCTCACGCTCCGCGTCCCCACGGCCCCGTACCAACTGTCCGGCTCCAGCAGCTCCGGCGACCGCGACATCACCCTGCCCCACGCCCCGGCCGCGCCCTCCCGACTGCGCCTGGAAACGACATCGGGCGACGTGAAGGCCTCCCCCCTGACCTGAGCCCACCCCGACGAGGCCCGCGCCGGAGCACTTCCCTCATGCGCTGTCACGGCCGGCCCCTCGACGCCGGATCGGAACTTCGAAGCCCCCGGCCCCCGCCCCCGGACGGCCGTTCGCCCCCGGCGAACGCTCGTTGGGGAACATCGGGGGACTCACGTGCATTGAGTCGACATAGCTCAAGTTCACTGCCGGAGGGAAGATCATGGCTTCGACGTCCGTACCGCTCACCCTGCCCGTGCTGCCGCTGGACGACGAGGTCGTGCTGCCGGGGATGGTCGTTCCGCTGGACCTGTCCGACGCCGACGTGCGCGCCGCCGTGGAGGCCGCACAGGCCGCGGCCGGCACCGGGGCCGGCGCCGCGAAGCCCCGGGTCCTGCTGGTCCCGCGGGTCGACGGGACGTACGCGGGCACCGGCGTGCTCGGCACCGTCGAGCAGGTCGGCCGGCTCTCCGACGGGGACCCCGGCGCCCTGATCCGCGGCCGCGGCCGCGTCCGCATCGGCGCCGGGACCACCGGGCCGGGCGCCGCCCTGTGGGTGGAGGGCGAGAGCGTCGACGAGCAGGAACCCGACCCGCTGCCCGGCGCCGTCGCCGAACTGGTCACCGAGTACAAGGCCCTCGCCACCACCTGGCTCAAGAAGCGCGGCGCCTGGCAGGTGGTCGACCGGGTCCAGCAGATCGAGGGCGTCTCCGCGCTCGCCGACAACTCCGGCTACTCGCCGTTCCTGACCGTGGCCCAGAAGGTGGAGCTCCTGGAGACCGCCGACCCCGTCGCCCGGCTCCGCCTCGCCGTCCGGTGGCTCAGCGACCACCTCGCCGAACAGGACGTCGCCGAGTCCATCGCCAAGGACGTCCAGGACGGCGTCGACAAGCAGCAGCGCGAGTTCCTCCTGCGCCGCCAGCTGGAGGCGGTCCGCAAGGAACTCCGCGAGATCAACGGGGAGAAGGACGGCGAGGAGTCCGACGACTACCGTGCCCGCGTCGAGGCCGCAGACCTGCCCGAGAAGGTCCGCGAGGCCGCGCTCAAGGAGGTCGAGAAGCTCGAACGCTCCAGCGACCAGAGCCCGGAGGGCTCCTGGATCCGGACCTGGCTCGACACCGTCCTCGAACTGCCCTGGAACGAGCGCACCGAGGACTCCTACGACATCCGCGGCGCCCGCGCGGTGCTCGACGCCGAGCACGCCGGACTGAGCGACGTGAAGGACCGCATCACCGAGTACCTCGCCGTGCGCAAGCGCCGCGGCGAGCGCGGCATGGGCGTCGTCGGCGGCCGCCGCGGCGGGGCCGTACTGGCCCTCGTCGGCCCGCCCGGCGTCGGAAAGACCTCCCTCGGCGAGAGCGTCGCGCACGCCATGGGCCGCGAGTTCGTCCGCGTCGCCCTCGGCGGCGTGCGGGACGAGGCCGAGATCCGCGGCCACCGCCGCACCTACGTCGGCGCGCTCCCCGGCCGGATCGTCCGCGCCATCAAGGAGGCCGGGTCCATGAACCCCGTCGTCCTCCTCGACGAGATCGACAAGGTCGGCTCCGACTTCCGCGGGGACCCGGCCGCCGCCCTCCTCGAAGTCCTCGACCCGGCCCAGAACCACACCTTCCGCGACCACTACCTCGAAGTCGAACTGGACCTGAGCGACGTGGTCTTCCTGGCCACCGCCAACGTCCTGGAGGCCATCCCCGAGGCCCTGGCCGACCGGATGGAACTCGTCCGCCTCGACGGGTACACCGAGGACGAGAAGGTCGTCATCGCACGCGACCACCTCCTGCCCCGACAGCTGGAGCGGGCCGGCCTCGGCGCCGACGAGGTCGTCATCGAGGACGCCGCCCTGCGCAAGCTCGCGGGCGAGTACACCCGCGAGGCTGGCGTGCGCACCCTGGAGCGCTCCCTCGCCCGACTGCTGCGCAAGGTGGCGTCCCAGAACGAACTGGGGGAGCGGGACCTGCCGCTCACCCTGGGACCCGACGACCTGCGGGCGCTCATCGGCCGGCCGCACCACGTCCCCGAGTCCGCGCAGGACCCCGCCGAGCGGCGCACCGCCGTGCCCGGCGTCGCAACCGGCCTCGCCGTGACCGGGGCCGGCGGGGACGTGCTGTTCGTGGAGGCCTCGCTCGCCGACCCCGAGACCGGGGCCGCCGGGCTCACCCTCACCGGCCAGCTCGGCGACGTCATGAAGGAATCGGCGCAGATCGCCCTCAGCTTCCTGCGCTCGCACGGCGCCGAACTGGAGCTGCCCGTCGCCGACCTGAAGGACCGGGGCGTCCACATCCACTTCCCGGCGGGCGCGGTCCCCAAGGACGGCCCCAGCGCCGGCATCACCATGACGACGGCCCTCGCCTCGCTGCTCTCCGGCCGGCAGGTCCGCACCGACGTGGCGATGACCGGCGAGGTCTCCCTGACCGGACGGGTCCTGCCCATCGGCGGGGTCAAGCAGAAGCTGCTGGCCGCGCACCGGGCCGGACTGACCACGGTGATCATCCCGAAGCGGAACGAGGCCGACCTGGACGACGTCCCGGCGGAGGTGCTGGAGGGGCTGGAGGTGCACCCGGTGACGGACGTGCGCCAGGTCCTGGAGCTGGCCCTCGCCCCCGCCGAGGTGTCCTTCACCAAGGCGGCCTGACCGGTCGCCCGACCGGCCCCCGACCGGCCGCCCGAACGAGGGCCCGGGACCCGCTCCGGCGGGGCCCCGGGCCTTCGCGGCTTCCGCTGCGAAATACTGGGGCCCGCGCAGCGGGTCTCGAACAAAGATGTCAGCGAGGGACCCGGGCCGAGGACGGCGGCAACGCGACCGCCACACACAGCATCGAACGGGAGCGGACGTGCACGGAAGCGAAGACCAGGAGTTCCTCGCCCTGGAGCGGGAGCTGTCCGTCTTCCTCCGGCGCGCCCGGGCCTCCTCCGGGGAGATGGCCCGCGCCCTCCACCCGGAGCTGGAGCCCGCCGCCTACGGACTCCTCGTCCGACTGGAGGCGGCGGGCCGGCAGCGGGCCACCGAACTCGCCGCCTACTTCGGGGTCGGCAAGGCCACCATGAGCCGCCAGCTGCGGGCCCTGGAGGTGCTGGGCCTGGTCGCCCGGGAGCCGGACCCCGCCGACGGCCGCGCCTTCCTCGTCGGCCTCACCGACGAGGGCCGGGACCGCTTCCTGCGGGTCCGCGGGGCCCGCCGCGAGCAGTACATGCGCAAGCTGGCGGACTGGGACCGGGGCGAGGTGGCGGAGCTGGCCAGACTCCTGCGCCAGCTCAACTCCGGCGAGGAGTGAGCCCCGGCCCACCGTCACGCCGCCCCGACCGGGCGCTCCGTCACGCCGCCGCGGCCCGGCCCAACGCGCCGTCACGCCGCCCCGGCCCACCGCCCCGCCCGCCGCTACAGCTCCGCGTAGGCCGCCGAGGCGTCGTCGTGCCGCTTGTACCGGGCGGACGGGCGCAGCGGATCGGACTCGACCGCCCGCACCCGCCCGATCAGGCCCTCCGCGCCCTCCTTGCGCAGCACGTCCAGGCAGGCCGCCCAGTCGCCCTCCCCGAACGTGTCCGTCCAGCGGCTCGCCCCGTCCGTGAGCGCGGCCACCGCCACGACCTCCCCGCGCGGGGTGCGTCCGGTGACGGCCCGGTCCGCCACCGCCGGGTCCGCGGCCGCCGTCCAGAACCCGCCCTCGGCGTTGCGCAGCGCGTCCGTCGCCGCGACCGACCGCAGGACCTCGCCCGGGATCCGGTCCAGCCGGTCGTCGAGCACCGCCGAGACCCGGCCGTCGGCCCCGCGCAGCAGGAGCACCGAGTCCGACAGCACGAGGTGCTCCACGCAGGACCCGTCCCAGCGGACCATCACCACCGTCGCCTGGGGGGTCCGTGCGTGAGAAAGGTCACAGGTGTCCCGGTGGGCGTCGGCGGTGTCGCCGATGGCCCGCGCCAGAATCCGGTCCAGCGACATGTCCCGCCGCGATCCGGACAGTTCGGTCAATCGGCCGCCGAGCCGCGCCGAGAACCACGGCACGCCGTGCACGCACCCGTCGCCGCCGCGTGGCGGGGTGACTCCGTCCAGGACCACCAGGACGCCGCCGCCCGAAGAGGGCGCCGAGGCCGACAGCCAGTCCTCATTGGGGCGTTCCGGGTCGCCGGGGGCCGTGGCGAGGTCGATGCGCATGGGGACATTCTGCCCGCCGAGGGCCCGCGCGCGCAGGAAGGTCCATACCAATACGGGGGAGTGGTGGCGCGCCCCGGACGGCCCGACCGCCGGCACCCCGTGGCGATGTGGGCGGGCATAGTGCCAAAGCCCGGCTCGATCTTTCAACCACCCGTCCACGAGCGGCCCCTGACACGGGGTGCCCGAGTTGGTCGGCCACTCCTCCGTGATGTTCACTCCTTCGAGTGGCCGGGTGGGCGATGTGCGGCTCTCTTCGCATCACACTGCAAAGGTCTGAGGCGGTACGAGGGGGCAGGGGGCGTTTACTTGTTGACCGGCCGTTACCTCGGCCACACGAGTAGACGAGCACGAGCACACGTACAGGATTGCGAGCACCGGTGCAGAAGAAGCGGTCTCGGAAGAACGGCACCGCCAGCGCCGACGGACCCGCCAAGGCAGGACGGCGCGTACGCGTCCGCCGCAGGCTGGTCATCGGTGTGGCAGTCGCCGGACTCACCGTCCTCGCGGCCGGCGCACCCGCCGTCGTCTCCGCCACGAGGGAACTGAACGACTCACAACGCCTGGTCACCCTCGCGGAGCAGACGCGGCACACCCTCACCCTCACCCACCTCCTCGGCGACGAGCGCGACGCCGTCGTCGAGTACGTGGCCAAGGGCCGACCCGGCGCCGCCAAGGGCCCCGTCGACGAGCGCACCGCCCGTACCGACCGGCAACTCGCCGAGGTCCGGGCCGAAGCCGACGAGGAACTCGCGGGCGCCCTCGGCAAGATCCAGGCCGTCCGTACCGAGGCCGTCGACGGCAAGGGCACCGCCATCGCCGCCCACCAGGCCTACGCCGGCGTCCTCGCCGAACTCTTCGCCCCCGGCGACCGGCTCGTCGAACTCACCCCGCCGCGCGCCGAGGCCGCCCTCGGCACCACGCGCCCCCTGGTCCCCCTCGGCCGAGCCGTGGAGCAGGCCTCGGCGACCCGCGGACTGCTGCTAGCCGCGCTGGCCGTCCCGCGCGGCGACCAGCCCGCCAACGCACCGGCCGTCGACGAGCTCACCACCGCCTCGCAGCGCTCCCGCGTCCGCGAACAGGCCGCGCTCGACGACTTCGCGCGGATCGCCCGGCCCGACGTGCGCGAGACCCTCGCCGTCACCGTCACCGGCCCCGAGGTCAAGACCGCCGACGACTACCTCAAGCGGCTCACCGACCGGCCCACGCTGACCCCCGCCGACCGCAAGGTCGACGCCGGAGCCGTCGGCACGGCCCTCACGGCCCGCATCGACCGCATGCGGTCCGTGGAATCCACCCTCGCGGGCAACCGGGCCACCGCCCTCGCCACCCAGCGCGACGACGACGTGACCCGCCTGGAACTCGTCGTCGCCGTACTCGGCGTCCTGTTCCTGTTCGTCATCGGCTTCTCCACCGCCGTCGCCCGATCCCTCACCCGGCCGCTGTCCGTACTGCGCCGCGGCGCGGAACGGCTGTCGACCGCGGAGGGCTCCGTCGAGCCGGTCCGCTTCACCGGCCGCAACGACGAGTTCGCCGAAGTCGTCCGCCACCTCAACTCCGTGCGCGACCAGACGGTCGCCCTCCACACCCGCGTCGCCGGACTCGACGCCGACCGGCGCCGCCTCATCGGCCGCAACGAGGCCCTCGCCTCGGGCCGCGAGGCACTGGAGAAGGAACTCGCCGAACTGCGCGCCGGCCTCGAAGAGCACCGCCGCATCATGTCGACCACCTCGGTCTCCCTGTCGCTGCGGACCCTGGGCCTCGTCGAACGGCAGCTCGCCGTCATCGAGGAACTGGAGTCCAAGGAGGGCGACCCGGACCGGCTCGCCACCCTCTTCAAGCTGGACCACCTGGCGACGGTCATGCGCCGCCACAACGAGAACCTGCTGGTCCTGGCCGGGCAGGAACACGGCCACGGTCAGAGCCTGCCCGTACCGCTCGTCGACGTCATGCGGGCGGCCGTCAGCGAGATCGAACGCTACGAACGCGTCGAACTGGCCGCCCTCCCCTCGTACACGCAGGTCGCCGGGCACGCCGCGGACGACATCTCGCACGTCCTGGCCGAACTCCTTGAGAACGCGACGACGTTCTCGCCCCCGGACGCCAAGGTCAAGGTCTCCGGCCGGCTCCAGGACTCCGGCGAGGTCGTCCTGTCCGTCGTGGACTCCGGCATCGGGGTCACCGAGGACCGCCTGGAGTCCCTCAACGCCCGGCTGGCCAGCCCCGAGGCCTACGACGAGGAACCGGAAGCCGAACACGGCCTCGGCCTCGGCCTGTACGTCGCCGGCCGGCTCGCGGCCCGCCACGGCGTGACGGCCGAGCTGCGCGCCGCGCGGCACGGCGGCACCGAGGCCCTGGTCGTCGTCCCCGCGACGCTGCTCCCCGCCGGCGCCCCCGCCACCGCGGTCCACACCCTGGCCGAGCCGGGCCTGCCCGCGTTCCAGCTGCCGGGTGTGGTCGCCGAGGCCAACGAGAACACCCTGCCGCCCCGGCTGCGCCCGCAGCACGACAGCGCGGAGACCGCCGAGCCCGCACAGCTGACGGACCCCGACACGGCCGCCGCCGTGGAGGCGCCGGCGCGGGTGGTCTCGCTGGCGGAGGCCTTCGACACCGGGTCCGTCGACACCGGGACCCCCGACACCGGGTCCGTCGATACGGAGTCGTTGAGCACCGAGGCCTTCGGCCCGGAAGCCTTCGGCACCGACGCCTTCGACACCGGCACCGCCCCCCTCGGCACCGCGGCCGCGGACGCCGAGCCCGAGCCGGTCACCCCCGACGAGGAACTGCTCGCCCGGGTCGTGCCCGACGCCGACACCGCCGAGGGCTTCGCACCCCCTGAGGGCTTCGAGGGCTTCGACTCCGGGGAACTGCCGCCGGCCGACCAGGTCTTCACCGCCTCCGCACCCGTCCCCGACCCGGTACCGGCGCCGATCGACCCGGCCGACGAGGACGCCCCCGTACGGGTCGTCCCGCTGGCCGAGGCCTTCGACGCCGACGAGAGCGCGCAGACGCCCCCCGCCGAGCAGGTCTTCACGGTGCCCGCCCCGGCAACGGAGGCGCCGGACACCGCCGGAGCCGGCGAGGAACTCCTCGCACGCGTCGTCGCCGACGCCGACGCGGACGCCTTCACGGTGGCGGACCCCGAGCCGGAAGGCCCCGGTCCGGACGCCGACGCCGCCGCGCGGGTCTCCGTACAGGACGAAGGACTGTCGCTCCTCGCGCAGCCCTACACCGTCCCCGCCCCCGACACCGACCGGGGCGCGCACCACCGGGCCGACGCCGAGGACCACTTCGTCCCCCGCCAGGGCAGCCACCCCGGACACGAGGCCGAGACCGCCCCCCGGCGCCCCGTGACCGAGGCCGTCACCGACAAGGGACTCCCCAAGCGCACCCCGCGCGCCTCCGCGGGCCCGGCACGCCCCGCCGAGCCCCGACCCGAGCCGCGCCGCGTCGACGCCGAGGAACTGCGCCGCCGCCTCGGCGGCTTCTACCAGGGCGCCCAGGACGGGCGGCGCGTCGTCGCCGCCGAGCTCGCGCAGGACCAGTACCAGGATCAGTACCAGGACGGTACGCAGGACCGGGGGCAGGGTCACACCGACCAGGGGGACACCGCACAGGAGGCACGCACATGACCGCGCCCAGTACGTACGGACTGAGCACCCAGGCCCGCAACCTGCAGTGGCTGCTGACCGACCTGGTCGAGGAGGTGCCCGGCGTCAACTCCGTCGCCGTCGTCTCCTCCGACGGCCTCCTCCTGCTCTCCTCCGAGCCAGGCACGGACGCCCCGCAGGACCGCCCGAAGGGCCCCCGCGGCGCCTCGGCCGACCTCGCCACCATCGTCTCCGGACTCGGCAGCCTCACCACCGGCGCCGCGGCGCTCATGGAGTTCGGCACCGTCAAGCAGACCATGGTGGCCATGGAGAACGGCTCCGTCTTCGTCATGGCCATCAGCGACGGCTCCCTGCTGGGCGTCCATGCCACGCCCGACTGCGACATGAGCGTCGTCGCCTACCACATGGCCCTGTTCGTCGGCCGCGCCGGCCACGTCCTGACCCCCGAAGTCCGCAGCGAGCTGCGCCAGTCGATGGAGAACACCCCGTGAGGAGTACGGCCTCCGACCGACTTCCGATACGCGGCGCCGACCGCCGTCCCGCCCGCGTCCGCCCGTACTCCCTCACGGGCGGCCGCACCCGCTTCACGCAGGTCCTGCTGGTGGAGACGTTCGTCGCCGCCCTGGACACCGGCACGGCCGCCACGAACGACCGCACGCCCGAGATGCGCGCCATCGTCGAGGTGTGCCGCCGCATGCGGACCATCGCCGAGATATCGGCCCTGCTCAAGCTCCCGCTCGGCGTCGTACGCGTCCTGGTCAGCGACCTCGCCGACCAGGGCCGCGTACGCGTCTACGGCACGGGGCACGGCACCGGCCGCCCCGAACGCGCACTGCTCGAAAGGGTGCTCAGTGGTCTTCGCCGTCTCTGACCCGGCCGCCCTCGTGGACGACGAGCCCGCCCAGCCCTGGCAGTACGACCGCTCGCGCGCGCCCGTCGCCGTGAAGGTGCTCGTCGCCGGTGGCTTCGGCGTCGGCAAGACGACCTTCGTGTCCTCCCTCTCCGAGATCACCCCGCTGCGCACCGAAGCGGTCATGACCCAGGCCGGCGTCCCCACCGACGACCTCACCGGGACCCCGGACAAGCGCACCACGACCGTCGCCATGGACTTCGGCCGGGTCACCCTCGCCGACGACCTCGTGCTGTACGTCTACGGGACGCCGGGCCAGGAGCGGTTCTGGTTCATGTGGGACGACCTGGTGCGGGGCGCCATCGGCGGCCTCGTCCTGGCCGACACGCGCCGGCTGCGCGACTGCTTCCCCGCCCTCGACTACTTCGAGAGCTGCGGCCTGCCGTACGCCGTCGCCGTCAACCACTTCGAGGGCTCCCGCTCGTACGAGCCGCAGGACGTGCGCGAGGCCCTCTCGATCCCGCCCGGCGTGCCCGTCGTGGTCATGGACGCGCGGCGCCGCGACTCGGTCGTCGAATCCCTGCTGACCCTGGTGGGTCACGCACTGGACGAGACACCCGAATAGATCCACCTGCCGGGGCCGGGGCCCGGTACCGGGTTTCGGGCCCCTGCGTCCCGTCGCGTCCGTCCGCCCCGGCGGCCGGCAGGCCGCGGCCCTCGGCTCTCGGTCCGCGGTCCCGGTCCCCGGTCCGCAGGCCGGTGACGTCCCGCTTTCCGGTCGTGTTCCGTTCCGTTCCCCGCCTCCGTTCCCTGCTTCCGTCCCCTGCTTCCGTCCCGTTTCCCGGTCCCGTCCCCACAGCCCGAAGTGAGAAGTGAGATGCGCAAGATACTTGTCGTAGGAGCCGGTCAGTCCGGCCTCCAACTCGCCCTCGGCCTCCAGGCGAAGGACTACGAGGTCACCCTCATGTCCAACCGGACCGCGGACGAGATCCGTACCGGACGGATCATGTCCACGCAGTGCATGTTCGACACCGCGCTGCAGCACGAGCGGGACCTCGGGATCAACTTCTGGGAGCAGCAGGCCCCGAAGATCCGGGGCCTCGGCGTCTCGGTCGCCGCCCCCGACGGCTCCCGCCCCATCGACTGGCTCGGCCGCCTCAAGGGCCACGCGCAGTCCGTCGACCAGCGCGTGAAGATGGCCGGCTGGCTCGACACCTTCACGCAGCGCGGCGGCCAGCTCGTCATCCACGGGGCGTCCGTCGCCGACCTCGACTACTTCTCCCGCACGTACGACCTCGTCCTGGTCGCCGCGGGCAAGGGCGAACTCGTCTCGATGTTCGGGCGGGACGCGGCGCGATCCCCCCACGACGCCCCGCAGCGCGCCCTCGCCGTCGCGTACGTGCACGGACTCGAACCGCGCCCCGAGCACCCGGACACCGAAGCGGTCCGCTGCAACCTGGTGCCCGGCGTCGGCGAACTCTTCGTCATGCCGACCCTCACCACCTCCGGGCGCGCCGACATCCTCTTCTGGGAGGGCATCCCCGGCGGCCCGATCGACGTCTTCAAGGGCGTCAACGACCCCTCGGAACACCTCGCGCTGACGCTGGAACTCATGAAGACCCACACGCCCTGGGAGTACGCCCGGGCGACCGAGGTCGAACTGACCGACGCGGGCGGCACCCTCGCCGGCCGGTACCCACCGGTCGTCCGCAACCCGATCGGCCGGCTTCCCGGCGGCGGCGTCGTCCTCGGCGTCGCGGACGTGGTCGTCGCCAACGACCCGATCACCGGACAGGGCTCGAACTCCGCAGCCAAGTGCGCCGCCTCGTACCTCTCCTCGATCCTCATGCACGGGGACAACCCGTTCGACGAGGCATGGATGAAGGCGACCTTCGACAAGTACTGGTTCACCACCGGCAAGCCCGTCACCCAGTGGACGAACGCCATGCTGGGCGTCCCCCCGGAGCACGTGCTGAACCTGATCGGCGCGGCCGGACAGCTCCAGCCGGTCGCCGACCGCTTCGCCAACGGCTTCGACAACCCGGCCGACTTCGACAACTACTTCTACGACCCCGAGGACGCGGCCGACTACCTCGCCGAGGTCGCCGCCGCCTCCGGTTCCAGCGCCGGCTCCAGCGCCGGCTCCGCATCCGGAGCCTCCTCGGCCGAGTAACCGGAATCGTCCCCCGCCGTCGCGGCCACGGGCAGCGGCGGCGGGGTGAACTCCGCCAGCGGAGTCCCCTCCGGATCCGGCCGCACCGCTCCCAACAACGGGTTCGCCGCGATCGGCGACACCTTCACCGATGCCCCCGGCCGCGGCGCCTGGATCACCTTGCCGTCCCCGATGTACAGCGCGACGTGCGTGGCCTTCGGGAAGTACACCACCAGGTCCCCCGGCCGCAGCCGGTCCAGCGGCACCTTCGGCAACCGCGCCCACTGCTCCTGACTGGTCCGGGGGATCGACCGCCCGGCATGCGCCCAGGCCTTCGACGTCAGCCCGGAACAGTCGAACGACCCCGGTCCCTCGGCGCCCCACACGTACGGCTTGCCGATCTGCGCCGTCGCGAACCCCAGGGCGGCGCCACCCGCCGCAGTCGGCGTACCCGTACGGGCGGGCAGCCGGCCCGAACCGAGCAGATCCCGCTGCGCCCCGGCCGTCACCGCCTCCTCGCGCTCCCCCAGCCGGGCCAACTCCTCGGGGGTGAGCGCCGCCAGCAGCCGCTCGACCTCCTTCAGCCGCCCCGCGACGTCCTCCCGGTGCCGCTTCTGCTCCTCGGCCAGCACCCGCTGCGCCTCCAACGCCTTGCGCGCCCCGGCGGCCAGGACATCGGCCTGCTTCTCACCCCGCTCCAGCCGCGCCACGACCCCGGCCCGGCGGGCCCCTTCACGGGCGGTCAGCCGCCGCTGGTCGACGGCCTGCTGGGGATCCCCGGAGAGCAGCAGCCGCAGGTACGGGGAGAACTCCCGCGAACCCTGGTACTGCTCCCGGGCCAGCCGCCCGGCAGCGGCCTTCTCGGCGCTGAGCGCCGACCGGGTCCGCCCCAACTCGGCGCCGAGGCGCCGCTCGTCGTCCTGCCGCGCCTTGAGGGCGACCTCGGCGGCGTTGTAGGCCTCACTGGCCTCCTCGGCCTTCTGGTACAGGCCCTGCAGCCGCACGAGCAACTCCCCGACGGGCTCGGCCTGCGCCCGGGGCGGGGACCCCACGACGACCAACACCGCCGCGATACACCCAAGACGAACCAGTCGTTTTGTCACAAAATCACCTCCGACCCCTGGATGCTGCCACGCCCGGTATGACGAATCCCCCAACCGAGCCCCGGCGAGCCCGGGGCACCATCCGTTTGGGGGTGGGGGGTGGTGGGTGGGGCGGGGTCGGGGGTGGGGGGTTGCGGGTGGGGCGGGGGTGGTCGGTTGGTGGGGTCGGGGGTGGGCGGGATGTCCTTGATCCGTGTCAGGGAGGGTTTGGTGGTTTCCCGCCGGTCTCATCGTCTCCCCGTGGCGGGGCGGGGCCGCAACGGGGCGG
>NZ_JBHVPG010000097.1:0-14898 GCF_042887545.1 Streptomyces sp. NPDC057939
CAGGCCCGGGTCGGTCTGGCCCATGCCGCGTCCAACGTGGCAGCGGTGGCCTGCTATGCCCTTTCCCTGACGACTCGGCTTCGCGGCCGCCCGGCAAGGGGACGGATGTGGGCTCTGGGCGGGATGGCTGCCGTTGCTGTCAGCGGCGCGCTGGGCGGGCACGTGGCCTACCGGCAGGCCGTCGGGGCACACGCCGCACCATGAAGAGGACCCGGTGTCGCCGTGTCCCGGCCGGTGGGCCAGCTGCGCCAGCCCTCTCCCCCCTGCGAGGCAGAGGTCTTGTACGCAGCCGCCTGTACTCGCCGGTGGACGGCCAAGTGATGAACAGGGCACGGCACGCGTCCCGGATTCCTCTGAGAGGAATCAACACATATTGGTGTACCGCCGCCCGGTCAGGCAGTGGTATGCAGGCATTGGGCCGTGAGGAGCCTGCCCCGGTGACGCTCTCCCGCTTGGGCGGCCGCTGTGAAACCGCGTCGGCACGAGCTGCGACGACGAAGGAGGCAGCGCCTCCCTTCTTCGACAGCAGATAGAGGGCGGCCTTGGAGACGCGCGACATGGGGTGCGACGGTCGCGGGTAGGCGCGCCCTGCAAACCTCAGCGGCCGCCGATCGTACGGCGCCTGTCTTGCCCTGCATGGAGAGGAAACGATCGGATGACATCACCCAGCACCTCGCAAGCCCCGTCGCGGCCTGCCGGAAGTGGCGTACGCGTCGTGGTGGTCGGAGCCACAGGCAATGTCGGTACCAGTGTGGTCCGCGCCCTGGCCGATGACCCGGGCATCGAATCGATCCTGGGCCTGGCTCGCCGCGTTCCAAAGTGGCAGCCTCCGAAGACCAGCTGGCAGGCGGTGAACGTCGAGCCCGGCGGGCCCGACCTCGTGCCGCTGTTCACCGGCGCCGACGCGGTGATCCACCTGGCTTGGAAGTTTCAACCCACCCACCACCCCGCCGAGACCTGGCGCACCAACGTGCTCGGCAGTAGCCGCGTGTTCGATGCCGTGGCAGCGGCCGGTGTCCCTGCCCTCGTCCGTCGGCGCGTACTCGCCCGGGCAAAAGGATCGGATGGTCGACGAGTCCTGGCCCACTCACGGCTGGCCCCAGGCCGCCTACACGAGGGAGAAGGCCTACCTCGAACGTCTCCTCGACACCTACGAACACGCCCATCCGGACGTGCGTGTGGTGCGCATGCGGCCCGGCTTCTGTTTCAAACGTGAGTCCGCCTCCGAGCAGCGCAGGATCTTCGCCGGGCACCTGTTGCCCGGACGCTTGGTGCGCGCCGGTCTCATTCCCGCCGTACCGGACCTGCCGGGTCTACGGTTCCAGGCGCTGCACAGCGATGACGCCGCCACCGCCTATCTGGCCGCGGTGTCCCGACCGGTGAGTGGGGCGTTCAACCTGGCGGCCGGGCCCCCGGTCGACGCCGGCGTCCTGGCCCACATCTTCGACGCGCGACGCTTCTCGATGCCCGCCGCGCCGGTCCGGGCCGCCCTGGCCGCCGCGTGGAAACTCCGCCTGGTGCCCGCCTCGCCCGACCTTTTCGACGCGGTTCTGCGTCTACCTCTGATGGATTGCACCCGCGCGCACAAGGAACTGGGCTGGAATCCTGCGTTCACCTCCGTGCAGGCCCTCCAGGAGTTCTTCACCGGATTGCGCGGCGGCGAGGGCGCAGACACTCCGCCACTCGCGGCAGACAAGGAACGCGCAGGCATCATCCCCGCCCGTCGGCAGAAGTGACGTAACCCGGCCCCCGAAGCGAGATGTATAGGGCGCGGCCAACCCCCCACCTTCCGCAGGTAAGCCACGATGAGCATCCTCAACGATCATGGAGTGCGCGATGAGCGGTATGCAGGACAAGCACCAGCAGCCGGGCAAGGGTCGTGAGGAGCAGGAGCGCCCCGAGCGGCAGCGCCCGGCACAGGACGAGCCGAAGGACATGCAGGGCACCCCGACCCACGAACGCGCCATCCAGCCCACCCGCGAACGAGAGGCGGAGCAGGAGCCGGACCAGGCTGACCGCGCCGGCGAGCGGTAACCCGACGGCGCCACGGTGGTGCAGTCCGGGCCGTGCTCGCGCGGGTCCTGCCTTGTCCAGTCCTCCTCCACCATCGGCCGCGAGCATGGCAACCGGCCGCCGATTCAGGCGGGCTGCCGGGGTCAAGGAAGGAACCCAATGAACCCGGTCGGGCAGGCATGTCATCTGCGGGTAGGGCTTCCGTGAGGAAGTCGGCTCCGGGATCCGGATGCCGTGGAACTGGGGGGCTCGTGTTGTCGAACGTAGAGAGCGCGTCGAGGTCGAGGTGCCCGTGCGCACCGCCTTCAACCAGTGGACGCAGTTCGAATCCTCCCTGCGGTTCATGAAAGGCGTGGAGCACATCGAGCAGCGCAACGACGCGATGGCCACTGGGTGACGAAGGTCAGCGGCATGGAGCGGGTGTTCGCGGCGGAGATCATCGAGCAGATTCCCGACGAGCGGGTGGCACGAACGGCGCTGGGCGGTTAGGTCAGCAGGCGGGAGTGGTCGCCTTCGCCTGGACGACACGCCGTGCAAGATGATGCTGCGCCTCGACTATGCCCTGGAGGGATTAGCCGAGAATGTTGATGGCAGGCTTGGCCTCGCCAAGGGCCGAATCACCGGCGACCTGCAGCGTTTCAAAACTACATCGAGGGCCGCGGTCTGGATTCCGGCTCCGGGCACGGAGAGGCCTGACCGACCCGGCGTCACCCCCACGCGCCGGGTGCGCCGCCGGCGCGTGTCGGGGGATATGGCGGGCAGACGTGGGAGGCACGGTGTCGGGCGCCGCAGCGTGATCAGCCGGTGGTGCCACACCCCTCTGGAGGTCTTGGATGTCTGGTCCCACCGCCCCTGACCGGCTTGCCGCCTTGTCCGACGCCGGGGTATCGGTCTGGCTCGATGACCTGTCCCGGGAACTTCTGGTCGGCGGTGAGCTCAAAGGGTTGATCGTCGACAACCATGTGGTCGGGGTGACGACCAACCCAACGATCTTCGCTTCCGCCCTGTCCAAGGGAGACCGCTACACCGCGCAGCTTCGCCGTCTCGCAGCTGCGGGTCCAGGCGTAGATGAGGCCGTCTTCGCTCTCACGACCGATGACGTCCGTGACGCCTGCGACGTGTTCGCCCCCGTCCACGAGCGCACCAGCGGTATCGATGGACGCGTGTCCATCGAGGTCGACCCGCGACTGGCGCAGGATGCCACCGCGACCGGCGAACAGGCCCGCAGGCTGTGGGAGACCGTCGACCGACCGAACCTGTTCGTGAAGATCCCGGCCACCCGTGAGGGGCTGGAAGCGATCACCGCCGCCATCGCCGAGGGCATCAATGTCAACGTGACCCTGATCTTCTCCCTGGACCGCTACCGCGAGGTGATGGACGCCTACCAGAGCGGCCTGGAGCAGGCCCACGCAGCCGGGCGCACGTTGGCGGACATCCACTCGGTCGCCTCGTTCTTCGTCTCCCGCGTCGACACCGAGGTCGACCACCGTCTCGACGCCCTCGGTACGCCCGAGGCAAGGGCGCTGCGGGGCAAGGCTGCGATCGCCAACGCCCGCTTGGCGTTCAGGGCCTACGAGGAGATGCTCCTGGAGCCGCGCTGGCAGGTCCTCGCCGCGGCCGGCGCACGTATGCAGCGCCCGCTGTGGGCGTCCACCGGAGTCAAGGACCCGGCCTACCCCGACACGAGGTACGTCAGTGAACTCGTCATCGCCGGCACCGTGAACACGATGCCGGGCGCCACGCTGGCCGCGTACGCCGACCACGGCGCCCTGCCCGGCCCCCCGGTGGAGGCAGAGGAGTTCGCGGCCGCCGCGGCCCACTTCGAGGCACTGGAGCGAGCCGGCGTGGACTTCGGCGACGTCACCGACACTCTCGAACACGAGGGCCTGGCCAAGTTCGAGGCCAGTTGGAAGGAACTCGGAGCTTCGGTGGAACGCGAGATGATGTCCCAAAACGATCAGGACGGCACCATCCGCGGGCATCAGGACGAGGCTTCCGGCACCGGTTCAGGGCTCCTCGCCATCTACCTCAACGATCACTACTCCGCCGCGACGGGTGGCGTGGAACTGTTCCGTCGAGCGGCGAAGGCGAACGCGGGCGACGAGGACGGTGAAGTACTTTCCGGCCTGGCACGGCGGATCGCGGAAGACCGGGACTCGTTGGCACAGATCATGGCTGACCTGGGCGTACCCATCAGCCACTCCAAGGTCGCCATGGGGTGGCTCGCGGAGAAGGCGGGCCGCCTCAAGCCCAACGGTCACGTCATTTCCCGCTCGCCCCTGAGCGACATCCTGGAGGCCGAATCGATGCTCGTCGCCGTCCACGGCAAGGCAGCCGCCTGGCGAACCCTTCGCGCTCTGGCCGAAACCGACGGCCGTCTCTCCCCCACGGCCCTGGAGACGCTGCTGGAGCGCGCCGATCAGCAGGCGAGCCTCCTGGAAGAAGCACGAAGCGCGGCAGTCCAGCGGGTACTGCACTCCCAGCCCTCCCCCACGCCCTGAGCCGAGGACTCCGGACCGCCTCGACGGTACACACGAGCACGAGTCCGTGCTGCCGGCAACACTGTCCGGCGGAACATCCCCCGTGGTGCGGGCGCCACGGACGAGAACGTCGCTCGCACGCTGTCGGGTAAGTCCGGGCTCGACGCTTCAGTGAGTCCCCTTCAATGAGCATGACCCGGCACCGCGTCATGGTGCCGCTTTCGGCGGCTATGCGACGCCTGGTTGCCTGCAGCGCGAAGGCGAACCCCTCGGGACCCCGGGCCGCAGCATTCTTCACGAGGCATCAACGCGAATGCAGAACCCGCCGCAGTAGGCATCCGTTGCGGGCGGGAGCGGAATAGGAGCGAGGGGCGCCGCCACTCGGTTCCGACAGCGACAGACCACCGGCCGGGGTCGGTCATGTCTTCTTCGGGTCGTGGCCCCAGTTCATGAGGGAGTAGCGCCACTTGGTGTCGGTGATGTCGCCGTGGGGGCGTTGCTCGATGTGGCGGTGGACGTAGCCGGTGACCTTGCGCATGTGTTTCAGGTCTTCTCTGCTCAGGTCGTCTTTCTTGGTATGGAGGATTTCGATGATGCGTATACCGGATGCGTGGCCCACGCTCTCGCCGCCGTCGCTCTGTCCGACCTTTTTGGATTCTTCGGTGGCCAGCCACTTCTTCAGCCGGCCGGCCGTCATGTTGACAGCTTCCTTGAACGCGTGCAGCGTCTCGTCACGGTCTTCGATCGTGGCCTCCTTCATCGGGAGCCCTTGCCCTTCTTGTGCAGCGACTCAGGCTTATGGACTGCGGAGCGGCCGGATTTGTCGCTCTTCACTTCGTACTGAGGTTCCCCCCTGGAGGCGTCGACGGTCCGGCCGGCCGCTTTGGTCCGTTCGGTGATCTTCTTCTTCACCTCACCCGGCACGGTGTGGCCGTGGCTCTTCCACGACACCTTGTCCCCTTTGCTCAGGTCATCTTTCTTTGGCATGGAGTTCCCTTTCTGCTGTCGACCTGCCGGTGGGGCGGCGGCTGGCGCCAATTCGGGAGAGGCCACGGACAACTGATAGACGGGCGCCGGTGGGGACTGCCGTAATGGGCGTGCCGAACCATGGCGCACGCCCCGGCCCACTGTTGGTCACCGGATCGTCATCATCGCGGCCGCCCATCTTCCGTCACGGATTGAAGAGGACCTTGACGGCCCCGTCAGCCTTTTTCTGGAACATCTCGTATGCCTCCGGTGCTTCCTCCAAAGGCATCCGGTGCGTGGCGAAGTCGTCGACGCCGAGCGGATCCTCGTCGGTGAGCAGGGGGAGGATGTCGTCGACCCAGCGGTGGACGTTGGCCTGGCCCATGCGGAGTTGGAGTTGCTTGTCGAACATGGTCAGCAGGGGCATGGGGTCGGCCGCGCCGCCGTAGACCCCGGAAACGGAGATGGTGCCGCCGCGTCGGACCAGGTCGATCGCCGTGTGCAGGGCGGCAAGGGGGTCGATGCCGATGCGTTTCATCATCGGGGCGGCGAGGGCGTCGGGCAGGAGGGTGGTCATGTGTTGGGCAGCGGTGGCGATGCGGTTGCCGTGGGCTTCCATCCCGACGGCGTCGATGACGGCGTCGGGGCCACGTCCCTCGGTGAGGTCGCGAACGGCGTCGGTCAGGTCGTCACCCCGTTCCCTGAGGTCGAGGGTGTGGATGCCGCGTCGACGGGCGCGTTCCAGGCGTTCCGGTACGAGGTCGATCCCGATGACCGTGCTGGCGCCGCGGTGGGCCGCGATGCGTGTGCTCATGTCTCCGATGGGCCCCAGGCCCAGGACCGCGACGCTGCCACCCGGTGGGACGGCCGCGTACTCGACGGCCTGCCAGGCCGTGGGCAGGACGTCGGACAAGTAGACGAACCGGTCGTCGGAAGGTCCCTCCGGGACACAGATGGGGAGAGCATTTCCAAAAGGGACGCGGAGATACTGGGCCTGGCCGCCGGCGACCTGGCCGTAGAGCTTCGTGTATCCGAAGAGGGACGCGCCGGTACCGTGCTCGTGGACCTGGGTGGTTTCGCACTGCGAGTGCAGGCCCTTGCCGCACATGAAGCACGTGCCGCACGAAATGTTGAACGGGATGACCACCCGGTCCCCCGGTTCCACGGCGGTCACATCCGGGCCGACCTCCTCGACGATCCCCATCGGTTCGTGCCCCAGGATGTCGCCGGCGTCGAGGAAGGCGCCGAGGACTTCGTAGAGGTGGAGGTCGGAGCCGCACAGGCCGGTGGTGGTCACCTTGATGATGACATCGTCGCGGTCCTGGATCTTCGGGTCGGGCACGGTGTCGACCCGTACGTCACGCTTGCCGTGCCAGGTAAGGGCCCTCATGAAGCCTCCTAGCCGGTACATCGGCCCGGCCATCGCATACCGCGCTGCCCCCGCACCAGGCGGCTGCCCTCAAAGGCCGGGGCGAACCATCTCAAGTCGCAGCAGTCGGCGGGTGAATACGGAAGCGCCCCGGGCTTGCGGGCAGCGCACGGGCAAACCCCCGGCCTCGGCGCCTTACGCCAGAGCACCTTCCGTCCAGAGGTGGCTGTTTCAGCGCTGCGCCTCTTGATCGGCCTGCCCTCCGCCCCCCAGCATGCCGGTCTGCTCCACGAGCCCCTTCTCGGCCAGGCGTGGCAGGGCCCGGCGGGAGACCGCGGTGACCGCGAGGGGTAGGAGGGGGCGCAGTGGTTGGACGATGCGCAGCCATGGTGGTGCGTATACGGTCGCGGATCTGTGGTCGACGGCCCGGCAGGTCCACGCCGCGACCTGGTGAATTGGGTAGGTGCGTCGGGCGCCGGGTGGCATGTGGGCCCGGAGTTCCCGCAGCGCTGTGTGTTGGTCGGCGTCTCGGATCATGTCGGTGTCGGTCCAGTGCACGTATGCGATGCCCACGCCGACGCTTTGGTGTGCGAGTTCGGCGCGCAGGGATTGGGCGAAGGACTCCGCTCCCGCTTTGGAGGCGCAGTAGGCGCTCATCAGTGGCGCCGAGCCGAACGCGGCGGTGGAGGCGATCTGCAGGAAGTAGCCGTGCGAGGCCAACAGTCCTGGCAGGAAGGCTCGGGCTGTGACGGCGCTGCCGGTCAGGTTGACCTCGATGACGCGTCTCCATGTGGTCGGGTCGGAGGTGGTGAAGGGGCCGCCCTCGGCGATTCCCGCATTGGCGATCACGACGTAGGGCGCGCCCAGGGTGTCGGTCACGGCCGTCGCCGCGCGGTGCATGGCGTTGTCGTCGGTGATGTCGACCTCGTAGCAGTGGGCTTCGACGGGCAGGTCTCGAGCGACCTGCCCCATGCGCTCCCCTTCCAGTCCGAGGAGCGCTACACGCATGCGACGTCGGGCGAGTTCCTTCACGAGGCCGGCTCCCAGCCCGCGGGCGGCCCCGGTGACCACAGCGGTACGGCCGTGCAACTCGGTGCGGCCCATGGCGGTCCTGTCCCTTGCGAGAGGGCTGCCGGCGGGGGTGGTGGCAGCCCGTGGCGGGTTATCCCGCGCTGCGGGTACCGGGAGGATCCTGGGGGTCGACCCCGGTGGTGGCGGAGGCGTCCTTGGTTCCGCTGGGGCGCCTGGAGTGGCCCTTCGGGCCGAGGTCGTGCGTTCCCTGATCGCCGGAGCCCTGGCTCTGGTTCTCGCCCCGGCTGCCCATGCTCTTGGAGGGTTTCCCGTGGGGGTTGCCAGCCTCTTCCTTGGAGACGGTCCTGCCGGGTCCCCTGGAGGGCGCGTATTTGTCCGGGTGGAAGGAACGGTGGGCGCTGGGATTGTCCTGCTGCTTGGTCTCGTCCACGTCCGGTGACCAACCGTGTTGCTTGCTTCCCTTGAACCGGCTCGGCCCCTCACCTTGCGGGGGCTCAGACGGCTTCGAATGCCTGGCCATAACCCGACCTGCTGTCCTGTCGTGCGGGCGGTACATGACGGACCCATCGGGGACGCTCAGTCCCGCCGCTGGTGACACCTTTACCACCGCCTACCCCTGCGCCGGCCCCGCACGCTCGACAGTCCTTGCGAACGGTCCGGGTGCTGTCGGGCACGATCCACCGGGCACCCGGCGGGCCACGGCACCATCGAAGGCGGGGTGCCGTGGTGCACGCAGCAAGGCCAGACGCCATGACGCCATCGTCGACACCGCGCCGTCCGATGACGTCGAACAGGGCAAACCCGCGCCGGAACCGGTCCGCCGCGCCCTAGATCTGGCGGGCGTGGCCGCGGAGCGGGCGGTGTTCGTCGGCGCCTCCGCCTGGGACATGGAGCCCGTCACTCGGTCAGGTGTGATGGCCGTAGGTCCGCTCTGCGGAGGGGTGCGCCGCGCCGATCTGGAGACAGCCGGCGCCCTCACCGTCTACTCGGACCCTGCTTCCTTGCTCACGCGTCGGCAGAACAGCCCATTCCGTCGTATACCAGCCGGCTAAGCCGCCCCTACGAGATGCCCCGAGCAGCCAAGCCAGGTAACAGAGACCCCACCCGGGGGACGCCTCGCGGTGGAGTGGCGCCAGCCCTGCGGTCAGTCGTTCGGGAGCTGAAAGACGCGTACACAGCATGGTTCGCGGCCCTGAAGCAGCACCTCGCCCACGTCCAGGTTCACCTCCCTGACCGGCGCGCGCAGTATTGGCGCAGCCAGGCTGGTCGCCCTGCCTGCGTGACCCGGCAGCCCGCGCACGCGGGCTCGGCCTCCGACGTCACCGACACCGGGGTAGGCGGCAGCTGACAGCACAGGCTGTTGTCTCCACGGCCGGTTTTCTCGTGTCCTGCTGCTGCCCCCGGAGTGCGGCGATGTATTGGACAGAACGTACATATATGTCGAAGGTGTGATCAAGCGGTGCATGGGCAGCCGCGCAGATGTGACGACGCTTGGAGTGGAAGAAGAGTACTTGCTGCTTGACCCGGGTTCCGGGCTGCCGGTAGCCAGGGTCGAGGAGGTGCGCCGCACGGCCGGCCTCGGGCCCCTGGCGGAGCGCGAAGAGGTGCAGAGCGAGCTGCTCCAGGCCCAGATCGAGGTAGCGACTCCGGTCTGTTCCGGTCTTGAGGAAGTGGGTGGTCACCTACTTCGCCTGCGCCACGCGGTTGCCTCAGCCGCGCAGGCGAACGGCTGCCGAACCGCTTCCACCGGGGCCGCTCCGCTGCGCGCTGCCGCGCGGGTACCCGTGACGCAGGCGTCGCGGTATCTGCGCATGGAGGGTGAGGCACGGCAGCTCGTTGACGAGCAATTGATCTGCGGGATGCACGTTCATGTGGCCGTCCCAAGCCCGGAAGTGGGCGTCGCGGTGCTGAACCGGATCCGCGGCTGGCTGCCGACCCTGCTGGCGATGTCGGCGAACTCACCCCTGTGGGACGGGCGGGACACCGGCTTCGCGAGCTGGCGAACCATCGTCTTCAGCCGTTGGCCGATCAGCGGTCCCGCACCACATTTCAGGGACCTCGCCGACTATGAGCGCCGCCTGGAGGGACTGGTGGAGTCCAGGGTGATCGGCGACCGGGGTCAGGTCTACTGGCATGCGCGACTGTCGGACCGCTACCCCACGGTGGAGGTGCGGTGCATGGATGTCCAGTTGCGGCCCGACGACGCGGTGATGCTCACAGGTATGGTCCGCGGTCTGGTCGCTACGGCCATCGCCGAGGAGAGCGTGGACGCCGCCCAGGCAGCTGTCATTCCGCCGGAAATGGTGCAGGCCGCCCATTGGCATGCGGCGCGATACGGCTTGAATCACACCCTCCTCGACCCGCACGGCCGGGCCCGCGCCAGCGGCGATGTGTTGTGCGCCCTGATGCGGCACATCTCACCCGCGCTGGAAGCGGCCGGCGACCTGCGGGAGGTCAGCGCCTTGGTCCACCGTCTCCTGCGCGAGGGAACCCCTGCCGACCGGCAGCGCCTGGCCGTCGCCGAAGGTGGGCTCGCTGCTCTCATCAGCCTCGTGACGGGCGCCGAAACGGAAGTCGAGGTACCTGTTTCCCGGCGTATTGCTGGCTGAATGTCTGGTGTGCAGATAGTGCGCGACGTCTGAGGGCCGCAGTCTCCTGGCTTCATTCGAAGTCGACGCTGATGGCCCGGAGAGACTCGCCTATCGCTTCCAGGGGGCAGCACATCGCCCAGCGGGCACCGACCGCCAGGTGCTGCAGCGCCCGAGGTGCGGAGGTAGAGGTAGATGCGGAGGTAGCCATGCGAAAACCGCTCCACCAGGTGGTGGCGGAGCCTCCCTCGCCCCCACCCGACCCTGCCCGCCTCCACATCTCGGCCCAGCATCCGAGCGGAACGCACTGGGACGAAAAGGGGGATACCTGCCACGAGGCCGGGTAGCCGGACGGCATGAACGCCACCGACACCACCCCTCTGCGCGCCGTCGCGCTGGTCTGCACGCTGTCCCCCTCTCCGAAGCCGTCGAGTTCCCAGCTGCTGGCCGAGCAGACGATGGCCGCGCTGTCCGAGCACGGCGTGACGGGCAAGGTCATCCGGATCGCCGATCATGATGTGAAGCCCGGTGTCGAGACCGACATGGGAGAGGGCGACGCCTGGCCGGAGATCCGCGACACCATCCTGGGCTGCGACATCCTCGTCCTGTCCACCCCGATCTGGCTGGGACATCCCGCCAGTACCTGCCAGCTCGTTCTGGAACGCCTGAACGCGGAAATCTCCGAGACCGACGACGAGGGGCGGATGCTCACCTACGGCAAGGTGGCCGCCGTCTGCGTCGTCGGCAACGAGGACGGCGCCCACCATGTCAGCGCCGAGCTGTTCCAGGGCTTGAATGACTGCGGCTTCACCCTGCCGGCGAACGCCGTCACCTACTGGGTCGGCGAAGCCATGCAGGGCACCGACTACCAGGACCTCGACAAGACCCCCGAGAAGACCGCCGCCACCACCAAGACCCTCGCCGCCAACACCGCCCATCTCGCCCGCCGCCTCAAGGCGGCCGACTACCCGGCGTCCTCCTGACAGCAGCCGCATCCACCCGCGCCTCGATGCGCGACTTGACTCCGACAGGACGGTGAGAATCCCGATGACCGCCACCCCCGACACCCCTCGCCTCGCCGACCCGGTGAGCCTGTACCCGCGGCCGCCCTTCCCCGATCAGGACCAAGACCATCCCGGTTCCACCGAAGCGATGGAGCCGCGCCCTGACCACGGCGAGGACACCTACCAAGGTCACGGCCTGCTGGCCGGCCGCAAGGCGCTGGTGACTGGTGGGGACTCCGGCATCGGCAGGGCCGTCTGTCTCGCCTTCGCCCGCGAGGGCGCCGACGTCGCCTTCACCCACCTGCCCCAGGAGGCAAAGGAGGCGGACGAGACCACTCGACTCATCCGCGAAGCGGGACACGCCGCGCTCCCCGTGGCCTGCGACATCCGCGACGAGGCCCAGTGCACCTCCCTGATCGAGCAGACCGTGCGCGAACTGGGCGGGCTTGACCTGCTGGTCAACAACGCGGCCTATCAAATGTCGCAGCCGGACGGGATCGAGGCGATCACCACCGAGCAGTTCGACCGGGTGATGAAGACCAATCTGTACGGCATGTTCTGGCTCACCCGGGCGGCCCTGGCCCACATCCCCCGTGGTGGCTCCATCATCAACACCGCGTCCGTACAGGGCTACCAGCCCAGCCCCCACCTGCTGGACTACGCCATGACGAAATCCGCGATCATCTCCTTCACCCACAGCCTGGCCCAGATGCTCGCCGAACGCGGCATCCGCGCCAACGCCGTCGCACCCGGCCCGGTCTGGACCCCGCTGATCCCCGCAACGATGCCCAACGTGACGAACTTCGGACAGCAGTCGCCGCTCGGAAGGCCCGCACAGCCCGTGGAGATGGCACCGGCCTACGTCTTCCTCGCCTCACAGGCAGCCAGCTACATCACCGGCGAGATCGTCAACGCCACCGGCGGGAAGCCCCTTCCCTGATCGGCAGCGCGTGCCGCCCCTGATGCGAACCGTTGCGGACGCGCACACGATGGCCTGGACCCACTCCCCACAAGAAGAGGTGCAGCTCATGCCGCGTGGATCAAGTCCCAAGCGTGAACGGTAGTACGAGCACATCAAGGAGTCCGGCGCGAAACGCGGCATGTCCGAGGGCCGCGCCAAGGCGATGGCCTCCGCCACCGTGAACAAGGAGCGGATGAGGTCCGGCGAGGGCAAGACCACCAGCGGCGGCCCTACCCAGGGCAAGTCCGTCTCCCAGCGCGGCGGCCAAAAGTCGAGCGGCGCAACCTCGGGTGAAGACACCAATGACGACCTCTACCAAGAGGCCAAAAGGCGCGGCATCGAGGGCCGCTCCACCATGAGCAAGCAACAGCTCTTGTCATGGCGGCCTCACAAGCAGGCAGTCACTTCCACCTGAACTCGCAGAACCTATGACTTCACCACCGCGTTGAGGGCCGACCGGATCAACAGGCTCGGTGTCCGCAGTCAGTTGCCGGGCGAGCATCCATGGTGGCGCGCGTCGGACGGATGCGCCGCTCAGGCGGGCTGGAGGGTGCCCGGTTGGGAGGCGTTAAGACCGCTTGGATGTGGGCAGGACGGCCAGTGCGGTGTCTGCGATGTTTCGCAGCGTCTCCGGGTCCAGGCCCGCCTTGCCAACCGCCTCGATACCGCGGACCACCGTCAGCAGCAGTGCCGCCAGCCGCTCGGGATCCGCGGCGCTGTCGATGTCGCCGTGGCGCTGGGCGGCGCCGATGTCCGTCCGCAGCAGGGTCAGCAGTGCCTTCATGGTCTCGGCCGACCGTGCGGCGACCGTCGCATCGTGCTCGGCCAGTTCCGCCGCGCCCTTGGCCACCAGGCACCCTCGGCGCTCGGTGTCGGCAGCGGTGTTCTCGGCCATCAGGTGGATATAACCCGCCAGGCGGGCCATGGCCTGTGCGTCGGGGCCGCCTGCCAGCTGCCCTTTGGCCACATCGATGACCGCGGTGCACCAGTCGTCGAACACACGGTGGAACAGCTTGCCCTTGTCACCGAACGCGCCGTACAGGCTCCCCTTCCCCAGACCGGTCACCTTGGCGATGTCGTCCATCCGGGTTCCCGCGAAGCCGGTCGCCCAGAACTTTTCCCGTGCCTGCTCCAGGACTTGCTGTTCGTCGAATGCGCGTGGTCTGGACATGCGTCGAGCCTACCCATTCTTGACTCGATCGTCCATTACTGCCTACGTTATGGACGATCCATTCCAGAACTGAAGGGGTTCGACATGCCAGGAGCGCTGCAGGAGAAGGTCGCCGTGATCACCGGAGGGACCAGCGGGATCGGGCTGGCCATCGCGCACCGTTTCATCCGGGAGGGCGCACGAGTCTTCGTGACCGGCCGGGACATCGACCGCCTCGAAGCATCGGTCAAGGAGTTGGGCCCGGCGGCCATCGGCGTACGGTCCGATGTCTCGGTACTGGCCGACCTGGACGCGCTCTACGCGCGAGTCCGCGAGGAGGCCGGACGCATCGACGTGCTGGTGGCCAACGCGGGAATCGTCGCGGACGCCGCGCTCGGCGCCCACACCGAGGCGAACGTCGACCTGACACTCGCCGTGAACGTCAAGGGCCCTCTCTTCACCGTCCAAAAGGCGCTCCCGCTGCTGGCGGAGAATGCCTCCATCCTGGTCATCGGCTCAAGCAACAGCGTGCGGCCCAATGAGCACCTCGAGGTCTACAGCGCCTCGAAGGCCGCCTTGAGCAACCTCGTGCACAACTGGGCCCGCCAATCGCGGGAGCGCCGATTCCGGGTCAACGTGCTCAGCCCGGGACCCACGCGAACCCCCGGCCTGCTGGGAGCCGCAGGGCCGGAAATCGACCGGTTCGCCGAGGCCGTCGTGCCCCTGGGGCGACTGGCCGACCCCCAGGAAATCGCCGAGGCCGCCCTCTTCCTGGCCTCCGACGCCTCATCGTTCATCACCGGCGCCGAACTCTTCGCCGACGGCGGCTACACCAGGGCCTGAACCACCGACAGCGGGGCACATCCGGATTCCTCGAAACGACGAAGCACACGCCCGCCCGCGTGTGCGCGCCGCATGAGACCAGCGCCTCTGCCAGCCCGATGTCTGCGTCGACGTGGGGGCGAGGCTTTCACCAACCCGCCGCCCGAAGCCATCGACGATCCGCGACGACGGCCGGCCCGGCACCCCTGTCAGGGGTGCCGGGCCGAGCCAGAACGAAGAGTGGTGTCAGGCGGGGCGGCCGCCGAAGGGGGCGCCGGTGCCGTAATAGGTGCCCAGTTCCTCGCGGTAGCCGGCGTCACCGATGTGCTTGTCGCGGTGGAACTCAGGGGCGTCCTTGATCTGCTCCTTCGTCCGGTCGACGTAGACCTTCTCCTCGGCCGTGTCGATCCGCACCACCGTGCTCGCCGGGAGGAGAACCTCCTTGCCGAAGATCCACACCCCGGTGTCCACGACCAGGTAGGCGTCACCGACCTCGTCGGAGTGCTTGTCGAC
>NZ_JBHVPG010000098.1:0-14810 GCF_042887545.1 Streptomyces sp. NPDC057939
GTCCCGGCCCAGGGCGGCGCGCCCGACGACGGGGGCGGGCGCGGCGACGGGACCGGCCGGCGGGCCGCCGGCCGGGGCCGCAAGGGCGCGACGGCCCGCGACAGCTGGCGGCGCATCGTCCCGCAGGCCCTCGTCGTGGCGGTCCTGGCGGGCGGCACCACGGCCTTCGTCGCCGCCGACAAGGCGGTCCTGCTCACCGTCGACGGCGTCCCCCGCAGCCTCCACACCTTCGCCGGCAGCGTCGACGCCCTGCTCGCCGCCGAAGGCCTCGGCGTCGGCCCCCACGACCTCGTCGCCCCCGCCCGGGGCTCCGCCCTCGGCGACGGCGAGGAGATCGTCGTCCGCTACGGCCGCCCCCTGGAACTGACCCTCGACGGCCGGACCCGCCGGCTGTGGACCACCGCCCGCACCGTCGAGGCCGCCCTGCGCCAGCTCGGCGTCCGCGTCGAGGGCGCCTTCCTCACGCTGCCCCGCACCGCCCCCGTCCCCCGCGCCGGCCTGACGCTCGGCGTCCGCACGGAACGCGGCATCACCTTCATGGCCGACGGCCGTGAACGCACCATCCGCACCAACGCCGCCACCGTCCAGGAGGCCCTGGACCAGGCCGGCATCACCCTGGGCGGCCAGGACACCACCTCGGTCCCGCCCGGCGAGTTCCCCCGCGACGGCCAGGTCGTCACGGTGCTGCGCATCACCGGGACCCGCGAGGTCCGCGAGGAGCGCATCCCCTTCACGACCGAGCGGGTCGAGGACGCCGACCTGTTCGCCGGGACCGAGGTCGTGGAGCGGGCCGGGCGGCCCGGCGCGCGCCGGGTCACGTACAGCCTGCGCACCGTCAACGGGGTCCGCCAGCAGCCCCGGAAGATCGCCGAGGAGGTGGTCCGGGAGCCCGTCGGCCAGCTCGTGAAGGTCGGTACGAAGCAGCTCCCGAACTCCGTCGCCGGCGCGGACGGCCTCGACTGGGGGGCGCTGGCCCACTGCGAGTCCGGCGGTCGGGCCTCGGCCACCGACCCCTCGGGGACCTACGGCGGCCTCTACCAGTTCGACGTGCGCACCTGGCAGGGCCTCGGCGGCAGCGGCCGCCCGCAGGA
Source organism: Streptomyces sp. NPDC057939 (assembly GCF_042887545.1). Classification (NCBI taxonomy): domain Bacteria; kingdom Bacillati; phylum Actinomycetota; class Actinomycetes; order Kitasatosporales; family Streptomycetaceae; genus Streptomyces; species Streptomyces sp. NPDC057939. Next base: position 1,092 of record NZ_JBHVPG010000098.1, read on the forward strand.
CGCGTCGGGCTCCGAGCAGACCTACCGGGCCAAGAAGCTCTACGTGCAGCGGGGGGCGAGTCCGTGGCCGCACTGCGGCCGTAGGCTTTACCGGTGAGCACCGCAGAGCAGCAGCCCCACGAGACCCCTTCCGACGCCCTCCTCGGGCCGGCCGACATCCGGGAACTGGCCGCCGTACTCGGCGTCCGGCCGACGAAGCAGAAGGGCCAGAACTTCGTCATCGACGCCAACACGGTCCGCCGCATCGTCCGCACCGCCGAGGTGCGCCCGGACGACGTGGTCGTCGAGGTCGGTCCTGGGCTCGGCTCGCTGACGCTCGCGCTGCTGGAGGCCGCCGACCGGGTCGTCGCCGTCGAGATCGACGACATCCTGGCCGCCGCCCTGCCCGCCACCATCGAGGCCCGGATGCCCGCGAAGGTCGACCGCTTCGCACTGGTCCACTCCGACGCCATGCTGGTCAAGGAGCTGCCCGGGCCGCCGCCGACCGCGCTCGTCGCGAACCTGCCGTACAACGTGGCCGTTCCGGTGCTGCTGACCATGCTCGACCGTTTCCCGACCATCGAGCGGACCCTCGTCATGGTCCAGGCCGAGGTCGCCGACCGGCTCGCCGCCGAGCCCGGCAACAAGGTGTACGGGGTCCCCTCCGTCAAGGCCAACTGGTACGCGCACGTCAAGCGCGCCGGGTCCATCGGCCGCAAGGTGTTCTGGCCCGCGCCGAACGTCGACTCCGGACTGGTCTCGCTGGTGCGCCGCACCGAGCCCGTGAAGACGACCGCCTCCAAGGCCGAGGTCTTCGCGGTCGTCGACGCCGCCTTCGCGCAGCGCCGCAAGACCCTGCGCGCCGCCCTGGCCGGCTGGGCCGGTTCGGCCGCGGGCGCCGAGGCGGCGCTCGTCGCCGCCGGCGTGTCCCCGCAGGCGCGCGGCGAGTCCCTCACGGTCGAGGAGTTCGCCGCCATCGCCGAGCACAAGCCCGCCGCGGAGAGGCCCGCCCTGTGAGCGTGACCGTACGGGTCCCCGCGAAGGTCAACGTGCAGCTCGGGGTGGGCGCCGCCCGCCCCGACGGCTTCCACCCCCTCGCGACGGTCTTCCTCGCCGTCTCCCTGTTCGACGAGGTGACGGCCACCCCCGCCGGGGAACCGACCGTCACCTGCGAGGGGCCGGACGCCGACCAGGTGCCCCTGGACCGCACCAACCTCGCCGCCCGGGCCGCCGAGGCCCTCGCGGCGCGGGCGGGCATCGAGCCCGCCGTCCACCTCCACATCGCGAAGAACATCCCCGTCGCGGGCGGCATGGCGGGCGGCAGCGCCGACGGCGCGGCCGCGCTGCTGGCCTGCGACACCCTGTGGGGGTTGGACACCCCGCGTACGGAACTCCTCGCCATGTGCGCCGAACTGGGCAGCGACGTCCCCTTCAGCCTGCTCGGCGGCGCGGCCCTCGGGACCGGCCGGGGCGAGCTGCTCACCCCGGTCGACGCGGGCTCCTTCCACTGGGTGTTCGCGGTGGCCGACGGCGGCCTGTCCACCCCGGCCGTGTTCCGCGAGTTCGACCGGCTGACCGCGGGCACCACCGTCCCGGAACCGGAGCCCTCCCCGGAACTCCTCGCGGCCCTCGCCTCGGGGGACCCCGACCGGCTCGCTCCCGCCCTGTCCAACGGCCTCCAGGCCGCCTCGCTGTCGCTGCGCCCGGCGCTCGCCGACACCTTCGAGGCGGGCATCGGAGCCGGCGCGCTGGCCGCGCTGGTCTCCGGCTCCGGACCGACGACGGCCTTCCTGGTCCGGGACGCGGAGGGCGCCGCCAAGGTCGCCGCCGCGTTGGAGGCCTCGGGCACCTGCCGCACCACCCGTACCGCGTCGGGACCCGTCCCCGGCGCGACGGTGCTGCCGGCCTGACCGTGCCGGGCGGCCGGGCGGCCGCGGTACCCAGCGCGATCTGAGTATCCGTACCCTGTCGCCGCGACCGCCCGCCCGCGACCGTGGTGGACATGACAGCCACCGCACACGACCTGGCCGCCGCGACCCCCGCGACCCGGGACCGCTACGTCGACCTGCTCCGGGTCGCCTCGCTCGGCACGGTCGTGCTCGGCCACTGGTTGATGGCGGCCGTCGCCGGGGACGGCATCGGGAACCTGCTCGCCCTCGTGCCCCCGCTCCAGGTGCTCACCTGGGGGCTCCAGATCATGCCGGTGTTCTTCTTCGTCGGCGGGTTCGCGCACGCCCTCTCGTACCGCTCCCTCGCCCGCAGGGCCGACGGGCCCGTCTACGCCGCCTTCCTGCGGGCCCGCCTCCAACGGCTGCTGCGGCCCACCCTCGTCTTCGTCCTGGTGTGGACCGTCCTCGCGCTGGCCGTCCAACTCGCCGGCCTCGACGGAGGACGGCTGACCGGCGCCGCGCTGCGGCTGGTCACCCAGCCGCTGTGGTTCATCGGGATCTACCTCGCGATGGTCGCCTTCACCCCGCCCCTGCTGAAGCTCCACGAGCGCCGCGGCTGGGCCGCCTTCGCCGGGCTCGCCGGGGCGGCCGCGCTGGTGGACGTCCTGCGCTTCGCGTTCGGCGTCCCGTACGTGGAGTTCCTGAACTTCGCCTTCGTGTGGCTGGCCGTGCACCAGCTCGGCTTCCTGCGCGCAGACGGGCGCATCACCCGCCCCGCCGTCCTGGCCGCCGCCGGCCTCGCCGGGGCCGTCCTGCTCGTCGCCTTCGGGCCGTACCCGCTGTCCATGGTCGGGATGCCCGGGGAGAAGGTGTCGAACATGGCCCCGCCCACCCTCGCCCTGCTGTGCCACGGCCTGTGGCTCGTCGGCGCCGTCCAACTGTGCGCGCGGCCCGCCACGGCCTGGCTGGAGCGGCCGCGGGTCTGGCGCCGCGTCGTCGCAGCCAACGGCGTCGCCATGACCGCGTTCCTCTGGCACCTCACCGCCATGCTCGGCGTGTACGCCGCCCAGCTGGCCCTCGGCCTCGCACTGCCCGAACCGGCCACCGCCGCCTGGTGGGCGCAGGTCCCGCCCCGGATCCTCCTCGCGGCCCTGGTGACGGCCCTGCTCGTCGCCTGCTTCCGCCGCTTCGAGGCTCCCGTGGCGCCCGCGCCGACGCCCGGGAGCGGTCCCGTCGCCGCCCTCGGGATCACGCTCGGCCTGCTCGGGATCCTCGGCCTCTCCATGACCGGCCTCGGCGGAATCCTGGAGGGCCACAGCGCCACCCTGATCGCCCTGCCGCTGACCGCGCCCGCCGCCATCGGCATGGCCCTCGCGGGCGCCCTTTTGGTGGATCGGTCGGGGTCGGCCCGGAGGGTTAGGCTGAGGGGCTGATCCACACCCCTTCCCTGGAGCGCGTCTGATGGCCGTCAATCTGGTCAATGTCGAGGCAGTCAGCAAGGTGTACGGCACCCGTACCCTGCTCGACGGCATCTCCCTCGGCGTGTCCGAGGGGGACCGGATCGGTGTCGTCGGTCGCAACGGCGACGGCAAGACCACCCTCATCCGGATGCTCGCCAAGCTGGAGGAACCCGACACCGGTCGGGTCACCCAGAACAGCGGCCTGCGCATGGGCGTCCTCACCCAGCACGATTCGCTCGACCCCTCCGCCACCATCCGGCACGAGATCATCCGTGACATGGCCGACCACGAGTGGGCCGGCAACGCGAAGATCCGCGACGTGCTCACCGGCCTGTTCGGCGGGCTCGACCTGCCCGGCTTCGGCCAGGGCCTCGACACCGTCATCGGCCCGCTCTCCGGCGGCGAGCGCCGCCGGATCGCGCTCGCCCAGCTGCTCATCGCCGACCAGGACCTCCTCGTCCTCGACGAGCCCACCAACCACCTCGACGTCGAGGGCATCTCCTGGCTGGCCAAGCACCTCCAGGAACGCCGCTCCGCGCTCGTCTGCGTCACCCACGACCGCTGGTTCCTGGACCAGGTCTGCACCCGCATGTGGGACGTCCAGCGCGGTGACGTCCACGAGTACGAGGGCGGCTACAGCGACTACGTCTTCGCCCGCGCCGAGCGCGACAGGATCGCCGCCACCGAGGAGTCCAAGCGGCAGAACCTGATGCGCAAGGAGCTGGCCTGGCTGCGCCGCGGCGCCCCCGCCCGGACCTCCAAGCCGCGCTACCGCATCGAGGCGGCCAACGAGCTCATCGCCGACGTGCCGCCGCCGCGCGACACCTCCGAGCTGATGAAGTTCGCCAACGCCCGCCTGGGCAAGACGGTCTTCGACCTGGAGGACGTGACGGTCCAGGCCGGCCCCAAGACGCTCCTCAAGCACCTCACCTGGCACCTCGGGCCGGGCGACCGCGTGGGCCTCGTCGGCGTCAACGGCGCCGGCAAGACCTCGCTGCTGCGGGCGCTCGCCGAGGCCGCCCGCACCCAGGGCGACGTCCAGCCCGCCGCGGGCAAGGTCAGCGTCGGCAAGACCGTCAAGCTGGCCTACCTGTCCCAGGAGGTCGGCGAGCTCGACCCCTCGCTGCGCGTGCTGGAGGCCGTCCAGCGGGTCCGCGACCGCGTCGACCTGGGCAAGGGCCGCGAGATGACCGCGGGCCAGCTGTGCGAGCAGTTCGGCTTCACCAAGGAGAAGCAGTGGACCCCGGTCGGGGACCTGTCCGGTGGTGAGCGCAGGCGGCTGCAGATCCTGCGGCTGCTGATGGACGAGCCCAACGTCCTGTTCCTCGACGAGCCCACCAACGACCTCGACATCGAGACCCTGACCCAGCTGGAGGACCTGCTCGACGGCTGGCCCGGCTCGATGATCGTGATCTCCCACGACCGGTTCTTCATCGAGCGCACCACCGACACGGTGATGGCGCTGCTGGGCGACGCCTCCCTGCGGATGCTGCCGCGCGGACTCGACGAGTACCTGGAGCGCCGGCAGCGGATGATCGAGGCGGCCGCCCCGGCGGCGCCGGCGCCGGCCGCGAAGTCCTCCGCGTCGGGGGACTCGCGCGCCGCGAAGAAGGAGCTCCAGAAGATCGAGCGGCAGCTCAACAAGATGTCCGACCGCGAGTCGAACCTGCACGCGCAGATCGCCGAGAACTCGACGGACTACGACAAGGTCGCCAAGCTCGACGCCGAGCTCAGGGAACTGATTTCCGAGCGCGACGAGTTGGAGATGCGCTGGCTGGAACTGGCCGAAGACGCGTGAGTCCGGACAGATTTGAACACGATCCGGTCGGATAACGGCCAAGTCACGGGCCGGTCCTCCCTTGGGAACAGGGGTCGGACCGGCCCGTCGAGTGTCGGCCACGAGTGATAGAAAGGGTCGTTCTACCGACCGACCCACCGCCTGACGCCGAAGGTATGCGCTGATGACCGAGCCGCCCCAGCCGCCGAACCAGCCGCCGTCACCTTCCGGTTACGGCCACCTGCCGGGCCCCCCGCAGCCGGGATACGGATTCCCGCCGCAGGGGCCGAACCCGTACGCCCAGCAGCCGCCGACCGTCCCGCAGCCGCACGTGCAGAACGGCGGATACGGATTCCCGCCCCCGCCGGGCATGCCCCCGGTACCGCCGCCGCCCGGCCGGAGCAGGGCCAAGGTCCTGATCGCGGCCGCCGTCGCCGGCGTGCTCGTACTGGGCGCCGGTGGTTGGTTCCTCCTCGCGGGGGACGACGACAAGGCCGCCAAGGAGCCCGTCGCGCAGAGCCCCGCGCCCGTCGACGACAAGCCCTCCCCCTCGGCCTCCGTGGACAAGGGCGACGGCAACGGCGCCGGCGGCTCGTTCCCGACCGACCTCAACTCCGGCCGCAAGAGCGGCGAGGACAAGGCGCTCTGGCTCAAGACCGTCAAGATGGACGGTCCCGGCGCCGGGATCCCGACGAAGGGCCAGTGGGTGGTCGGTGACTCCGTCATCAAGACCGTCGACAAGTCCGTCGTGGCCTACGCGGTGGCCGACGGCAAGGAGAAGTGGAAGATCGACCTCCGCACGGAGATCTGCGGATTCACCGGTCAGACCACCCCCGACGGCAGGACCGTCATGGTCGTCAAGAACGACGACGACTCCAACTGCAACCAGATGAAGCTCATCGACCTCAAGGGCGGCAAGGAGCTCTGGACCAAGGAAGTCGTCATGGAGGGTCTCTTCAAGACCGCCATCGACACCACGGTCACCCTCACCGGGGACACCGTCGCCCTCGGCTGGATGGGCGGTCAGAGCGCCCACCGCCTGAGCACCGGCGACAAGCTCTTCTCCGACGCGGGCCCCGAGGGCTGCAAGCCCACCGACTACGCCGCGGGCAACGGCAGGATGATCGCCGTGGCCATGTGCCTGGACGCCGACAAGACCGTCGAGATCCAGGACGCCGACCCGAACACCGGCAAGAAGACCTGGTCGTACAAGCTCCCCAAGGGCTTCCAGGTCAAGGCCGTCTACTCCGTCAGCCCGACCGTCATCGACGCGCAGAACCGCGACACCAAGCAGCGCGGCATCATCGTCCTCGACGACAAGGGACAGAAGCGCAACTCCCTCTCCGGTGACGGCGACTTCGTGATCAACTGCGGTGGCAGCAGCAGTAGCGACGGCCTCCAGAACTGCGGGAACTCCGTCGTCGACGGCGACACCGTCTACCTGGGCTCCGGTGCGGAACTGGACACCGCGAGCGCGGAGATCGTCGCCTTCGACCTCAACACCGGCAAGACCAAGTGGCGCACCAAGGCGGGCGACAAGAAGAGCTTCGTCCCGCTCAAGGCCGCGGGCGGTCAGCTGATCGCCTACCGCAGGGGCGCCCTCGACGAGCCCGGCGAGATCGTGTCGCTCCCGGCCGGCAGCGGCACGCCCAAGGTGCTCCTGAAGCTGCCCTCGGGCCCCGCCGCGAAGATCGAGGGCTCCTTCATGTTCTCCCGCGCCGCCTACGAGGACGGGCGCTTCTTCCTCTCCGTCACCAACCTGAGGGGCGACGGCAAGGACGAGAAGCTCCTGATGGCCTTCGGCAAGTGAACGAGTCCACCGAGCCGCCCACCGAGAGGCAGTAGCACGCCATGAGTACCCCGCCGCCCCCGCAGCAGCCCCCGTCGGGAGGCTTCGGCGCGCCCCAGCCGGTCCCGCCGCCCCCGTCGGCGCCCCCGACCGTCCCGCAGCCGCCCGCCCAACAGCCCGGTTACGGGTATCCCCAGCAGCAGCCCGGCTACGGCTACCCCCAGGAGCAGCCCGGCTACGGTCACCCGCAGCAGCCGGTCACCGCGCAGATCCCGGCCGGGCCCCCCGCGGGCGGCGGCAACGTGGTCCGCACCCAGCTGATGATCGTCGGCGCCGCGCTGGTGGCGATGGCCCTCATCATCGGCGGCGGCTTCTGGTACGTCTCCGGCGACGGCGAGGGCGGCACCACCACCGCCGACGGCGGAACCCCCAGCGGCTCGGCCGACCCGAAGGCCCCCGCGGCCCCCGGCGGCACCGAGAAGGTCCCGTCCAACATCAAGTCGAAGACGCTGCTGAACGTCCCGAGCCCGAAGCCCGAGGACGTCATCTCCGTCGACGGTTCCTGGCTGACCGACTCCACCTACGTCAAGTCCGACGTCGCGAAGGTGGTCGGCTACAACCTGGTCGACGGCGGCAAGAAGTGGGAGCTCCCGCTCCCCGCCCACGTCTGCGGCGCGACCAAGCACGTCAGCGACAACAAGTCGGCCATCCTCTTCCAGGAGGCCATGCCGTCCGCCGACAAGAAGTACCCGCAGTGCAACCAGGTCGGCGTCATCGACCTGAACACCGGCAAGCTGCTGTGGTCCGGCAACGCCAAGTCCTCCACCGGCGGCGACAAGCCCGTGGCCTTCAGCGAGGTCACCATCAGCGGCCAGACCGTCGCCGCGGGCGGCCTCAGCGGCGGCGCCGCCTGGAACCTCGCCGACGGCAAGTCCCTGTGGACGCCCAAGGTCGACTCCGAGGGCTGCTACGACCTCGGCTACGCGGGCGGCGAGGCCCTCGCCGTCCTGCGCAAGTGCGGCCGGATCCCCAACCAGAGCCTGCTCGCGCAGGTCCTCGACCCGGTCACCGGCGCGCCGAAGTCCTCGTACAAGCTGTCCCCGGGCATCGAGTGGGCGGGCATCATCTCCACGAAGCCGCTCGTCGTCGCCGCGGACGTCGGCGACACGGCCAAGAACGCCACCGGCGTCAGCGACCTCTTCGTCGTCGACGACGCGGGCCAGCTCAAGAGCCGCATCTCGCTCGCCGCCGGCACCTGGGCGCCCGAGTGCCCCGCCACCGAGGTCGAGCAGTGCTCGAAGATGGTCGTCGGAAACGGCAAGGTCTACCTGCCGACCTACGAGCACCAGGGCTCCGGATCCTCCGTCGGCCGCACCAACGAGCTCGTCTCCTTCGACCTGGAGACCGGCAAGGCCACCTCGGACCGGGCCGACGCGGGCGAGAGCTACACCATCACCCCGCTGCGCATGGACGGGTCGAACATCCTGGCCTACAAGTCGCCCCCCTACAACAAGGGCGGCCAGATCGTCAGCATCGACAGCAAGACCATGAAGGAGACCATCCTCATGGAGAACCCGCCGGAGAAGACGGGCCAGCGGGCCGAAGCCCAGTTCTCGGCGGACCACTCCGAGTTCCGCTACGGCAACGGCAAGTTCTTCATCTCGCGCACGAACGTCCGCAAGCCGTACTCGGACAAGGCCGACCCCGAGTACCTCTTCGTCTCCTTCACCGCGAGCTGATCGGGAACCGACCGCGAACCGATCGCCGCACCCGCCGCGCGGCACGCGCGCAAGCCCCCGGAAGGCCCGCCCTTCCGGGGGCTTCTGCGCGGTATCGGGCACGTCCCGTCGAACAAGCGTGTAGCTTGCCGGGTCAGAAGGATCTGGGGTGGGAGCCTTAATGGGCGTACGGGTCATGGTGGTCGACGAGCACCGGCTGCTGGCCGAGGCGCTCGCCTCGGCGCTCAAACTGCGCGGGCACCGGGTGCTCGCGGCCGCCGCGCCGACTGCCGGAGCGGCGGAGCTGGTCATCGGCCGCGCCCCGGAGGTCTGTCTGTTCGGCACCGCCACCCCCGCCGACCCCGGGATCTTCGAACCCGTCGCCCGGATCAAGCGGGAGCGCCCGCAGATCGCCGTGGTCGTCCTGGGCCCGGTGCCCAGCCCGCGCGGGATCGCCGCCGCCTTCGCCGCCGGTGCCTCCGGCTACGTCCGCCACGACGAGCGCATCGAGGGAGTGGAGCGGGCCCTGGCCAAGGCCCGGTCGGGGGAGGTCGCGATCGCCCCGCAGTTGCTCCAGGGGGCCTTCGCCGAGCTCCTCAACCCCGCCGCCCAGCCCGACGACGAGGGCAGCCGGTTGCTGCGGCTGCTCACGCCGCGCGAGGTGGAGGTGCTCGTCCGGGTCGCCGAGGGCGAGGACACCCGGCTCATCGCCGCCGGCATGGCCATCGCGCCGAGCACGGCCCGTACGCACGTCCAGCGGGTGCTGATGAAGCTGGGCGTGGGATCACGGCTGGAGGCGGCCGCGCTGGCCGCGCGCACCGGCCTGCTCGACCGGGCCGCGCTGCCCCCGATGCCCCGGTCCGCCGCGGAATGAGGCCTCCCGCCCGGCGACGATTTCCCCGGACGCGCGGAATCCGGTAAGCCAGAGACCAGCACGCGCGTACGCGTGCGTCCGCGAGAGGTTGGAGTGCGAGTGAGTAAGTACCTGGTCACCGGTGGCGCCGGATATGTGGGCAGCGTGGTCGCCGCCCGACTCCTGGAAACCGGCCACGAGGTAACGGTCCTCGACAACTTCTCCACCGGCTTCGGCGCGGGGGTCCCCGCCGGCGCCACCCTGATCGACGGCCGGATCCAGGACGCCGCCCAGCACCTGGACGCCTCCTACGACGCGGTCCTGCACTTCGCGGCCTCCTCGCAGGTCGGCGAATCCGTCGTCAATCCCGGCAAGTACTGGGACAACAACGTCGGCGGCACCCTCGCCCTGCTCGACGCGATGCGCGGGGCCGGCGTCCGCAAGCTCATCTTCTCCTCGACCGCCGCGACGTACGGCGAGCCGGCCGACGGCCCGCTGACCGAGCACTCGGTGACCGCGCCGACCAACCCCTACGGCGCCTCCAAGCTGGCCGTCGACCACATGATCGCGGGGGAGTGCACGGCGCACGGCCTCGCGGCGGTCTCGCTGCGCTACTTCAACGTGGCCGGCGCCTACCGGGAGTTCGGCGAGCGGCACGACCCCGAGACCCACCTGATCCCGCTGGTGCTCCAGGTCGCCCTGGGCGAGCGCGAGTCCATCTCGATCTTCGGCGAGGACTACCCGACCCCGGACGGCACCTGCGTGCGCGACTACATCCACGTCGCGGACCTGGCGGAGGCCCACCTGTCGGCGCTGGACGTGGCGGCCGGCGGCGAGCACCTGATCTGCAACCTGGGCAACGGCAGCGGCTTCTCGGTCCGCGAGGTGATCGAGACCGTCCGCAAGGTCACCGGTCGGGACATCCCGGAGGTCGTCGCCCCCCGCCGCGCCGGCGACCCGGCGGTGCTCGTGGCGTCCGCGCGGGCGGCACACGAGCGCCTCGGCTGGACGCCGACCCGCTCGGACCTCACCAACATCGTGACGGACGCCTGGAACTTCGCCCGCGAACAGCGTTCCTGACCCCGTACCGCCCCGGCGCACCGCGCCCCGCACGCCCCTCGCACCCGACCGGTGCGGGGGGCGTGCGCGTGCGCGCCGAGCGCGGTGCACGGGCGCTCTGCGCGGGCGCCCGGCGTGCGTACGCCGGGTGAAAGGTCCCCCGTGCAACTGCCGATGGCACACTCCGGTCGGGAAATCAGCTTCCGGGCCTCCGGGACCGTCGAGAACAAGCCACCGCGAACGCCGTGCAGGACCGACCCACCGGAAAATCGCTCCAAAAACTTCTGCTATTCGGCCAACCGTGAGACGGCCCCGGGCCTACGCTGATGCGTGACACCGGTGGGGGCCGGTGTTGATTCAGGGGTCGAGACACGCCGGGTACGGCGTCCGGTCCGGGGTAGTGCACAGAAGTCACGGCGGCGGCTGCGACGGCCTGTGGACCTCCTGGTCCGGGCGTCGTACCCGCAGTCGTCCGTTCCCCGACCCTTGGGGGTTTTGTGGTTCGCATCCGGGTTCTGGTGGTCGACGACCACCGCATCTTCGCCGAGTCCCTCGCAGCCGCGCTCGCGGCCGAGCCGGACGTGGACGTGTCCGCGGCCGGCAGCGGTCCCGCGGCCGCGCGCTGCCTCGAACGCGCGGTGGCGGAAGGCCGCCGCTTCGACGTCATGCTCGTCGACGCCGACCTCGGCGCCGCCGCCGGGACCCTGCCCGCCCAGCGGGAACCGGGCTCCGGGCCACCGCCCGGACCGGACGGGATCGCGCTGGTCGCCGGGGTGCGCGTCACCCACCCCGGGGTCCGCACCGTGGTCCTCGCCGAACGGGACGATCCCCGCAGGGCCGCGCTGGCCCTGCAGGCCGGGGCCTCCGGGTGGGTGGCGAAGGACTGCTCCCTGTCCCGGCTGCTCGCCGTCATCCGGGGGGTGCTGCGCGAGGAGACCCACCTGCCGCCCGCGCTGCTCACCGGGGTGCTGCGGGAGCTCACCGCCGCCCGCAAGCACCGCACGGACAGCGAACGGCTCGTCGAGTCCCTCACCCCGAGGGAACACGAGGTGCTCCGCTGCATGGTGGCGGGGCTGGGCCGCAAGGACGTGGCGGCCAGGCTGTTCCTGTCCCCGCACACCGTCCGCACGCACATGCAGAACGTGCTGGGCAAGCTGGGCGTGCACTCCACGCTGGCGGCCGTGGCCCTGGCCCGGCGGGCGGGCGTACGACCCGCCGAACTGGCGGGTCTACCCGGGGACGTTGTCGAACGGAGCGGTCAACTGGCGTAGCAGCCCGGCGAGGTCGCCGCGCTGCCCCGTCGAGAGCTGGGCCAGGATCGCCCGTTCCTGGGCCAGCAGACCCGCGAGGGACTGGTCGGCGCGGTCGCGCCCCTCCGGCGTCAGCCGCACCAGTACGCCCCGGCGGTCGTTGGGGTCGGGAAGCCGTTCGACGAGGCCCTTCTTGGCGAGCCGGTCGATGCGGTTGGTCATGGTGCCCGAGGTGACGAGCGTCTGCGTCAGGAGTTGCCCGGGGGACAGCTGGTAGGGGGCGCCGGCGCGCCGCAGCGACGTCAGCACGTCGAACTCCCACGGCTCCAGCCCGTGCTCGGCGAAGGCCAGCCTGCGGGCGCGGTCGAGGTGGCGCGCGAGCCGGCTGACCCGGCTGAGCACCTCGAGCGGTTCCACGTCGAGGTCAGGGCGCTCTCGCCGCCATGCCGCGACCAGTCGGTCGACCTCGTCCTCCATGCGGATCAGTGTAAGGGGTCTGTCGACATGAAGTCTCTTGAAATCAAGAATCTTGACTTCGAGATATATTCTGGCCGACCATGGGGCATGGAGGTGGCCGGAACGGCTTCCGCTTCCACTCGCCCCACCAGTAGGGAGGCTTCGAACATGCATTCCGACACCGCGCCGGCCGTGCGCCCCCCGGCCCTGGACGGTTCCACCCCGTCCGCACCCACCTGGGACCCCCAGCAGTACCTCCGGCACGCGGGACACCGGACCCGCCCCTTCCTCGACCTTCTGACGCGCATATCCGAGCTGCCCACGCCTCCCGCGAAGTCCGACGAGAGCCCCGGCCTGCGCATCGCCGACCTCGGCTGCGGCCCCGGCAACGTCACCGCCCTCCTCGCCGAACGCTGGCCCGAGGCCCGGATCACCGGCTTCGACCTGTCGCCCGAGATGCTCGCCCGCGCCACGGCGGAGTACGCCGGTCCCACCGCGGGCGGCGGCCGGCTCGACTTCCGGCACGGCGACATCGCCGACTGGATGCCCGAGGAGACGTACGACCTGATCGTTTCCAACGCCGCGTTGCAGTGGGTGCCCAGCCATCCCGGGTCCTTCGCGGCCTGGATCCACGGGCTGCGGCCCGGTGGCACCTTCGCCTTCCAGATCCCCGGCAACTTCGGCGCCCCCAGCCACCGGCTGCTGGCCGAACTCTGCGACACCCCGCGCTGGCACTCGCGCCTCGCCGGTCACGGCGCGCGCTACGTCCACCTCCTCGAACCCGCCGAGTACCTCGCCCGATTCACCGAGCTCGGGTGCGCCGTCGACGTGTGGGAGACCACCTACCACCAGCTCCTGCAAGGACCCGACCCGGTGCTCGACTGGGTCAAGGGCACCGCCCTGAGGCCCGTCCTGACCGCCCTCGGCGACGACCGGGAGGCCGTCGAGACCTTCCTCGCCGAGTACCGCGAAGCGCTGCGCGAGGCCTACCCGCCCGGCCCCCGCGGCACCGTCTTCCCCTTCCGCCGCATCTTCGCCATCGCCCGCAAGGAGACCTGATCGTGCTGACCGCCGTCGATCACGTGCAACTCGCGGCGCCCCCCGGCTCCGAGGACGCGCTGCGCGCCTACTACGAGGGCGTCCTCGGCATGACGGAGCTGCCCAAACCACCCGTCCTCGCCGCCCGGGGCGGCTGCTGGTTCGCCGCCGGAGCCGTCCAGCTGCACGTCGGCGTGGAGGAGGACTTCCGGCCCGCCCGCAAGGCGCACCCGGGTCTCAGGGTGACCGGCATCGAGGAGTACGCGCGCAGACTCCGGGAGCGCGGGGCGCGGGTCGTGTGGGACGGCGACCTGCCGGGCCACAGGCGCTTCTACTCCGAGGACCCGGTCGGCAACCGGCTGGAGTTCCTGGAGGCGCACGACCCGGACGGGCGGGGTCCGTCCGGACCCCGCCCGTAGGGGCCCGACGCGACGGCGCCCCGTCACCGGAT
>NZ_JBHVPG010000099.1:0-14477 GCF_042887545.1 Streptomyces sp. NPDC057939
GCCCCATCCGCAGGACGCGGTGGTGGCCGGCGTTCCGGCCGCCCGGCCGGACCCCGCCGAGCCGGAGGCACCGGCCCCGCGCCGGGGCCGGTGGATCGAGGTCCCGACCGCGGGCCGCGGCCTGTCCCTCGCGGCGCCGGAACGGCAGCAGGCCCCGGTCGCCGCGGACCCGGCCGGTCCCGCGGCGCTGCACGACGCCGTCCCGACCGCCCCGGACCCGCGCGGCGGTGCTTCCTCCGGGCTCACGTCCTGGCGGGACGGCGCCCCGGCGGCCTCGGGGCCGCACGGCGCAGGCCCGTCCGGCTCCGCGTCACGGCACGACGACGCGACCCCGGCCGCCGGGGACCCGCTCGGCGAGGGCCCGTCGCATTCCGCGTCGCCGCCGTACGGGACGCCCGCCGCGCCGGAGGCCCGCCACGGGGAGGCCTTCGGCTCCGCGGCGCGCCACGACGCTGCCCCGGACGCTGCGGACCCCCGCGGTGACGTGGGTGACGTACTGGTGGCCACCGCCGACGCGGAGGCGGCGCCGGCCGATCCCGCTCCGGCCCTGGACATCCCCCACCCGGCCCCCGAGTCGGCCCGAAGTCACCCCCAGGGCGAGCTCTGGCCGGCCGAGGCCTCCACCGAGTCCCCGAGGGGGAGCGGGATCCCCGGCCCCGACCGGATTCCCGACCGGATCCCGGGCGGCCCCGACGCCGACGGTGCCGCCGAGCCGGCAACCCCCGCCCCCGCCCCCGACGTCGCGGAACTCGTGGCCCGGGCCGTCGCCCGCGGCATGGACGCGACGCGGGAGGACGACGACACGCAGGACCTGCCCCACGTCCGGCCCCCGCGCGGAGCGGCGGTGACGGAGATCCCCGTACACCTCCCGTTCCGCGCCCACCCGAGCCCGACCCCGGCCCCGACCCCTGCCACCACCGTGACCCCGGCCCCGGCCCCGGCCCCCGAAGCCGCGAGGACCCCCCGGCGCCCCGGCGGCAGCACCCGGCTGCCGGCCGGCCGGCGCGTCCCCCGGGGTGACGACCGGCTCCGCGAGCACCGGGGCCCGGTGCTTCCCGGCTGGTTCGCGCTCGCCGTCGGCGCGCTGGCCATGACCGGCTGCGCGGCCCTGCTGTGGCGGGCGGGCGTCGTCCCGGCCGCCCTCGCGGAGGCCTTCGGGGTGACTCCCCGCCCCTACCGCGGGCTCCGCAGCACGCACTGGCCCCCGCTGGCCTTCCTCGGCATCGTGACCCTCCTCGCGCTGGGCGGTCTCGGACGGGCCAAGGCCGGTCACGCCTGGGTGCTCACCCTCTTCGGGCGCTACCGCGGCACGGTCCGCCGTACCGGCCTGACCTGGGTCAGTCCCCTCCTGCTGCGCCGACGGGTCGACGTGCGCCTGCGGCACTGGCGCAGCGAGCCGATGCCGGCCGTGGATTCGGGCGGCCTGGCCCTGCAGGTGGTCGTCCAGGTCGTCTGGCAGGTCAAGGACACGGCGCGGGCCACCCTCGCTGTCGAGGACCACACCGAGTACCTCGCCGAGCAGGTGGAGTCGGCCATGGCGCGGGTGCTGTCCCAGCTGCCCGCCGACGCCTTCCACGAGGACGCCCCGACTCTGCGCGACGCCGAGGCCGTCGGTGACGCGCTGACCCGGATGCTGGCGGCCGAGACCGAGGCCGTCGGGGTGGAGGTGTTCTCGGCCCAGCCGACGCGGATCGAGTACGCCCCGGAGGTGGCGGAGGCCATGCGGCGCCGCCGCGTCGCCGCGATCGACGCCAAGCACCGGGACAGCGTCCTGACCTCGGTGGTGGACGCGGTGGACGACACCGTCCACCGGCTGACCTCGCGCGGGATCGTCGAGCTGGACGACTACGAGCGCAAGGCCCTGGTGAAGGACCTCACGGTCGCCTTCTACACGGGCCGCGCCGAGCAGTAGCGGCGCGCCCGACCCCGAGAACGAACGACAGGAGCACCAGGAGCACCAGGAGCAGCGAACGCACCGGTCCGGCGCACGGACCGGACCAAAGGGAACGGGTGACCGGTCAGGACCGGACCACCCGTTCTCGCATTGGTATAGACATGGCCAACTCCCGTCAATAATGTGGAACTTGGTCTAGACCTGAAAATCATCCCCACGCGTGCGCACGCTCTCGTCAGATCCCCCCACGACCAAGGAGCATCATGCGTCTCTTCCGCATGCCCACACGCCCCGACCGGTCCGACCGCGCCGTGCGGCCCGGACGCGCCGGGGCCGCCGTGCTCGGCCTCGGCCTCCTCGCCGGCGCGGCCCTGATCACGGCGCCCACCGCGAGCAGCCACGGCTACACCGACACCCCGATCAGTCGGCAGAAGCTCTGCGCCAACAAGACCGTCTCCGACTGCGGGCCCATCCAGTGGGAGCCGCAGAGCGCGGAGGGCCCCAAGGGCTTCCCGGCGCTCGGCCCCTCCGACGGCACGATATGTGCCGCCGGCCACCCCGAGTTCGCGCAGCTCGACAACCCGCGCGGTGGTTCCTGGCCCGCCACGAGCGTGAGCGCCGGGCAGGGGTACAGCTTCCGCTGGCAGTTCACCGCCAACCACGCCACCACCGACATCAAGTACTACGTCACCAAGAACGGCTGGGACCCGACCAGGCCCCTCACCCGCTCCGCGCTGGACCTCCAGCCCTTCCTCACCGTGGCCTACAACGGTGCCCGTCCCGCCATGACCACCGTCCACCAGGGCGCCATGCCGAGCGGCAAGACAGGCCGGCACATGATCCTGGCCGTGTGGACCGTCCACGACACCCCGATGGCCTTCTACTCCTGCTCCGACGTTCAATTCTGACGGAACGTCAGCTAACCTCCGGCGGCATGCGGACGACGACTGCACCCGATGCCCCCCACGCATCCGACGCACCCGGAACCGTCGCGGAACTCGTGGCGCGCGGATGGGGCGACCACCGACCCGGCCTGAAGTTCCGGGACGCCGACGGCCGCCCCACCGCGCTCAGCCACCACCGGACCGCCCGGGAGGCCGCGGCCCGCGCGGCCCTGCTCGTCGACCTGCTGCCGCCGGGGGCGGAGCCCCACATCGGGGTGCTGCTCGACAACACCCCCGAGTTCCCGTTCTGGCTCGGCGCGGCGGCCCTGGCCGGGGCCGCCGTCGCCGGGATCAACCCCACCCGGCGCGGCCCCGAGCTGGCCCGGGACGTCCTGCACACCGACTGTCGGATCCTGGTCACCGAGGCCGCCCACCTGCCGTTGCTGCGCGGCCTCGACCTGCCCGGCGTACGGATCCTGATCACCGGCACCGAGGAGTACGAGGCCCTGCTCGCCCCGTACGCCGGCGCCGCGCCCGGCGACGCGGCCGTGCGCCGCCCGCCCGGCCCCACCGACCGGTTCCTCCTCTACTTCACCTCCGGGTCCACCGGCGCACCCAAGGCCGCCATCTGCACCCAGGGGCGGATCGCCGCCGCCGGACACTCGTTGGCCCGCCACTTCTCGGTCGGACCGGACGACGTCCACTACGTCTGCATGCCGCTGTTCCACGGCAACGCCGTCATCGCCGACTGGTTGCCCGCCCTCGCCGGCGGCGCCTCGGTCGCGCTGCGCCGCCGCTTCTCCGCCTCCGCGTTCCTGGACGACGTACGGGACTACGGCGCGACCTACTTCACCTATGTCGGCCGGGCCGTCCAGTACCTCCTCGCGACCGGCCCCCGCCCCGACGACCGCGAGCACAGCCTGCGCCTCGGCTTCGGCACCGAGGCCGGGGCCGTCGACGCGGCCCGCTTCGCCGACCGGTTCGGGGTCCGGCTCGTCGAGGGCTACGGGGCCACCGAGGGCGGTGCCTCCGTGCAGCGCACCCCCGACACCCCGGCGGGCGCGCTGGGCCGCGCCGGGGCCGGCGACGACCTCGCCGTCATCGACCCGGACACCGGACGGGAATGCCCCGCGGCCCTCCTGGATTCCGACGGTCGTCTCCTGAACGGCGAGGAGGCCATAGGTGAGCTGGTCAACCGGGGTCGCAGCCACTTCGAGGGCTACTGGCGCAACCCCGACGCCGAGGCCGCCCGCACCCGCGAGGGCTGGTACTGGACGGGGGACCTCTTCTTCCGTGACCCCCGGGGCTTCCTGTACTTCGCGGGCCGCACGGACGACCGGCTGCGCGTCGACAGCGAGAACCTCGCCGCCGCGATGATCGAGAACATCCTGGCCCGCTGGGACCCGGCGGCCGCGGTCGCCGTCTACGCCGTCCCGGACGAGGCCGCCGGCGACCAGGTCATGGCCGCCCTGGCGCTGCGCGGGGGAGCGGTCTTCGACCCCGAGACCTTCACCCGCTTCCTCGCCGCGCAGCCGGACCTCGGCACGAAGATGGCCCCCCGCTACCTGCGGATCCTCGACGCGATGCCCGTGACGGCGACGAACAAGGTCCACCGGGTCGCCCTGCGCCGGACGGGGTTCCGCTGCCCCGAACCCGTCTGGTGGCGCCCGCCCGGTGCCCCCGGCTACCGCCCGCTCGGCGCACCTGACCTGCGCACACTGCTCGCCGCGTACGACACCCACGGCCGGCGCGGCCTCCTGGAGCGCTGAGCCGGCCCGCGCGCGGGTAATGGTTTTGAGCACCCTCGGGGAGCAGGTAGTATTTTCTTTGTCAGGCGCCGCTAGCTCAGTTGGTTAGAGCAGCTGACTCTTAATCAGCGGGTCCGGGGTTCGAGTCCCTGGCGGCGCACCTGTACTTCGGGCGGTTTCCGGTTCACCGGGAACCGCCCGAAGTGTTTTCCGGACCCTCGGGGCCCGTGGTAGCCGGTCCCCGGGGCGGGGCCCGGCGCCTCAGAGGGTGAGCGACAGCAGTAGCGGTGCGGCCTTCCGGTTCAGGGTGTCGGCCGCGGCCCGCAGTCGGTGGGCGTGCTCGACGGGAAGCGAGAGGGCCAGGCATCCCACGGCCGCACCGGCGGTGATCGGTACGGCCGCGCAGACGGTGCCGACCGCGTATTCCTGCAGGTCCAGCATGGGCACGGTGGCCGGCTGGCTGTCCAGCTTCGAGAACAGGATCCGCTCGTTCACGATCGTCTTCGAGGTGAGCCGGGCGATCTTGTGTCGCGACAGGTGGTCGCGCCGCCCGTTGAGGTCGAGCTGGGTCAGCAGGCACTTGCCGACCGCGCTGGCGTGCGCCGCGGAACGGAAGTCGACCCATTCGTGCACCTTCGGCGTGCGCGGACTGTCCGCGAACTGGGTGATGCGGACCTCGCCGTCGACGTACCGGCTGATGTACACGGCCGCGCCGACCGAGTCCCGCAGCCGGTCCAGGGTCTCCTGGAGCTTCTCCTGAAGGGCCTGCTGCCGGTCGATCCCGGAGCCGAGCAGGACGAGGGAGTCCCCTATGGCGTAGGCGCCGTCCGACACCTGCAGGACGTACCCCTCCCGGCGCAGCATCAGCAGCATCGGGGCGAGATGGGCTGCGGGCAGGCCTGTCTCACGCGCGATCTGTACGTCGGTCACACCGCCGGTGTGGCGGGCGATCGTTTCGAGTACGCGCAGGGCGTACTGCACCGAGTGGAACGGCGCGGTCGGCTCGGGCTTCAGCGCCACGGTTTCCCCCTACCAGGTTGTTACCGCTTGCTCTACCACGATAGCCATCAAGAGGCCCACGTGGAGCGTGTGTTGATGAGATTGATGGCTTAATCAAGTCCCTCCATCAGGCGCTACTCGTCTGGCATATGCCAGACGCATGCTCGCGTCCCGGTCTGCCGGGAATGCCCGGGGGCACCCGGACCGTTCGATTACTTCGTAGAGCCACCGAACGAGACGAACGGGACGGGACGGGAGCGACGATGAGCGACACCGGGGACGCGGGCCGGCACACGGGCGAGGGACGGGGGGCCGCGGATCCGATCCGCGGGACCGTCCGGGGCGGGGCGCCGGTGCCGCTGTCGGTGCTCGACCTCGTCACCGTCGGCAGCGGCAGCACGGCGACGGCGTCGCTGCGTACCAGCGTGGAGATCGCCCGGCTCGCCGAGTCCCGCGGCTACCACCGCCACTGGGTCGCCGAGCACCACTCCATGCCCGGGGTCGCCAGTTCCTCCCCGGCCGTGATCCTGGCGCACCTCGCCGCCCACACCTCACGCATCCGGCTCGGTTCGGGCGGGGTCATGCTGCCCAACCACGCGCCGCTGACCGTGGCCGAGCAGTTCGGCACCCTTGAGGCCCTCGCCCCCGGCCGCGTCGACCTCGGACTCGGCCGCGCGCCCGGCACCGACCCGCGCACCGCCGCGGCGCTGCGCGGCTCCGGGCGGCTGGACGAGGCCGCCGACGAGTTCCCCCGGCAGCTCGCGGAACTGCTCCGCTTCCTGGACGACGACTTCCCCGACGGGCACCCGTACGCCCGCGTGCACGCCGTCCCCGGCCCGGTGCAGGGGCCCGCCGGGCGCCCGCCGGTCTGGCTGCTCGGCTCCTCCGGCTTCAGCGCCCGCCTCGCGGGCGAGCTCGGCCTGCCCTTCGCGTACGCCCACCACTTCTCGGCCGCCGGCACGCTGCCCGCGCTCGACCTGTACCGGCAGAGCTTCCGGCCCTCGGCCGTCCTGGACGCCCCGTACGCCGTCATCGGCGTCTCGGCGCTCGCCGCCGACACCGAGCAGGAGGCCCGCGCCCAGGTCCTGACCGGCGCGCTGTCGATGCTCAGGCTGCGCAGCGGCCGGCCCGGGCTGGTCCCCACTCCCGAGGAGGCGGCTGCGTACCCCTTCTCCCCGTTGGAGCGGGAGTTCGTCGACGGCTGGCTCGCGAACATCGTCCACGGAGTTCCGGACGAGGTCCGCTCCGGGCTGGACGCGCTGGTGAAGCGGACCGGCGCGGACGAGCTGATGCTGACGGCCAACGCCCACGGCGGGGACGCCCGGTTGCGATCCTACGGGCTCGTCGCAGATGCGTACGGCATGCCGACGGAGGTCTCGATTCCGGCTTGAGCGCCCGAGAACGGGGTTTGGCTGGTTTGTTGCCGAAACCTTGCCGGAGCATGGCCTAAGGGAGTCTTAAACCGCTCGTCACCCGGGGTGGCGAGCGGTTCTTCGTGTGCGCTCAGGTCTCTGACGAGCACATTTGGCCGCTCAGTGGTCTAGTCCTTCTTTGGTCCAAACCATTGACTGGGACGGTCGGTGATCGCTATCACTTCTCTCACCTGAAGCTGATGTCCTCCCCTCCCACCCCCCGGAGGCAGTTCATGCACATCCGTAAACCCCTCATCGCGGCCGCCGCCACGGCCGCGTTGGCAGCCGGAGCGCTGGCCACCTTCGCGGGACTCGGCACCGCGCAGGCCGCGGACACCTCCACCACCGCGAGCAGTGGTGGCGTCCGCATCGCCTACTACGACCAGTGGAGCGTCTACGGCAACGCCTTCTACCCCAAGCACCTCGACACCAGGGGCATAGCGGGGAAGCTGGACGTGATCAATTACTCGTTCGGCAACATCCACCCCACCGACCTCACCTGTTTCGAGGCCAACAAGGCGGCCGGGGACGACAACAACCCGAACGCCGGTGACGGCGCGGGCGACAGCTACGCCGACTACCAGAAGTCCTTCAGCGCGGCCGACAGCGTGGACGGCGTCGCCGACAAGTGGGACCAGCCGATCGTGGGCGTCTTCAACCAGTTCAAGGAACTGAAGGCCAAGTACCCCCACCTGAAGATCAACATTTCGCTGGGCGGCTGGACCTACTCGAAGTTCTTCCACGACGCGGCGAAGACCGACGCCTCCCGCAAGAAGCTGGTCGCCTCCTGCATCAAGCAGTACATCAAGGGCGACCTCCCGGTGGAGGGCGGCTTCGGCGGCCCCGGTACCGCGGCGGGCATCTTCGACGGCATCGACATCGACTGGGAGTACCCGGGCTCCTCCGGCGGCCACCTGGGCAACCACTACGGCCCCGAGGACAAGCAGAACTTCACCCTGCTGCTCCAAGAGTTCCGCAAGCAGCTCGACGCCGAGGGCGCGGCCAACGGCGGAAAGAAGTACCTGCTGACGGCGGCCCTGCCGGCCGGCCAGGACAAGATCAAGTACATCGAGACGGACAAGATCGGCGCGTACCTCGACTACGCGAACATCATGACGTACGACATGCACGGCGCCTGGGACAGCGACGGCCCGACGTACCACCAGTCGCCGCTGTACTCCCCGGCCGGTGACCCGACCGACCCGATCGCCCCGGGCACCCAGAAGTACAGCGTCGACAACGCCATCGACTCCTGGATCGACGGCAACCCGGCCTACGGGATCGCCGGCGGCTTCCCCGCCAACAAGCTGACCCTGGGCTACGAGTTCTACTACCGCGGTTGGAAGGGCGTTCCGGCCGGCGCGAACAACGGTCTCGCCCAGTCGGCCACCGGAGCCTCCAACGTTCGCCCGGTCAGCCAGCAGGCCGGCATCGCCCACTACAAGGAGCTCGGCGGGATCGTCGACAACCCGGCGACCACCTTCTGGGACGAGGGCGCCAAGTCCGCCTACTTCTACAAGGACGGCGAGTTCTTCACCGGCCTGAACCAGAAGGCCATCCAGGCCCGGGTCGACTACGGCAAGCAGCGCGGCCTGGCCGGCGCGATGATGTACTCCCTCCTCGGTCTGGACAACAACACCACCCTGCTGAACCAGATCTCGGACGCCCTCGGCGGCACGACCCAGCCGCCGACCACCCCGCCGACCACGCCTCCCACCACCCCGCCGACGACCCCGCCGACCACGCCTCCGACGACGCCGCCCACCGGCTGCGGTTCCGTCCCGGCCTACGTCGCGGGCACCGTCTACACCGGCGGCACGGAGGTCTCCCACAACGGCCGCAAGTACAAGGCCCAGTGGTGGACCCAGAACGAGGCGCCCGGCACCACCGGTGAATGGGGTGTCTGGAAGGACCTCGGCGCCTGCTGATCTCCCCCCACCCCGCGCCGAGCGCCACCCCGCCCCGCCCCGGATTCCGGGTGCGGGGCGGGGTGTGTCACATGGTTGCCCGGTTTCCCCCATCGGCGCGTGGCGGCGTCGCTACGGTGGGTCGCGTCCGAACCGGACCCACGCATTCATGGGGGTGACCGTCCCGTGGTCCTGACCCGCGACCTCGATCCCAGCGCCTCGCCGCTGGACTACTACGGCTCCGAACTGCGCAGGCTGCGCGAGGCGGCCGGCCTGAAGCAGACGCAGCTGGGCGCCGTCATCTACTGCACCGGCTCCCTGATCGGCCAGGTGGAAACCACCGCCCGCGTCCCGACCCGTGACTTCTCCGAACGGCTGGACGCGGCGCTGGACACGGACGGACACTTCTCCCGCCTGGTGGGGCTGGTCCTCCGCAGTCAGCTGCCGTGCTGGTTCCAGGCGTACGCGGAGATGGAGGCCCGGGCGACGTACATCTCCACGTTCCAGTGCCAGTTGGTGTACGGACTCCTTCAGACGGAGGCCTACGCCCGGGCGGTGCTCGGCGTCGAGAATCCCGACCGGCTCGACGGCTCCGTGGCGGCTCGGCTCGATCGTCAGCGCATTCTCCTGCGGGGCGATCCTCCTGTGCTGTGGGTGGTGTTGGACGAGGCGGCCCTTTACAGGGAGATCGGAGGCCGTCAGGTCATGCACGACCAGCTCGCCCACCTGTTGAGCCTGCGAGAGCGGCAATGGCTGGAGATCCAGGTGCTGCCTTTCAGTGCCGGCCAACATGCAGCAATGATGGGCTCGTTCAACCTTCTGCGCTTCGATGGCGATCCGGATATCCACTACACCGAGAGCTACGATTCCGGCCACATGACCGCCAACCCGCAAGTGATCAAGGAGCGTTCGATCGGCTACGCTCGCCTGCAAGCCGAGGCCCTCTCCCCCCGGGCGTCGGCAGAGCTGATCGCTCGCGTAATGGAGGAACGCTATGGCAAGCATCCAGAACCTGCCGGGCGCGCGGTGGCGTAAGTCGTCCTATAGCGGCTCCAGCGGCGGCGACTGCGTCGAGTGCGCCCCCCTGGGCGGAGTCGACTGGCGCAAGTCCAGCTTCAGCGGCTCCAACGGCGGCGAGTGCGTCGAAGTCGCCCCCCAGCCCTGCCGGGTCGCCGTGCGGGATTCCAAGGACCCCGGGGGTCCCGTCTTCGCCGTGGCTCCCGAGGCGTTCGCCGTCTTCGTGCGGAGCCTCTGACCGTCCGGGCCCGGCGCCCCGCACCCCCTGCTCAGGCCGTGGGATGCGGGGTCGCGGGATGCGGGGCCGCGGCCTGGCGGCCGATCATGCGGGCGATGACGTCCGGGGCCACCGCGCGGGAGTACAGCCAGCCCTGGCCCGTGTCGCAGCCCACGCGCCGCAGCCTCGCGGCCTGACCGGCGGTTTCCACGCACTCCGCGGTGACCGTCAGGCCCAGCCGGTGGGCGAGCTGGACCAGGGCCTCCACGATGGTCTCGTCGGCCGGGTTCGGGTGCGCCCCGTCCTCGTAGCGGAAGCCGTGCACGAAGGAGCCGTCCAGCTTCAGCACCGACACGGGCAGCCGGCTCAGGTACGCCAGGTTCGAGTAGCCGGTGCCGAAGTCGTCGATGGCGATCCGCACGCCCATGTCGCTGAGCGCCTGGAGGGCCTGCAACGGCCGGCCCGCCGAGCCCATCACCGCCGACTCCGTCAGCTCCAGCTGGAGCAGCTGCGGGGCCAACCCCGTCTCGGCGAGGATCTCGGCGACGTCCCCGACCAGGTCGGAGTCCCACACCTGGCGCACCGCCACGTTGACGGACACGAAGACCGGCGCGTCGCTGGGTTGTTCGATCTGCCAGCGCCGGGCCTGCCGGCAGGCGGTCCGCAGGACCCAGCCGCCGAGCTGGACGATCGAGCCGTCCTCCTCGGCGATCCCGATGAACCGATTCGGCGTCAACGTGCCGAACTGCGGGTGGTTCCAGCGGACGAGGGCCTCCACCCCGCGCACGGCGCCGCTCTCCAGATCCACCAACGGCTGGTACTCCAGCTCGAACTCGCCGCGCTCCACCGCGGGTCGCAGCGTCGAGGACAGCGCCTGGCGGGTCATCCGGTGCGCGTTGCGCTCCGGGTCGAAGAGGGTCCAGCGGGCCTTGCCGTCCGCCTTCGCCCAGTACAGCGTCGTGTCGGCGGCCTGCATCAGCCCGGTCGCCGTCGTCCCCTCCGCGTCGCGTTCCACGACGCCGATCGACGCGGACACCGACAGGCGTTGCCCGGCCAGGTCGAACGGCTCCTGCACGGCGGCCAGCACGCTCCGCGCCAGGTCCGTGAGCTGGTCCGTGCCCGTGGAATCCTCGACGAGCAGTGCGAACTCGTCGCCGCCGAGCCGCGCCACCAGGTGCCCGCCGGTGCGGCCGTAGCCGGACTGGTCCGCGCACTGCGTCAGCCGGGCCGCCACGGCCGTCAGCAGCCGGTCCCCGACCCGGTGCCCCAGCGTGTCGTTGACGGCCTTGAAGCCGTCCAGGTCGAGGTAGCACAGCCCGATCCGCCCCGTGCCGCCCTGCCCGTACGCGGAGGCCTCCAGCGCGGCCGAGAGCCGTTCGAAGAACAGCGCCCGGTTCGGCAGCCGCGTCACCGGGTCGTGCATCTGGAGGTGCCGCAGCCGGGCCTGGAGGTCGCGCCGGTCGCTGATGTCGGCGACCGACAACAGGACGTCCTTGGTGCCGGGAACCGGCCCCAGCGTCACCTCCGTCCACAACGAGTGCCCGTCGGGGTGCTTGAGGCGGCGCGTGCAGCGCAGCCGGGCCTGCCGTCCGCGCAACACCTCCTGGTACGCCTGCCAGGTACGGGCCTCGGCCGCCAGGTCCACCAGGTCCGCCGCCGACTGCCCGGTCAGCGCGCGCGGCTCGGCGCCCAGCAGTCCGGCGAGGGCCTGGTTGGCGGCGATGACGTCGCCGTCGCGGCCGACCACGGCCATCGCGAGGTGGGCCGCGTCGAAGGCGGCCCGGTAGTCGAGTGGTTCCGTCGCGAACCGGGCAGGCGCCGCCGCCATGCCGGGTACGGCCGGCACTGCCGGGTGACGCTCCGTAAGGGCCGATCGGATGCTGTCGGCCGCCGAACCGGTCCCCTCTGAGGTTCCGCTCACCGTTGGCTCCCGCAGTGCTCGTGAGTGTCCGTGCAGGAAAGTGTGCCGATCATAGAGGCTGTCGGGAGGCCCTATCCAGCGGCGTCGCCGTACGGAACACGGTCCTTCGCCGCGATGACGTCATGCTGACGCCCCGTCGGACACCACTCCGACCGACCCGGGTCGATCGTTTCTGCGCACCTGTGAACACCCGGGGGTCGCGCTTGATCCCCGGTGATCGGTCGTGACGTTCCGTATGCGTGTGCGTGAACCCCGGGGGTCACCGGCTTGCCGTAGTGCTCACTCGTGTGGGGCACCGGAACAGGGCATTAATAAGACAATCGCCTCAAAGTGGATGAAAGGTCACCAATCCACCACCGGAGGTCGATGTGCCGCGACAGCAGACACCCGGGGGAGTGGACGGCTCCCGCGCCCGAAGTGCGGCGGCGGTCCTCACCTCCATGGCGGCCCTCGCCGCGATGTCGCTGATCGCCGGTCCCGCAGCGGCCGACTCCGAGGCGGGCCCCTGCGCGCTGACCCGCACGGCGGCGCACCACTCGCTCGGACTCGACACCTGGAACCGCGCCTACCCCAAGCCGGAGCGCAGCCTCAACGCGGTCATGGTCTTCCTCTCCTTCCCCGACCACCGCGCCGGCCTCACCCCGGAGGAGCTGACCTCCGACTACTTCCCCGCCACCAGCGACTTCTTCGAGCGGGCCTCGTACGGGCGGTTCCGGCTGGTCCCCCACCCCCAGAAGCGGTGGATCCGGATGCCGAAGGCGTCCACCGAGTACGGGATAAGGCGGGACTGGGCGCCCGAGGACCGGGCGGCCTACCTCCGGGACGCCGTCGCCGTCGCCGACCCGGAGGTGGACTTCAGCGCCTACGACGTCGTCTACTTCGTGGCCGACCCGGAAGCGCCCGGGGTGGACTCCGACGCCACCAAGGTCGTCAACTTCGACCGGCCGCTGACCGCCGACGGCACGCCGCTGCGGCGGATCGTCACCGTCTTCGAGCGGCACCCGCCGGACCGCAACGTCCTCGCCCACGAGACCGGTCACGTCTTCGACCTGCCCGACCTCTACCACCGGCCGTCGGACGGCAAGGGCGACTGGGACACGTACGTCGGGGACTGGGACGTCATGGGCAGCCAGTTCGGCATGGCGCCCGACCTGTTCGCCTGGCACAAGTGGAAGCTGGGCTGGCTGGACCGTACGCAGGTGGACTGCGTACGGTCCGGCTCCTCGATGCACACCCTCCAGCCGCTCGCCCAGGCCCCGGCCCCAGGCAGCACCGGCGGCACCCGGCTCGCGGTGATCCGTACGGGGCCCGGCAGCGCCATCGCCGTCGAGGCGAGGGGTTCCGTGGGCAACGACGGGGAGACCTGCACCGAGGGCGTGCTCGTCTACCGGGTCCGCAACGAGGCGTCCTCGGGCGGCGGCCCCATCGAGGTCCTCGACGCACACCCGCGCACGGAGGCCTGCTGGGACCGCTCCGTGTACCCGCCGCTGGCGGACGCGCCCCTGGAGGTCGGCGAGGCCTTCACCGTGCCGGGGGAGGGCATCACGATCGAGGTCGCCGACCGGACCCGGTCCGGCGCCTACACGGTGAAGATCACCACGTAGGCCGTCGTGCGGAACACGAAGAAGGCCCCCCACTCGCGTGGGGGGCCTTCTTCCGTCTGTGCGCCGCCAGGGACTCGAACCCCGGACCCGCTGATTAAGAGTCAGCTGCTCTAACCAACTGAGCTAGCGGCGCTTGCTGACGTCGTAGACATTAGCATCCTGATCCGCCGAAGGAAAAATCGCCGCCGCACCCCGGGTGGCGTGCAGGAACGCCCACAGCAGGGCGTCCGGGCCGGGCAGCCACGGGAGCCGGGATCCGGGGGCCACGAGCCAGCGGGAGGGGCCGGGTGCGGCGGCCAGCGGGGGCACGGTGACGGCGTCGCCGTGGCCGTGGCAGAGCGGCGCCGGTGCGCCCGGGCTCCACTCCTCCCAGGCGAGCAGGGCCGGCAGCCGCTGGGCCGTCCCCGGGGTGGCGAAGAGCAGCATCCGACCCCGGTGCACGGCGGCCGGGCCGGAGCCGGGACCCCGCTCCCA
Organism: Streptomyces sp. NPDC057939; assembly: GCF_042887545.1. Taxonomy (NCBI): domain Bacteria; kingdom Bacillati; phylum Actinomycetota; class Actinomycetes; order Kitasatosporales; family Streptomycetaceae; genus Streptomyces; species Streptomyces sp. NPDC057939. Next base: position 14,078 of record NZ_JBHVPG010000099.1, read on the forward strand.
CAGCAGGTCGAGCATCCGACGGCCCAGTACGACCGGGACGTTGACGACGTCGAAGGCGGTCCCGCAGGGCAGCACGGCGGGCGTGGCGGGTCGGGCCTGCCAGGCGACCAGCGTGTGCTCGGGGTGGGCGGACGCGGACGCCAGCCAAGCGGCGCCCTGCGGTGTGACGTGGGTCGCGGACGCGGGGCGTCCGTCCGTGCCGTCGAAGGAGGGGCAACCGGTGGCCGTCGTCAGCGTCGTCATGCCCAAGGTCTACCGGGTGTGATGTGACCATTCCCGGGAGTTACCGAAAACCGGGACGCGGCGGGCGGCGCTGGGGTATGTTGCGCCGCGCATATGCCAGGTGCCTCCGTCGGGCGGGTGGGGGGGCCCCACCCCCCCCCCCGGCGGGGGGCGGTGG
>NZ_JBHVPG010000100.1:0-14472 GCF_042887545.1 Streptomyces sp. NPDC057939
GGCCTGACGGGATCCCGCGCCGTGGGAACGTCCCTCGGGGCGCGGCGCTCGGCGGCCGGGTGGTTCCCGGCCGCGCGCCGGCCGCTCGGAATCAGACCTCGCGCCACCGGGCCATCGCCCAGGAGAACACCCCGAAGAGCATCAACCCGATGGCGACGGCGACCAGCAGCCACGGCCCCGCCGCGGTCTGGGTGAACGACCTCAGCGTGTCGTCCGTGCCCTTCGCCTGCGAGGGGTCGTAGCGCACCGCCGCGAACACGATGAAGCCCCCGACCGCGGTGAACAGGATGCCCCGGGCCGACCCGCCGACCACCCCGACGAAGGTGACGGCCTTGCGCAACCCCTGCGAGACACCCGTCATGGAGAGGTGCTTGAGGAAGCTGCGCCGGATCGCCTGGACCGCGATGACCACGCCGGCGACGGCGATCCCGACGCCTACCGCACCCACCAGCCACTGACCGGCCGGCAGGTCCAGCGCCTTGGCCGTCACGTCCCGGGACTCCTGGTCCCCGGAGCTCCCGCCACCGCCCGCCGCGAACGACAGCACGGAGAACGCGATGACCGCGTAGATGACCGTCCGGCCCGCCGAGGCGAGCCGCTTCGTCGCCTTTCCGCCGTCCGGCCCGGCCGCGCCGAAGAGCGCCTCCGACAGCCGCCACAGCATCATCCCGACGAGCCCGATGCCGACGGCCCAGATGAGGACGCTCCCGAAGGGTTTGCCCGCCAGCTCCTGGAGGGCGCCCTGCCGGTCGGCCTCCTGGCCCCCGTCACCGAGGGCCACGCGCAGGGCCAGCAGTCCGATCAGCGCGTACAGCACTCCGCGCGCCACCAATCCGCAGCGCGCGGTGACCTCCCGACCGTTGCCGCCGCGCGAGGCGGTCCGCCGGCCCTTGTTCGCGATTGCGTTTCTCATCCCTGTCGGACCTCGCCCCGCCAGGCGCCCGTTTCGGTGCCGCGCGACTCGATGAAGACCTTGAACCGCTTCAGATCGCCGGCGACCTGGCGCTTGACGATGCCGAGCTTGTCGGCGACGGTCTCGGCCGCCCCCTCCGGTATCCAAGTCATGTGCAGGACAACCTTGGTGGTGCTCGCGTCGATCGGTTGGAAGGTGACCATGCCGGCCTGACGCGGTTCACCGTCCACCGTCATCCACGCGACGCGCCGGTCCGGGTGCTGATCGGTGATCTGCGCGTCGAACTCGCGGTGCACCCCGTTCACGTTCGTCACCCAGTGGGTGAGGGTGTCGGTGTGCTGCTCGACCCTTTCCACGCCTTCCATGAAGGCCGGGAACGCGTCGAACTGCGTCCACTGGTTGTAGGCCGTGCGTACGGGGACGTTGACCTCCACGTACTCCTCGACGTGCGACATGCGCACCCCTTCCGTGTCGTCGGCGGCCCGTCACCGGCGGTGCGGTGCGAACCGCCGCCCTGAGGGCCCTTCAAAGCCCGGCTACCCGTCCCCGTGCACCGCATGCGCCGGGTTGTCGGGCTCCGGGCCAGGTCAGGCGTACCGGCGGGTCGTACGAGCCACGAGCACCGGAACGCAGGACGGCGGCCGCACGCGGCGCCCGGGGGGATGGGACACCGGCGTGCGACCGCCGATCTCGGCGACTCGCCGCCCCGCTCGAACGGTGACTCGCCGACACTCACCCGTATGGCCCGGATCCGGAGGCCCAAACAGCCGCCGGGAAAAAACTTCTGCCGACTTCCGACCGGCATCCCGGACCCCCGGTGTCGGCTCCACTCGACGGGGCAAGCGCGTGAAGTCCATGCCGCCTACATCCGCTGAGGAGATATGAACAGCGCTCTTCGCTTGCTGACCGTCCTGGGGGGCTCGCTCCTGCTGACCTTCGTGGCCGGCTGGGCCGTCGACCTGCTGCTGCGCCGAGCCGACGCGCGCCACCCCGAAACCCCCCTGTGGAACCTGCTGCGCCGCTGCCGCCGCGCCCTGCAGATCGTGCTCCTCGCCGCCCTGCTCCGCGCCGCGTACCGGCAGATCGCCTGGCCACCGTTGCAGGACAACGCCGCCACCGTGGGCCGCGTCCTCTCCCTCACGCTGATAGGCGCGGGGGCCTGGCTGATCGTGGCCGTGGCCTCCGCCGTCGTCGAGTCGGCGTACGCCCGCTACGCGACCAGCACCCGTGACCCGGCCAGGGTCCGCCGGGTCCGCACCCAGGTCACGCTGATCATGCGGGTCGTGACGGTCGTCGTGGCCGTCGTCGCCATCGCCGCGATGCTCCTCACCTTCCCGAGCTTCCGCGCCCTCGGCACCTCGATGCTCGCCTCGGCCGGAATCATCGGGATCGTGGCCGGCGTCGCGGCCCAGTCCACCCTCGGCAACCTCTTCGCCGGTTTCCAGATCGCGTTCGGCGACATGGTCCGCATCGGGGACACGGTCGTGGTGGCCGGCGAATGGGGGGTGGTGGAGGACGTCACGCTCACGTTCCTCGCCGTACGGACCTGGGACGAGCGCCGGATCACCATGCCCGTCTCGTACTTCACCACCCGGCCCTTCGAGAACTGGTCCCGCGGTGGCGTCCAGATGACCGGCACCGTCTTCTTCCACTGCGACCACTCCGCGCCGGTGGACCTGATGCGCGACAAGGTGCACGAGATCCTGAACCACTGCCCGGAGTGGGACGGCCGGGGCTGGGACGTCGCCGTCACCGAGACGACCCCCTCCACCATGGTGGTGCGCGCGATCGTCACGGCCAAGGACGCCGACGACCTGTGGACGGTCCGCTGCGCGGTACGGGAACAGCTGATCGCCTGGCTCACGGAGAAGCACCCGGACGCCCTGCCCCGGCTGGTCCTGGCCGCGGCGCCGGGCTCCGCGGAGGCCGCCGCCCCCGCACTCGACGGGCCGTTCGACGCGACGGCCGTGCGCGGCGCGAAGCGCGGGCCGGTCTGATCCCCTCCGTGCACCACGTGGTGCACGGAGCGACCCTCTGTGTGAGCGTGGAGGTGCCCGGCCCCGGAGCGGGCGCACCCGCCACCGCCCCACGTTCGGTACGGGGCTCCGAGCCCGGCACCGATCCGCCCGAACGCGCCGCGACACGACACAGCGCGACACAGCGCAGCGCAGCACGGCACGACACAGCACCGCACGACATGGCACGAGAGAGGCGGCACCCGATGACCAGCCAGGACAAGGACGGCCCGGCGGCCGAAGTGGGAGTGACGGTCGGCGACTGTTCCCCGGAGGACGCGCACACCGTCCTCGACCTGCTCGAACACTCCTTCTCCGCGGAGTCCGGCGCCGGCCGGTCCGCCGGGGCCGGTCCGACCGCGACCGTCTGGAGCGCGACCCTCGACGCGGCGAAGCCGACGGCGGCGCGGGCACGCCCCGTTCGGCTCACGGACACGGTCGGCGTCACCCTCCAGGGAGGCCCCCGCGCCGTCGAGCGGGTGAAGGCCGCGCTGGCCGGTCACTTCACGGTCGAGGACACGGGCGCCGTATCGGGCGACCAGGAACAGGAGATCGGACTCCGGCTCAGCTCCTGACCGGCGGACGGCGGGGGCCGGGCCCCGGCTCGGGGCGTGGCCCGTCCGCCCGTACCGGGCGGAGCACCCCGTCGCACGGGCCCGTCGCCGTTGCCTTCAGGACGCCCCGCAGAGGGCCCGTCGCCCCGAGCGCAGGTCGGCCAGGAGGCGCGCGGCGTCCGTGAGGAGTGTGCCCCGCAACGCGTGGACGGCCGGCGAGGACTCCGCGGTCGTCCGGTCCCGCCGGTTCACCGCGTCGAGTTCCCCGGCCGCTTCGTCGATCATTGCGTCGAGCCGGCGCGGGTCCGTGGGGGACGTCCGACCGATCTCCCGCATCGCGGTGGCCGAAGCGCGCAACACGGCGCCGTACCTCGTCCGGAAGGATGCGGGAAGCCCGCCGAGCTCCCCGCTGTCGAGGGCGTGGTGCAGGGTACGGGTCATCGAACGCAGGTGATCCGTACCGCGTTCCGCGATGGTGACCGCCTCGCGCGCCCGGGTCAGCGCCCGGCCGGCGCCGTCGATGCTGCGTCGCGGATTCATGTGCCCGTTCTCGATCTCGGCCTCGATGCCGGTACGGATGCGCTCGCACTCGGCGGACAACAGGTGTGCGTCCCGACGCCACTGCCCCGGGTGCTCCCGGTCGGGATCGCTCGATTCCAGGGTGTCGGCCAGGTCGTTCAACCGCTCGCTCATGGTGGTGTACAGGTCGGCGACGGCTTGTTGCCGGTGACGCGCGTGTCGTGCCGGAGCGAGGACGAGGTGGGCGGCGAGGCCGCAGAGCGCGCCGATGCCCACCGACGCGGCCAGGTGCCCGATGTAGCCGATCCGGCCCTGGCCGGAGGAGAACGCGAAGAATCCGACGATGGCGACCTGGGCGCCCTGCTGTCCCAAGCGCTCGATCCGCCCGACACAGAGCGCGAGCAGGGTGAGGACGCCGAACGTCCAACCGTGAATCCCCGCCACGGCCGCCAAGGTGGCGGCGATCATGGCTCCCGCCGCCACCGCCACCAGGTACTGGACGCAGTCGCGCACCGAGCGGTACACGGTCGCCTGCAACGCCAACAGCGCGGTGAACGGCGCGAACGTCGACACGGCGGGCGGCAGCAGGTGGCGCGCCAACACCCACGCGGCCATCGCCGCGACCACCGTCTTGGCGCCCAGGACCAGATCGTCCCGCTCGCCGCCCGCCGCCCGCCGCGCGCACGGCGCGCCGCAGGTATCCCGCCCGCTCCGCGGCCACCACCCTCATCCGCTCCCGCACGTGCACCCACCTGGGCAGGACGACCACCTCCTCGGGCCCGTATGCCCCGCCGACCGGAGGGAAACGTCGGGAGGCGGGGTGCGACACCCTGTGCAGGACGTCACCCCCGAGCTGTCCGCGGGAGCGCATGAATCCGGTGCTTTGAAGCAGGCGCTGTCCATGGAATGCGTGGTGTACCAGGAGCGGTCGGGGCAGTCGCGGACGGTCGAGTGCGGCCTTGACGACGAGGCCTGCCGGCAGGTGCTGAAGCGCCTGCGCGGTTTGGGCGACGGCGAGTTCGGCTGGGTGCGCATGGTCGACCCGGCCGAGGACGAACTCGTGCAGTTGGCGGAGGAACTGGGCCTGCACCCCCTGGCCGTCGAGGACGCGGTCCAGGCCCACCAACGGCCGAAGCGCGAGCGGTTCGGCGACGTGCTCGCCGTCGCGCTGAAGACCCTCTGGTACGTCGAGGAGGAACAGGCCGTGGAGACGGGCGAGTTGATGCTCTTCGTCGGTCCCCGTTACGTACTCACCGTCAGCCACGGTGCGGTGGACCCCGCGGTGGAGGCGGCCCGCCGGTTGGAGGCGGACCCGTCCATGCTGCGGTTCGGTCCCCTCTCGGTGGTGCACGCCGTCCTGGACGTGGTCGTCGACGCCTACAGCGAGGCGGCCGACACCGTACGGGCCGCCCTCAACCGGTTGGAGGACCGTGTGTTCTCGTCCTCCCGGGTCGACCACACCGAGGACATCTACTCCCTGAAACGGGAGGTCCGCGAGTTCCGGGACGCCGTCCAACCACTGGTCCCGGTGCTGCCGGGCCTGCTGAGCGGATCGGGCGACGAGGACCGGCCGCCCAAGGTGCTCCCGTACTTCCGGGACGTGGCCGACCACCTGCACCGCACCGACACCGAGGTGCGCACCCTCGACGAACTGCTCAACTCGGTCCTCGACGCGCAACAGGCCCGCGTGGGCACCTGGCAGAACGACGACATGCGGCGCATATCCGCCTGGGCCGCGATCTTCGCGGTCCCCACGATGGTCGCCGGCGTCTACGGAATGAACTTCGAGCACATGCCGGAACTGCGCTGGAGCTACGGCTACCCCCTCGCCGTCGGCCTCATGGCCGTGGCGTCGGGCCTCCTCCACCGCACGTTCCGGCGCAACGGCTGGCTCTGACGACACCCCCCACGACCTGTGGGAATCGCGGAGACCGGTCCCCAGGTTCGTCTGTTCCTCCGAAGAGCGGTAGGTGTTCGGGTGAGGCGCCCAGCGGAGGGCAGTCGCAGGGTGTCGCCCATCGCCGCGGCCCGATCCGCGGGCCGCATTCGCATCCGGAGGTAAGCGGTGCCCAGTACGGCTCTGCCCTTGGCCACGCTCCCCACCGGACTGCTGGCACTTCCCGGGGTCTACCAGCCGCAGGCGGACACCCGGCTCCTCGCCGAAGCGCTCGCCCAGGAGGACGTGGGGCCCCGCACGGGCGTCCTGGAGATCGGCACCGGCACCGGGGCGCTCGCCCTGCACGCCGCCGCCAGGGGAGCGCGCGTCACGGCGGTCGACGTCTCCTGGCCCGCGGTGGCGACCGCACGGCTCAACGCCCTGCGCCGGCGGCTCGCGCTGCGCGTCCTGCACGGGGACTTCGAGGAACGGACCGCGGGCCGACGCTTCGACCTGGTGGTCAGCAACCCCCCGTACGTCCCCGCCCCCCGCCTGCGGGTACCGTCGCACGGTCCGGAGCGGGCCTGGGACGCCGGCCCCGACGGGCGAGCGGTCATCGACCGCATCTGCGCGGGCACCCGGGACCTGCTGCATCCCGGAGGTGTCCTGTTGATGGTGCACTCGGCGATGTGCGGGGCGCAGGAGACCGTCGACCGGCTGACCGGCACGGGCCTGGCCGCGGAGGTCACGGCGAAGGCGACCGTGCCGTGGGGCCCCGTCCTGCGCACCCGGCGCGCCTGGCTGGAGCGGCAGGGCCTCGCGGCCCCGGCCGAGGAGTGGGAAGAGCTGGTGGTGATCCGTGCCCAACACCTCTGACGCATCCGACGACGTCCGCCGCGGTACCCGTGACGACGGGCCGCGCGAGGCACCCGCCGCTGCGCGGGCCCGCCGGGTGTCCGTGGACCCCCAAGGGCCGGTCCTGGTCGAGGGGCCGGTCGAGATCGTCCTGGACGACGGCACCGTCGCCCGGTCCGACCGCTTCATGGTCGCGGTGTGCACCTGCCGCCGCAGCCGCACGTACCCCTGGTGCGACACCAGCCACCGGCGTCGCGAGCGCTCCGCCGCGACCCCCGACGACAGGAACCCGTGATGACCCCTCCCGGCCCGAGCACCACGACGGTGACCGCCGCCGGCCCCCGCCTCGTCGAGGGCCGGGGAGAGCTGTCCCGGGCCGTGATCGAGGCGCTGCGCAGCGGCGGCGCCCCGGTCCACACCGCCGATGCCGTGCGGGAGGCCGACCCGTGGGGCGAGGACCTCCAGCTCGCCCTCCACCTCCTCTACGAACTGCACTACCGGGGCTTCGACGGTGTCGACGACGAACGGGAGTGGGACCCCGACCTGCTCCGGCTGCGACGGGCCCTGGAAGCCCGCTTCCTGCACGCCCTGCGCGGCGAACTGTCCGACGCCCCCCGCACGGTCGAAGAAGCCTTCGCTCCGCTGCTCGTAGAACCGGTGGACCTCTCCGGCAGCCTCAGCCGATACCTGGAAACCGACGGCGAACTCTGGCAGTTGCGCGAGTACGCGGCCCTGCGCTCCCTCTACCACCTCAAGGAGGCCGACCCCCACGCCTGGGTGATCCCCAGGCTCACCGGACGGGCCAAGGCCGCCATGGTGGCCATCGAGTACGACGAGTTCGGCGCCGGCCGGGCCGACCGCGTCCACGCCCGGCTCTTCGCGGAACTCATGTCCGACCTGGGACTGGACCCCACCTACGGCCGCCACCTGGACCAAGGACCGGCCCCGCTGCTCGCGACCGTGAACCTGATGTCCCTCTTCGGCCTGCACCGGGCCCTGCGCGGAGCGCTCGTCGGCCACTTCGCGTGCGTCGAGGTCACCTCTTCGCCCGGCTCCAGGCGTCTGGCCAACGCCATGCGGCGCTGTGGGGCCGGACCGGCCGCGGAGCACTTCTACGCCGAGCACGTGGAGGCCGACGCGGTCCACGAACAGGTCGTGCGCCACGAGGTCGTCGGCGGTCTCCTCGCCGACGAACCGGAGCTCGAAGCGGACGTCGCGTTCGGCTGCGCCGCGACGGTGTTCCTGGAGGACCGCCTCGCGCTCCACATCCGCGCGGCCTGGGAGCAGGGACGCAGCGCCCTGCGGACGCCCCTCCCCGAACGCTGAGGATGCGAGGACCGGCCTCCGGGATCCGGGGGCAGGCCGGGGCGGCGCGTCGGGACTCACGTCCGACGCGCCGCCCGGGCATGTCCGGCACAGGGTCCACCGGAATCCTGGTCAGGGTCAGCGGGGGGAGGTCCGGTGGCCGAACCAGTGGCCGCGGTGACGCGGAGCGTCAGCCACCGGTTCACCGGTCGGGGGGAGGGCATCGGCGCGATCGGCCGGCACGACCGTCTCGGCGCGGGCGTCGTCGCGCTGCTTGATCAGGTCTTCGCGCTCGCGGTCGACCACCGTCGCCTCACGCCGGGACGCGCCGAGCTCCCGTCGGGCGCGCGCGGAGCGGCGGGCCGAACGCCGGGCACCGACCATCACCAGGGCCAGGCCCAGGAGGGCAGCGGCTCCCACGATGATTCCGATCAGGAACAGGGACCCGGTCGAGCCGGTGGCGTGGTAACCGAGGATCGAGAAGTCACCGCCGGTGTCGAGACCGTGGCCCGCCCCGAAATTGCCGAAGATTCCGATCAGTCCCACGATGGCGGCGACGACCAGAATGATGAGTCCGAGGATGAGGATCATGAAGACGCTCCTTGGATCCGTGCCCGGTATGGGGCCGGACACGGCTGGCGCCTACCCCTGCTGTGCACGGTCAAGCGGAAGCCGCGACCCCCGGGCGGCCCGGCCCGGCGCCCGGGTCCGACGCCGGGAGTCGCCGCGACCGCGCCGGTGATCGGTGGGACGATGGCCTGACCAGTGACAGGGGCGTTCGCGCTCCCGCCGACCCCGGGACGGACGGAAGGCCCCGAAGCCGATCGCGGCGGCGGACGGCGCGACCCCGACAGGGGACGTCGTACCGGCGGAAGGAACCCTCATGGCCGTCCGCAACCAACTGATCCATCGCCCCCCGCACGCGGTGTGGCGGATGCTCGCCGATCCGAACCGCTACGGCGACTGGGTGGTCGGCCCCTCGGAATCCACCCCGCTGGACCAGGACTGGCCCGACGTCGGCTCCAGGCTCCGCTACACCGTGCGGCTGGGCCCCTGGTCCGCCGAAGGAGTGACGACCGTACGCCACCAGGAGCCCGGTACGGAACTGGAACTGGAGGCCTCGTTCGGAGCCCTGGGCACGGCGAGGATCTTCCTCCAGGTCAGGCCGTGGGGCGAGGAAACCCTGGTCATCTGCGACGAACACCCCCTGCGCGGCCTGGGCGGAACCCTCCACAACCCCGTGGTCGAAGCCCTGCTCCAGCTCCGCCACCGGGGCATGCTGGCCCGCCTGGCCAGGATCGTGGAAGAGGAGTCCGCGGGGTCACGCCATGCCTGACGCGGTGGTGATCGGCGCGGGCCCCAACGGGCTGGTCGCCGCGAACCTGCTCGCCGACGCCGGCTGGAGCGTGGAGGTCCTGGAGGCCCAACCCGAACCGGGCGGGGCGGTCCGCAGCGACCGGGGCGTCCACCCCGACTACGTATCGGACCTGTTCAGCGCCTTCTATCCACTGGCCGCCGCCTCCCCGGTCCTGGCCCGCTTCGACCTCGCCGCGGAGGGCCTGCGCTGGAGCCACGCCCCGTCCGTGCTCGCCCACCCGCTGACGGACGGAAGGTGCGCCGTACTGGAGCGCCGCGTGGAGCGGACCGCTGCCGGACTGGAGGCCTTCGCACCTTCCGACGGCGCCGCCTGGCGGGACATGTACGAGGTGTGGAGCCGTGTCGGACCCGAACTCGTCCGAGCCCTGTTCACCCCCTTCCCCCCGGTCCGCGCCGGTCTCCGCCTCGCGTTGAAGGTACGGGCCTCCGGGGGGCTGCGGCTGGCCCGGAACCTGGCCCTGCCCGTGCGCCGCCTGGGCGAGGAGGAGTTCGCGGGGGAGGGCGGCCGACTCCTGCTGGCGGGCAACGCCCTGCACGCCGACCTGGCGCCCGAGGCCGCCGGCAGCGGCGGATTCGGCTGGCTGATGTCGATGCTCGGCCAGAGCCACGGCTTCCCCGTCCCCGTCGGTGGCGCCGGCGCCCTGACGGCAGCGCTCGTACGCCGCCTCCGGAGCCGTGGCGGCGTCCTGCGCTGCGGGGAGCGCGTCGCGTCCGTCGTCGTGCGCGGCGGCGCGGCCGTCGGGGTCCGGACCGAGGGCGGGGAGACGGTCGACGCGCGCAAGGCCGTACTGGCCGACACCTCGGCCCCGGCCCTCTACCGGGACCTGGTCGGCGAGGAACACCTTCCGTCCCGGCTCCTGCGGGACCTGGAACGCTTCCACTGGGACTTCGCGACCTTCAAGGTCGACTGGGCGCTGAGCGGCCCGGTGCCGTGGACGGCGCCGGGAGCGGCTGCCGCGGGCACGGTCCACGTGGCCGACGGCGTCGACGGCCTCACCCGGTTCGCCGCGCAGATCGCCGCCGGACAGGTGCCCGACGAGCCCTTCGCGCTCCTCGGCCAGATGACCACCGCGGACCCCACCCGCTCACCCGCCGGTACGGAGTCCGCGTGGGCCTACACCCACCTTCCGCAGCACATCACCTCGGACGCCGGCCCCGACGGCATCACCGGCCGATGGGACGCCCGTGACCGGGAAGCCATGGCCGACCGCATCGAGGCCCAGGTGGAACGCTTCGCACCGGGTTTCCGCAACCTCGTCCGCGCCCGCCGGATCCTGGCGCCCACCACCCTCCAGGCCATGAACGAGAACCTGCACAACGGTGCGATCAACAACGGCACGACGGCCCTGCACCAACAGGCGATCCTCCGCCCCACGCCCGGCACGGGCCGACCCGAGACCCCCGTCAAACGCCTCTACCTCGCCTCCGCGGCCGCCCACCCCGGCGGCGGCGTCCACGGCGCACCGGGCGCGAACGCCGCCCGCGCCGCCCTGCGGTCCCACGGCCCGCACGCCCTCCTGCATCGCGCCCAACGCATCTGACCGTCCGTCGGGCACTCCCCGTCGGAGCACGGCCGAGGCCGGTCGGCGGTCACAAGGCTCAAGCCCCGTCCGATGCGCGCCCCCGACCAGGGGCCAACTCCCTCCCGACAGCGCCCGCCTGATCGAAACCCGCCCGGTGGGCGGCTGCCCAGTCGCACCGCTCGCGCGGTCCCACACGGTGGGCTCACCCGTCGCCGCGTCCACGGCGGTGAGCAACCACCTCCGCCCGGGCCGGACGTTCGGGCCGATCAGGGCGGCCCGAACGGCCACCGGCACCGCTCGGGCCGTGACCCGGTACGTCCCGACGGCGTTGGGGGAGCGTGACGGTGGGACGGGGAGCAGGACCGAGCCGGGCGACGTTCCTGAAGGCGGCCGCCGCCGCGGCCCTGGGACCGGCCCTGGGTCCGGCCCCGGGACCGGCCCCGGGACCGGGTTCGGTCGTGGGGGCTGCGGATGTCATCGGCGACCGGAACGGCGGCGCGGCGGTGAGCGGCCCCGGCCGTGGGGGTGTGCGGCCCGATGGCGCCGGTCCCCTCCTGGTCACGAAGGTGCGGGACCTGACGGGCCCCGGTCTGACGACCCGGTTCCGCATGGAGGCCACCGACCTCGGAATCCCGGTCAGGGTGCCGGACGGCCGGACCCTGTTCGTCTTCGGTGACACCTTCGAGGAGGCCCGGGTCGGAGGCGGCTGGTGGCGGTCCCCCGTCGGCCTGTACTCCACCACCACCCGCCTGGACGAGGGCGTCGTCTGGAGCGGGGCCGTCGGCGGGGAGCACGCGCGCCAACTCCGGGCGTACGAACACGACAACCCCCTGTTCACCACCGTGCTGCCCTCCGACGTGGTCCTCGTGGACGGGGCGCTGTTCCTGCACGTCACCGTCCACCGCGGGTGGGGCCACGTGCTGTGGAGCGAGATCTGGCGCTCGGACGACTCGGGTGCGAACTGGCGGGACACCGGAGCCCGGTTCCCGGGGAACGCGCACGGCGGACTGTTCCAGATGCTGACCTGGGAGCTGGGCGAGGACGGCCACGTCCACGCGTACTCGACGGGCTTCGGCCGGAACGGACCGGTCCTGTTGCACCGCGTACGGTCGAACTCCCTGGCGGACCCCACCGCCTACGAGCCATGGGGTCACCGCGAGGGGGCCTGGGCCTGGGGGAACCCGCCGACGCCGGTCCTGGGGGGCGGCTTCGGTGAACTGTGCCTGCGGCGGCTGGACGGTCACTGGCTGCTGGTCTGCTTCAACGCCGCCGACGCACGCATCGAGGCCCTCGTCATGGACCACCCCACCGCGGACCTGACCCGGGCCCACCGGCGCACCCTGATCCACGCCGCTCCGTGGGGACAGGAGGACGACACGCACGTGGCCCAGCCGTACGGAGGCTACGTCATCCCGGGCTCGCGCCTGGACGACCTGCACCTGACGGTCAGCCAGTGGAGGACGGGGCCGGAGGGCCGGCCGTACCGGGTGATGCAGTTCCGGGTACGTGGCCTCGACGCACCCGACCCGTCGGCCACCTCCGGCACCTCCTGACCCGGGGCCCTGCGCGCGGGGCCCGGATCGGCGTCGCGTCGGACCGCACTCGGGTCCGGCCCCTGCCCGGATCAGGTCCAGCGCTGTGGATCGGAGCCGTCGCAGGAGCGGACGGACAGCACTCCGGAGCCGTCCGTCAGGCAGGTTCCGGTGGCGAGGTTGCGGACCTGCACCGAGCCGTCGGCGCGGCCGACGACGGTCCAGCCCTGGTGGGTGGACCTGTCGCACGAGCGCGCGCGGGGAACCGTACCGCTGTTGTCGAGGCAGGCCCCGGTCGCCCGGTTGCGGAGGGCGCCGTGTTCCCCGTCGTGGGGCCGGAACTCCCATTCCTGGTAGTGGAGCCCGTTGCAGGGCCACATCCGGAGCCCCTCGATGCTGTCGTCCAGGCAACTGTTGCTGGCCTTGTTGCGGAACACCCGGGCGGCGGATTCGGGCTCCGCGGCCGGACGCAGCAGGAAGGTGACGGCGGCGCCCAGGGCGAGACCGGCCAGCAGTCCGCCCGCAACCCAACGAACCCGGGCCGCGGCGACGGCCCGGTCCGCCGATCGGCTGCCGGTGCCACCGGGTCCGGGGGCGGACTCGTGCAGCGCCACGGGTGCGGGCGCCGGCTCGGACGGGGCCGCCGGGACCGGAGCCGCCGGGCCCGATTCGTCCTTCGGCGGGGGCGCGGGGGCGGGTACGGTCGGGCCCCGGCCCGGTCCGGCCGCTGACCCCCCGCCGGCGGACGGGGCGGAGGGCTCGGACGGCCGGGACGGCCGGGACGAGCGGGACGAGTCGCACAGGTGGGACGGGTCGGACGAGCCGGACGGGGTGAGCCGGTCGATCGGGACGACCGGGGTGGAGGGGGCGGCCGGGGCGGACGGTGATGCCGGCGGGGGGCGGTTCTGGCCGCCGTCCGCGGCTTCCCACAATCCGCGGTACTCGACGGGATCGGCGTCCAGGGCCTCGCAGATGTCGCGGACCACGGCCCAGGGCGGCACCGTGGCTCCCCGGAAGTACCGGGACAGCGAGGAATCGCTGATCAGCACCCGCTGTTCGAGGTCCCGCAGCGTCATCCCGGACCTCTGCTGCAATCCGCGCAGTGCGCCCCCGAGCCGCCGGGCCGCGGTGGCGTGCGCGTGCGTGCCGTCGAGTTGGCTCATCCCTCACGTCTCCCCATCGGAAGGTCGCGGACGTGTCCCGGGCGGCGTGCCGCGTCCCGGGATGCGCCCGTCCCTGCAGGTCAGAAGGGTAGGGATCCCGACATTGGTGAAGCAACCGGGACAACCTTGCAGGCCGGGTTGAACCGCCACAAACTCGGAGCATTCCGCCGGCGGTTCACCCCAACGTGGTGACCCTGTGGCTCCCCCTCCCCGTCCTCGTGCGGCAGGGGTGCGTCCGCCGCCGGCCCGTTCCCCTCGAAAGGTGCACCAGGAATGCGTCTCGACTCCCGTACGGCCAGGAACCTGTCGGTCGGCCTCACGCTCGTGCTGCTCCCGCTCGCCACCACCGAGAGCGCCGTCGGCGCCGCTCGGCCGGCGGCCGCCACCGGGGTGGTCCACCGGGTCCAGCTCAGCAACCGGTGCCTGGACGCCGACACCAACACGATCAACAACAACCCCGCCCGCGCCCAGGTCTGGGACTGCAACCACGCCGCCAACCAGCGCTGGGTCCTCCACGCGTCCGGGGAGCTGAAGGTCGACTTCAACGGCAAGTGCCTGGACGCGGACACCAACACCATCAACAACAACGGCGCCGTCGTGCAGCTGTGGAACTGCAACGGGCAGCCGCAGCAGTCGTGGTACCGGGGTGCCGACAACTCCATCCGGCTGAAGTACAACGGCAAGTGCCTGGACCACGACACCAATCAGAACCGCAACGGCGGCAAGGTCCAGCTGTGGGCCTGCAACGGTTCGCCGCAGCAGTCCTGGCGCTGACACCGGCCGGTCCGGCAGCGCCCTGACCGTGCCCCACGCCCGTGGCGGCGCCCCGGAGCCCACGGC
>NZ_JBHVPG010000101.1:0-13643 GCF_042887545.1 Streptomyces sp. NPDC057939
GCCGAGACCCGCGAGGTCCTCGCGAGCGCCCTCGCGATGCTCCGCACCAAGCACGCCGACCTGCCGTCGCGCAAGCACGGCAACCCGCCGCAGTAGAACACCGCACGCCCGGGAGCCGCCCGGCGTCCCCTCACCCGCGCCCGGGCCCGCCAACGGGGCACCGGGCCGCAGTACCCGGAAAGGCACGGACCGCACCATGACCGCCCAGCCCAACGGACCGACCCCGCCGCTGGCACCGACCGAGACCGACCGGACGCTGCACTTCGCCGGTCAGGCCACGTTCGGCCGCATCCCCCGCATCGACCAGGTGGAGAAGGCGGACATCGCCGTCGTCGGAGTCCCGTTCGACGGCGGTGTCACCTACCGTCCCGGAGCGCGCTTCGGAGGCAACGCCATCCGCGAGGCCTCCCGAACGCTGCGCCCCTACAACCCGGCGCAGGACGTCTACCCGTTCCACTACAGCCAGGTCGCCGACGCGGGCGACATCAGCGCCAATCCGTTCAACACGAACGAGGCGGTGGAGACCATCGAGGCCGCCGCCGACGAGCTCCTCTCCGGCGGCGCCCGGCTGATGACGTTGGGCGGGGACCACACGATCGCGCTGCCGCTGCTGCGGTCCGTGGCCAAGAAGCACGGGCCGGTGGCGGTCCTGCACTTCGACGCCCACCTGGACACCTGGGACGACTACTTCGGCCAGCAGTACACCCACGGAATGCCCTTCCGCCGGGCCGTCGAGGAGGGCGTCATCGACACCTCCGCCCTCTGTCACGTCGGCACGCGGGGCCCGATCTACGGCAAGAAGGACCTGGACGACGACGCCAAGCTCGGCTTCGGCATCGTCACCTCGGCGGACGTGATGAGGCGCGGGGTCGACGAGATAGCCCAGCAACTGCGCGAGCGGGTCGGCGACCGCCCCCTGTACATCTCCATCGACATCGACGTCCTGGACCCCGCGCACGCCCCGGGGACCGGCACCCCGGAGGCCGGTGGCATGACCTCCAGGGAACTGCTGGAGATCCTGCGCGGCCTCGCCGACTGCCAGTTGGTCTCCGCCGACATCGTCGAGGTCGCGCCGGCCTACGACCACGCCGGCATCACCTCGATCGCCGCCTCGCACGCCGCCTACGAGCTGATCACCATCATGTCGAAGCAGATCGCCCCCGTCCGTTGGGGCATGGGCAAGTAACCGACTCGGGAGGGGCCGGCGCGCACGGGGCGCCGGCCCCTCCCGCACGCGCGAATTTACCTGACCGAAACCCTCGGGGCGCCGCAAGTCGGCCGGGCTCGGCCATACTTGCCGACGGGTGTCGACCCGCGCCGACTTCGCCTCACCGTTTCCCTATTCGGCACGCATCCCGGGATGACACGGATAGCATTTCCGATGCTTCGTGCTGCCCGCGTAAGTAAGAGGCCGATAAATCGACGGCGCCTTCCGTTGAACGTGATCGGAAATACGTCAAGGCGCGCGGTTCCGCTTAGAATTACCGCACGCGTGCGCCCGCGTCATCATTTCGTTCATTGAGTTCACGGGCCACGACGTGAACGGGGCGGGTCGTGGTGCGGACCCGGAGGCGGGGCGGTCGGATGCGGAACGGTGGCGGGGCGGTGACGTCGGGCCAAGTTAGGAAAGTTTACTTACAGTGTCAAGGGCAGGCCGGTGAGCCGGCCGGAAGCCACAATCCCACGACCCGCCGGGCCCGTTCGCCCGCACGTCGTCCGGCGTGCGTCGCTCGGACGCGTGCGGGGGTGGGGTTTGTCGGTCGGGCGTGCTTTGCTGGACGCATGATCGATGAATTTCTGGCCCGTGACCTGTCCGCCGTGGAAGAGGCCGTGCGCAAGGCGGCGGCCGTGGAGATCATGCCCCGGTTCCGGCAGCTCGCCGACCACGAGGTGGACCAGAAGAGCGGCCCCCACGACCTGGTCACCGTCGCCGACCGACTGGCCGAGGAACACCTGACGGCCTCGCTGACCAAGCTGCTGCCCGGTTCGGCCGTGGTCGGCGAGGAGGCCGTGCACGCCGACCCGGACGTCTACCGGGCACTGCGCGCCGAGGCCCCCGTCTGGATCGTCGACCCGGTCGACGGGACCCGGCAGTTCGTCAACGGCGACCCCGCCTTCTGCACCCTGGTGGCTCTGGCCCTGCGCGGCGAGATCCTCGCCTCCTGGACCTTCGCCCCGGCCCTGGACGAGCTGGCCACCGCCGTGCGGGGTCAGGGCGCGTACGTCAACGGCGAGCGGATCCACAGCGGTTCGCCCGAGTCCGGCGCCGAACTGCGCGTGGCCACCGCCCACCCGCTCTACACGACGGAGGAGGAGCGGCGGATCCTTGCCCGACTGGAGGTGCCCGGCGTCGCCGTGCGGCCCTGCGGGTCGGCCGGTCTGGAATACCTGAAGGTGGCCCGCGGGGAGATGGACGCCCTGGCCTTCAACTGGCCCTCGGCCTGGGACCACGCCGCCGGGCTCCTGCTCGTCGCCGAGGCGGGCGGAACCCAGAGCACCGTCGACGGGGTGCCCTTCCGGGTGGACCGCGACAACGCCCTCCCGTTCGCGATCGGCCGCGACGAGGCCACGACCGTACGCGTGCGGGACCTGCTGCGCGGGGCGTAGGCCCGCCGCCGGGCCGCCGGCGGACCCGATCGGCGCGGGCGGCGCAATAGGGTGGGGCCAGTGCCCATCGGACGAAGGAGTCGCAAGTGCCGCCGATTCTCGATGCGGTCGTGGTGGGGGCGGGGCCCAACGGCCTGACGGCCGCCGTCGAACTGGCCCGCCGGGGCCACTCCGTGGCCGTGTTCGAGGCCGGGGACACCGTCGGCGGCGGCGCCCGGACCGAGGAGCTCACCCTCCCCGGCTTCCGGCACGACCCCTGCTCGGCGGTCCACCCCCTGGGCGCCGGATCGCCCGTGTTCAGGACCATGCCGCTCAAGCGGTACGGACTGGAGTGGCTGCACGCCCCGCTCCCGATGGCCCACCCATTCGACGACGGCACGGCCGCCGTGCTCTCCCGGTCCGTCGCCGAGACGGCCGCCTCCTTCGGGCCGAGGGACGCGGGAGCCTACCGGCGCCTGGTGGAGCCGTTCCTCGGCAAATGGGACACCCTCGCCCGCGACTTCATGTCCCTGCCGAACACCGCGCTGCCCCGGGACCCGGTCACCCTCGCCCGCTTCGGGCTCACCGGACTGCCGCCCTCCACCTGGTTGCTGCGCCGCTTCCGAGACGACCGGGCGCGCGCCCTCTTCGCCGGACTGGTGGCGCACGTCATGGCCCCGCTGAGCGGAATCGGGACCGGGGCCGTCGGCCTGGTCTTCGCCCTCGCCGCCCACGCGGGCGGCTGGCCGCTGCCGCGCGGGGGATCGCAATCCCTCTCCGACGCCCTCGCCGGGTACCTGCGCGACCTCGGCGGCACCGTGCACACCGGTTTCGAGGTCAAGCGGCTCGACGACCTCCCGCCGGCCCGCGCGTACGTCTTCGACACCTCCCCGACCGCCCTTGCCCGCATCGCCCGACTGGGCAGCGCCTACGAGGGCTACCGGTACGGGGCCGCCGCCTTCAAGATCGACTACGCGTTGGACGGGCCGGTGCCCTGGACCGCGGAGGACCCCCGCCGGGCCGGCACCGTCCAGATCGGCCCCCGGACCCGTGACATCGACGCCGCCCTGCAACTCGCCTCCGGCGGCCGGGCCCCGCGCAACCCCTTCCTCATCGCCGCCCAGCCCAGCCTCGTCGACCCCGGCCGGGCACCCGAGGGCAAGCACGTGTTCTGGGTGTACGGACACGTCCCGTCGGGCTGGGACGGCGACCTCACCGAACCCATCGAACGGCAACTGGAGCGCTTCGCCCCCGGCTTCCGCGACCTCGTACTGGCCCGTGCCACGGCCGGGCCGCCGCAGCTCGCGGCCCGCAACCCCAACTACGTCGGCGGGGACATCGCCTGCGGCGCGGCCTCCGGCCTCCAACTCCTGCTGCGCCCCAAACTCACCCTGTCCCCGTACACGACCGCCCACCCCGCGGTGTTCCTGTGCTCCTCGGCCACCCCGCCCGGCCCCGGCGTCCACGGCATGTCGGGCCACAACGCCGCCAAGGCGGTCTGGCGCCACCTGCGAAAGGCTTCCTGATGGCCCGCATCGTCCTCGTCCTCGGAGACATCACCGCCGAACCGGCGGACGCGATCGTCAACGCCGCGAACTCCTCGCTGCTCGGCGGCGGGGGAGTGGACGGCGCCATCCACCGACGCGGCGGCCCCGAGATCCTGGCCGCGTGCGAGGACCTGCGGCGCTCCCACTACGGCAAGGGCCTGCAAACGGGCCGGGCGGTGGCCACCACGGCGGGACGCCTCCCGGCCGAGCACGTCATCCACACGGTCGGACCGGTGTGGTCGAAGGAGGAGGACCGCTCCGCGCTCCTCGCCTCCTGCTACCGCGAATCCCTGCGCGTCGCCGACGAGCTGGGAGCCCGTACGGTCACCTTCCCCGCCATCTCCACCGGGATCTACGGCTGGCCGATGGACGACGGCGCCCGCATCGCGGTCGAGACGGTGCGGGCGACCCGCACCGAGGTCGAGGAGGTCCGGTTCGTGCTCTTCGACGCGGCGGCCCACGCGGCCTTCGAGACGGCCGTCGCAGGCCCCGCGGCCGACCCGGCGTAGGGCCGCGCGGTCGACCCGGCGCAGGGCCCGGCCGTCGACCCCGGCGCAGGGCCCGGCGGGATCCGCAGGGGGGCGGGCCGGGTCGTCACCGCCCCCGTGCGGCCCCGCCGGGGGAGGGGCGCGGGTAGGCCCGGGTCTGCTTGACGCTGCCGTAGGCGAAGCTCGACTCGATCGAGGCGATGCCGGGAATGGCGTGGATCCGGTGGCGCACGAGGGCCTCGTACGCCTCCAGGTCCTCGATGACCACGCGCAGCAGGTAGTCACTGCTGCCCGCCATCAGGTAGCAGTCCTGGATGTGCTCGATGACCGCGACGTGCTCCTCGAACACCGCGACCGCCTCCGCCGTGTGCCGTTCGAGGCGGATGCGGACGAAGACGGTGACGGGGAGGCCGAAGGCGACCTGGTCGACCATGGCCGTGTAGCCGCGGATCAGCCCCGTCTCCTCCAACCGGCGGACCCGGCGCAGACACGGGGACGGCGACAGCCTGACGCGGTCGGCGAGGTCCTGGTTCGACAGCCGTCCGTCGGCCTGCAATTCCCGGACGATCTGCAGATCGACGGCGTCCATGGGCCCTCCCGGGGCGGTTCTTGGCAGATCCTGCCCCAAACGTACGTCCGAGCGACAGAACTGGCAATCGGCTGCCCCGGCCCAGGCCCTAGCGTTGCGGGGGAACGGACCAGACCGGTCCGCTCTCACAGGCTGGAGCAACTTCGTTGGTCGCGACCACAACCACCGGGGCGGCCGCTCCTCTCGACGCGGTGGGCCCGCAGGCCGGAAACCCCGGCCGCCGCGGGCTCTCCCCCCAGGCCCAGGGCATGGCCGCCCTGCTGGTGACCGTGGCGATCTGGGCCGCCTTCGCCCTCAGTGCCCGAGCCCTGAGCTCCTCCACCCTCCTGCCGGCCGACGCGGCCCTGCTGCGCTTCGGCGTCCCGCTGGTCGTCCTGCTCCCCGCGCTGTGGCGGCGGCGGGCGCGCATCGCGGCGGTCCGACCCGGCCCCGCCATCAAGATCGTCTGCGGCGCGGGGGTGCCGTTCTTCCTCGCCGCCATGCACGGCGGCTCCCTGACCTCGGCCGCCTTCGTCGGCTCGATCGTCCCCGGCATGGTCCCGCTGTTCGTCTCCGCCCTCATGGCCGCCCGCGGCCGCGGCCTGCCCCGCGGGGCGCAGACCGCCGGCCTCGCCCTGATCGCGACCGGGGTGGTCGCCCTCGTCTGGCGCCACGTAGTCCCCGTCGACACCGACGTGCTGGCCGGCGCGGGCACCCTCCTCGTCGCCAGCGGACTCTGGGCCCTCTACACGGTCGGCCTGCGCGACGTGGACCTCGACCCCGTCGGCTCGATCGGCCTGCTCTGCCTGCCCTCCTTCGCCGTCATCGCCCTCCTGGTGCTGACCGGGGTGCTGCCGACCGGCATCGCGCGCGCCGAGGGCGGCGACATCCTCCTGTTCCTGGTGGTGCAGGGACTCGGAGTGGGCCTGTGCGCGGGCCTCCTGTACGCCTTCGCCATCCGCAGGCTCGGCGCCGAGCGCGCCTCGGTGGTCGGCAGTCTCAGCCCCGTCGCCGTCGTCCTGCTCGCCGTGCCGCTGCTCGGTGAGAAGCCGGCCGTCGCCGTGCTCGTCGGCGTCCCCCTCATCACCGCCGGCGTGGTCCTCGCCAACCGCCGTCCCCGCCCGCACGCCCGCCCGCGACCCGAGGTTCCCGCAGATGCTTGAGCTCCTTCCCCCGCCGCCCACCGACCCGCTGTGGGACCTGACGTACGAGTTCGGCACCGACGAGCGCCCCGAGCGGCTGAACCTCGTCCTCGGCGTCTACCGCGACCCGACGGGCCGCACGCCCGTCATGGCGGCCGTCCGCGAGGCCGAGATCCTGCTGGCCGAACGATCCGAGTCCAAGGAGTACCGCGGGCTCTCCGGCAACGCCGGTTTCAACCGGGCGCTGCTCTCGATGGTCCTGGGCCCCGGCGGTCCGGCCGACCGGGCCGCGGCCGTGCAGACCGTCGCCGGATCCGGCGCGCTGCGGCTGCTGGCCGACCTGATCTGCCGGACCCGACCCGGCACGACGGTGTGGATCAGCGATCCGGCCTACGTCAACCACCGGCCCATCCTGGAGGCCGCCGGCCTGACCGTGCGCACCTACGCCTGGCGCGACGCCGACGGCGGCTTCGACGCCGACACCGTCCTGCGTGACCTCGGCGCGGCGCGGCACGACGACGTCGTCCTGCTCCAGGGCTGCTGCCACAACCCGACCGGCGCCGACCCCTCCCCGCAGGACTGGGCGGTGCTGGCCGAGCTGGCCGCCCGCAACGGCTGGGTCCCCTTCGTCGACCTGGCCTACCACGGGCTCGGCGACGGGCTGGAGGCCGACCTGGCCCCCACCCGGATGCTCGCCGCGCGGGTGCCGGAGATGCTGGTGGCCGTCAGCTGCTCGAAGAACTTCGGCCTCTACAGCGACCGTACGGGCTGCGCCGTCGTCATCGGCGCCTCCGCCCGGTCCGTGCGGCACGCCGAGACCGCCCTGCAGAACGCCGCCCGGACCCTGTACTCGATGCCGCCCGAGCACGGCGCCGCCGTCGTGACGACCATCCTGGAGGACGAGCGGCTGCGCCGCTCCTGGGAGGCCGAACTGGACCTCATGCGGGGCCGGATAGCCGCCAACCGCAGCGAACTCACCGCACAGTTGGCCGCGTTGGGCTGCGAGGTGCAGGCCGGGGCGCTCGCACGGCAGAAGGGCATGTTCTCCATGCTGCCGCTCACCTCCCCCCAGATGCTGCTGCTGCGCAGGCAGTTCGCCATCTACGGAACCACCTCGGGCCGCATCAACATCGCGGGCATCCCGCCCCACCGGATCCCGTGCCTCGCCCGCGGCATCGCGTCCGTCCTGGACCCGGTCGAACTCCCGCTCCGGGCCCGGCTCGTGCACTGAGACGCCGCGCTCCCGGCGGCGCGCGCCCCCGGGCGCGTGCCGTGGGTGGCGGCCCGGGCGCGGACCGGCTTTCACGGCACATTTCGGTGAATTCGTAGAAGTTCCGTGAAAGGCGTGGCCGAAATCCCTGGCGGCCCGATGGCGGAAACGGTCGGGGAATGGCCGGATGGAACTCGTCGTACGGATAAGGGTGTCGGGCGTGTGGCATCATGGCCGCGTCGTCGCCCCGGAATCGGAACCCTTCGGACGCCGTGGTGCCGAGGCGGAGGGGGTTTCATTCCCTTTCCGTGCCGGCCGTTACGGGGCCGGCGGCGTGGCCGGACGGGTACGGCCGCGCAGGGGTTCGGCGGAGGACTGAGGATGAAGTTACCTGGCTCTGCGTCATCGACGTCCGAGGACAGAAGGCTCCGGCGCCGCCTGAAGAAGGTCCGCCACACCTGCGAGGGGCTCCTCGCGCAGTGGGGCATGGAGCACGGGTGCGGCATCGACGAACTCCACCGCCACCTGACCGAGCAGCGCAACCGGCCCATCCATTTGATATCCACGCCGTTCCCCGAACGCCACCTGTTCGGCATATGGCTGAAAATGGATGACTTCGACGTCATCGTGTACGAGAAAGCCGCGTCCTCCTCACACAAAGAACACATCATCGCGCACGAACTGGCGCACATCGCCTTCGACCACAACGGTTCGGTGCAACTCGCAGGCGGCGATTCCGGCCGGCTGATTCCCGACGTCGACCCCGCCGCCGTACGCGGCATGCTGATGCGTTCCCGCTACAGCGACGACGAGGAACAGGAAGCCGAGACCATGGCCTCGCTGATCCTCGCGCGGGCCTCGAAACGGTGGACCGAACCCGCCTGGGGCGTGCCCGCGGACGCCGCGGAGATCGTCGCCCGCATCGAGAACGGACTCGGCAAGCCGGACCAGGGGTGCCTGTGATCTACGGGATCCTCGCGTGGGTCTGCGCCGTCGTCGGCATCGCGGCCTTCGCCTACCGCCTTCCGGACCTGCTGCGCAGGAAGAACGACATCGCCCTGTGGGCGCTGTGCACCTACTTCCTCTGCTCCGGGATCAGCTTCCTGGTCGACCTCGACCTGCTGCGGCTGCACATCTCCGGATTCTTCGGACTGCCCAACATCACCTCGCTGATCACCCAGGTCGCGGTCGTCATCCTGACCGCGGCCCAGCAGGTCGTCCTCGTCTACTGGTCGTCCCCGCCCGCCGAGGCCCGCCGGATGGCTCGCCGCCGCGTCCTGTTCTTCGGCGCCGCGCTGTGCGTACTCGTCCCCACCTCGCTGGCCGTCGGCCCCGCCGCCAAGTCGGAGACGGCCACCTCCACGATCCTGCTCAGCATCCAGGACGGCCGGTACGCCCTGTACATGTCGTTCTACCTGCTGATCTGCGCCATCGGACAGTTCGAGACCGTACGGCTGTCGCTGCGCTTCACCAGGATGGCCAACCGCCAGTGGCTCGCCGTCGGCATGCGCACCGTCACCGTCGGCGCGAGCCTGATCCTGGTCTACTGCGTGACCCGCAGCATCCAGATCGCGGGCACCCGACTGGACTTCGACGGAGCCGCGCTCGACCCCATCCAGTGGACGAGCGGCAGCATCGGCGCCCTGCTCCAGATCGTCGGCTGGACCATCCCCTCCTGGGGCATCCGCGTCACCCGCGCCCGCGGCTGGTTCCGCAGCTACCGCTCCTACCTGCGGCTGCGACCGCTGTGGTGGGCCCTCTACGAGGCGTCGCCGGACATCGCGCTGGACCCGCCCCGCTCCCTGCCGCGCGACCTCATCCCGCCCCGAGACCCGCACTACAGCCTCTACCGGCGCGTCATCGAGATCCGCGACGGCCAGCTGATGCTCCGCACCTCCCTCTCCCTCGCGGACTTCGCCCGCGTCGCCCGCTCCCTGGACCTCCCCGAGGACCCCACCTCACCACTGGGGGAGGCCCTCCAGGTCCGCGCCGTGCTCAGCCTCCCCGCGGAGCAGCGCGCCGAGCAGGCCGACACCGCCGACATCCCCGTCCGCCCGCCGTACGAGGACTTCCGCCAGGAGGTGGAGTGGCTGACGGAGGTGGCCTCGTCCTTCACCACCCTCGGTCGACGCCGCGAGGGGGCCATCGACGCGGGGCTCCTGTCGTGAGCGCCCCACCGCCCCCCGCGTCCGCGCACCCCGCGGCGGCCCCGGCCGAGGAACCCCGCGCGCCGCTCGGCCCGGCGCTGGACACGATCCGGCGGCTCGTCGCCCTCGACAGCGAGCGGGGCGCGACGGTCGCCCTGCCCGCCGTACGCGAGGCCCTGCGGCGCTTCCCGCAGTTGTCGGCCGACCCCGCGAGCCTGCACGCCGAGGACGGCGACCTGCTCGCCGCGCTCGCCGAGCTCGCCGAGGTCATCGGCTGGATCCTCTTCGACGCCGGCCTGCACTTCCCGGCCCGGCGGATGAACGCGCGGGCCCTGGCCCTCGCCGAGCTGTGCGGCGACCGGTGGACGGCGAGGCTGGTGCTGCTCAACCACAGCATGCTCGAAGCCCACACCGGCCGGCCGCGGGCGGCCCTGGCGAGCGCCGCCCGCGTCGGCGGCCCCAAGCCGTTGCCCGCCCGGGTGAACAGCCTCGTCCTGATCCGGCAGGCCCACGCCGTCGCGATGCTCGGCGACCGCCGGGAACCCCTCGCGCTGATCGGCCGCGCCCGCAGCCGCTTCCTCGACGGCGTCTCCCGCCGCGACCCGCACTGGGCCTGGTGGATCGACGAGAGCGAACTCCTCGGCCACCGCGGCTGGGTCCTCGCCCGGCTGCGGCACTGGGACCGGGCCATCCCGCTCCTGCACGCGGCGGCCACCGCCCCCGGCCCCTCCTACCGGCACCTGTTCACCGCCGAACTCCTCGCGGCCCTGGTGCGCGCCGGCGCCTGGAACGAGGCCGAGGACCTCGTCGCCGAGCTCGCGCCGCGCGCCGCCGCGATCGGCTCCGTACGGACCACCGGGACCCTGCGGCGGACGGCGCGGGGCCTGTGTCGGTCCGGGCGCGCGCCGGGCCGCCTGAAGGAAGCGGCGGTCCACCTCCTGGAGTCCCTGCCCGCCTGAGCCGCGCGGGCCGGACCCCGGGCACAGCCCCCATCGCCACCCCCCTCCACGAACGACAGACAGGGATAGAAGACACATGCGCCAGATCCGGATACCGCTGCCCGCCGCCGCCCTCTTCGCGGTGGGCGCGCTCCTGTTCGCCGTGGGAAGACCCGTGGCCGACGTCGCGTTCGAGACACGTGCCACCACGGCCGCGGCGGAGCAGCAGTCCGCCTCCCAGGTGGGCAGCCCCTTCATCTCGACGCACCTGTACTTCGGCACCGGCCGGCACAACGGCAACCCGCCGATCACCGAGGAGCAGTTCATGAAGTTCGTGGCCGACGTGGTCACGCCCCGCTTCCCGGCCGGCCTGACCCTCCAGGAGGGGCGTGGTCAGTGGCGTGACAAGGAGGGCGACATCAACGGCGAGCGCTCCTACGAGCTCACCGTGCTCTACCCGGTGAACGAGGCGCACCGCCGCAACATCGACATCGAGTACATCCGTCGCCTCTACTGCAAGATGTGGGAGCTGGAGTCGGTCGGCCGCGCCGACGTACGGGCGCAGGCCGACTTCTGACCCGGCCGGTGGCCGCCCGCGGCAGGGCGGGCGGCCGTACGCGGCGTGCGGGGTCCCTTCCCCGCCCGGGTCCGCCCCGACGCGCCGTCCCAAGCCCTCGGATAGGGTGAATCGGAAGGAAACAGGCCCCCCGGGGTGAGGTCGGTGCGTTGGACACTTACCAGTCGACGAGCGAGGTGCCCGATCAGCCGATGGCGGCGGTCGGATACGCCGGCGTACTCCGTGAGCTGCTGCCGATCGCCCTGTGGCGGGAGGACGCGGACGGCCGCATCGTGGAATGGTCACTGGCCGCCCAGGACCTGCTCGGGCACCGCCCCGAGGACATCCTCGGCAAGCCCGGCACCGCCGTGCTCGTCCCCGAGGCCAACCGCGAGCTCGCCGGGGACCTGACCCGCCGCGTCCAGGCCGGCGAGACCGTCGTCGGCACGCTGCCCGTGCGCCACCGCGACGGGCACCGCGTGGTCATGGAGATGTGGATCGTGCCCGCCGCCGACCCGCAGGGCCGCACCGGCGCCCTCCTGATCGCCGTCGAGACCTCCGAGGTCCTGCACATGCGGGACTCCCTCGTCGCGCTCCAGAGCCTCTTCACCCAGTCACCGATAGGCCTCGCCACCCTCGGGCCCGACCTGCGCTTCCAACGGGTCAACGACGCCCTGGCCCGGATGAACGGCGTCCCCGCCGCCGACCACCTCGGAAAACGGCTCACCGAGGTCGTTCCCGGGGTCAACGCGGTCGCGCTGGAGGCGACCATGCGGCAGGTGCTGGAGCGCGGCAGCGCCGTCGTCGACGTCCGCCGCACCGGCCGCACCCCCGCCGACCCCGAGCACGACCGCACCTGGTCCTGTTCGTACGCCCCGCTGCTCGACGGCAGCGGTCGCCGCCTGGGCCTCATCGCCTCCCTCATCGACATCACCGAGGGCCAGCGGGCCCAGCTGGAGGCGGAGCGCGCCCGCACCCGCTTCGCCCTCCTCGCCGAGGCCGGGACGCGCATCGGCACCACCCTCGACCTGCGCCAGACCGCACAGGAGATCGTGGACCTGCTGGTGCCGCAGCTCGCCGACTCGGCCGACGTGCAGATCCTCGAATCGGTCCTCGACCCGGACGAGTCCGCGGCCTCCACCCGCGGGGTGCTGCGCCGGCTCGCCGCCACGTTCCCCGACCCGACGGCGCCGACCGCGAAGCTCACCGCCGGCCAGACCTTCCAGGTCCCCGCCGGGACGGTCTACGAACGGGTCGTCACCGAGGGCGTCCCGATGGCCCTGTTCGCGTCCGACATCCCCGTGCTGATCACCGACCCGCGCGAACAGCCCCTGCGCGACTACCTCGCCACCCTCGGCTCGGCGCGCATGGTGCCGCTGGTCGCCCGCGGCACGGTGCTCGGAGCCGTGGCCGTGACCCGGGTCCGCGAACGCGAGCCGTTCGACGAGCAGGACGGCGTGCTCATCGACGAGCTCGTCGCGCGCGCCGCCCTCAACATCGACAACGCCCGGATGTACACGACCCAGCGGCAGGCCGCCCGCACCCTGCAGCGCAGCCTCACCAACAGCGCCCTCCCCGAGGTCCCCGGCCTCGAACTGACCGGCCGCTACCTGCCCGCCAGCGACCACGACGTCGGCGGGGACTGGTTCGACGTCATCCAACTGCCCCGGGGCCGCACCGGCCTCGTCATCGGCGACGTGATGGGCCACGGCATCCACGCCGCCGCCGTGATGGGCCAGCTCCGCACGGCGGTGAGGACCCTCGCGCGCGAGGACGTGCCGCCCGCCCGGCTGCTGCGCTCCCTCGACGCGGTCGTCGCCGACCTCGGCGAGGACGAGATGGCCACCTGCGTGTACGCCGTCCACGACCCGGCGACCGGCGGCTGCGTGATCGCCCGCGCCGGACACCCGCCGCCCGCCGTGGCCGCCGCGGACGGCACGGTCACCTTCCTCGACGGGCCGTCCGGGACCCCGCTCGGCACCGGCGGGCAGGACTTCCGCACCGAGGAGGTGCCGCTGCCGCCCGGCAGCCTCCTCGTGCTGTACACGGACGGCCTCATCGAGGCCCGCGACCGTGACCTCGACGAGGGCATGGAGCGCCTCGGCCGCGCCCTGCGGTGGGCCGCACAGCCCCTGGAGGAGCTGTGCGACGGGATCCTGACCCAGCTGCTGCCCAGCGCCCCCCAGGACGACGTGGCGGTCCTCCTGGCCCGCACCAGGGCCTGCTGAGGGCGCCGGCCCGCGGGACGGCGCCCGTCACCAGGCGAGGTCCTCCAGCGCGTCGAGGTCGGGGGCGGGCCCCGCCGTCGGCTCGGGGCCGCCCGTCAGGGACAGCTCCGCCCAGATGACCTTCCCGCGGTCCGTGTAGCGGGTGCCCCACCGTTCGGCGTACTGGGCCACCAGGAACAGGCCGCGGCCGCCCTCGTCGGTGGTCGCCGCGTACCGCAGGTGCGGGGAGGTGC
>NZ_JBHVPG010000102.1:0-12574 GCF_042887545.1 Streptomyces sp. NPDC057939
GGGTACCTACGCGCTGCGCGCGTAGGAGAGAAAACCGCCTTGCTGCGCTCGACGGGCCCGGCTGCGCCGGGCCGGGCCGGCCCTTCGGGCCGGTGTCCTGCGCTTCGCTGCGGACTGGTTCGGGTTTTCGCTTCGCTCCATCCCGAACGGGCCCGCTCCGCGGGCCGGGGTGACCCCGTTTCACTGGGTCCGGGCCTGCGGCCCGTTGGGGTGTCCGCTTCGCTCCCACCCCGGGCCGCCAGGGGATGGGGGGCGGGTCAGTCCGTGATGTTCTCGATGCGGCTGGAGGCGTAGGCGATCCGTTCCCCATTGGGTGTCCCCACCAGGAGCTCAAGGACAACGCGGAATCGGGAGCCCGGTCCGAAGGACTGTTGGATGGCGGTCGCCGAGTCGGTCAGCGTCCCTTGTATCCAGTCATCGAGCGATACCTCCTTCGGGTCCAGGCCCTTCCGGGCGTCCTCGTTGTTGAGGAGAGCCAACGCGATTGCTTCCCGATTTCCCGTATCGCACAGTTCCTCGAACGTCGCTTGAACCGAGAACTCCTTCGCGATCGACTTGAGAGAGACCATCAGGTGCGTGTGTACATCGATCCTTGCCATGAGGTCGAGTATGCCGAATCAATCCGTACTGGCCCGTTGGGAGCCTCGCTTCGCTCCCCCACCCTGGGTCCTACCGGCTCCGGCTCCGGCTCCGGCTCCAGAACCAGCCCGCTCCGCGGGCGGCCAGCAGCAGGGCGGTCTGCTCTCCTGCGGGGCCTACTCCTTCAACGCTTCGGCCTCCAGCCGATCCAGCTGTGCCTTCGTCGATTCCCTGCTGCGCAGCAGCTTCCCCGTCTCCTTCACGCACTCCCAGAGCGCCGCCAGGCCGAGCAACACGGCCAGCAGTCGGAAAGGGATCCACCAATTCTCGCGAGCGACCCCTGTCCCACACATGACCAGTCCAATGAACAACGGCCCCAGAATCTTCCGCAACCACAGCTCGATCCCGTCCAGCAACTTCCCCACCCCAACCACGAACCCAGCAACCACCCCGGATGCCTGACCTCATGATCAAGCACCCGGAACCAACCATGATCCACCGGAGGCGGGTTCCCACGCGTCGCGTGCTTAGGAGAGACACGCCTGGGAGGCGCTCTCAATGACGCGGGGCCGGCATCCATGGGGTCGGACGAGGGGCCGGAGCCTGAACAACACTGCGGAGCTTCTCCTTCAAGGACAACGGTGGGGCCTCACTCTCGTCCTGGAGGTGCATCAGCCGACCGACGGTCACCCTTATATGACACCTGCGGCTCCGCTGCGCGATGGACACCACCCATGCCCCATCCCTGGCCAAAAAGGCGCTACGTCCCGGCACATCTCCCGACCTTGCATGGTCCGCAAGCTCCCTCGGCAGGTAATTCCGAGCCGCATCCTCGGCCACCTCCACCGCACGCTCCTCACCACCATCGATGAAGTAACTGCCCACCAACCTCCACCGGAACATCTCCAGCTCCGTACCCTCGACCCGCCTGGGCTCATGAACGTTCTCCTCGATGAGGACATACCACTCGTCAGTCATGGCCGAAGGCTACGTAGCCACCCCACTGGGCGAACGGTCAGGGCGGACCAGCCGGCAGTGGAGCGGCTCACCTCGTCCTCCCGGCTGCAGCCAAAGCCGGGCCTGGCGAACGACAAGCTGACCCACAACGCCGAAGAGACCAGCACCGAATCAGAGGAAGAAGTCGACGAGAGGTAGCCCGTCGACACAACGCCGGGATTCCCACACACCTCGGGAGTCCCTGCTACTCCGCCTCCAGGACAAGCCGGCTAGAAACCTCCCTCGACCACGCCACCGTGTCCCTGGGCTCCGGCCGAAGCATCGCCCTCGTCGCCCCACTGCTTCGCGTGGTCGTAGGCACCCTTCTTGCCGAATTCCTCGATGTCCATCCGGGTCTTCTCCTCCGCTCCGCCGGTCGGGGATTGACGAGCAGTCACGTCCTGGTGGGCGGCCTGCGCGATCGTGGACAGTCCGACGAAGGGGACCGCAGCCACGGCCGCCACGGTGAGAACGCGAACCAAGGTCTTCAAGATGACTCCCTATGGCGCTTCCGGTTGGTCGTGCCCCGCAAAACGATCACCCATGGTCGGGGGCGCGCGCCCCACCCCCTTTGGGCGAACCGGGGCCACCACCGGCCCGGAATCCGGAGGGGGTGAAGAACGGGTGGCATCAGTCTGCATCTCATGATGCGCTGTGTAGCGGCACGAGAAGCAGGTCACTTCCCAAACGGTGACTCTCTATCTATATAGATAGACAGTCCGGCTCGCGCAGCAACCTCTTGCAGTAGCTCTGACCTGCTGAAACCCGCCTCCGGCATGGGTCGATCGGGGATGATGGCCGCATGGCGCACACCATGGTCCTAGCGGTCTCCCCCCACCACCTGGAGCAGCTCGACGCGCTCGTGACGTCGCATCGGGACGCCGAGGAAGGGTGGGTGCGGGAGGAATCCAGCCGGCTCGACCTCCCAGTGCTGCGCGGAGCGGAGCGGCGGGATGTTCAGGCCCGGATCCGGGCCGCCCGCCAGAAGCACCGGGGGACCGGCCGGCACCGCCCCACGCGCGCGCTCGCCCTCGCGCCCGCCCTCCGGGCCGAGCTGGACGCACGGGGACTCCTGCGGGACTGGGACCCGATCCCGGCCGGCGCCCCAACAGCGGGTCAAACCCTCGGCGGACGCGGCCCCCACACGGGCGCAGGACTCATCGCGCGCCTGGTCGTCGCCCTCCCCAAAGAACTCTGGACACCCCTGACCCGGGGCATCCACTGGACCAACCAGCCCCACCTACGGGCCTTGCAGGAGTGGGGCGACCATTGGGGGCCCGGCCCCGCCGGCGGGCGCTCCACGGCCCCGCCGAAGGCTCTTGCCGAGCGTGCCCGGACCGCCGCCCACATCACCACCACCGGCGCCATCCTCCGCACCGCCCTCACCCACGCCCTCAACGGCCTATAGGCCAGTCAACCCGCACGGACACCCGTAACGCGACCAGCACCACACGCCCGCCGACGTGACAGATACGCGTAGGAGTCGACGGGCCCACCCGGGCCACTTCCCGCACGCACACCTGTAACGCTGCCACCGCCGTGCACCCGTCGACGTGACAGGTGCGCGTAGGGGTCGACGGGCCGCAACACGGCTCGCGTCGGAACGGCTACGCGTGCGGATCCTGAGAGAGCCGGCGCCGGTACAACCTCTGTCGACAGGCCGGCGAACAGTGGCGGGCATCGGCACGCCCCGCAGTCACCTCAACACCACAGCCCGCGCACGGCCGACCCGAACCCTGCCCGCCGTTACGGATCCGCGTACGGGATGTGCGGCACGCCGCCGAACACACCACATGCGTCCCGGCTCGTAGCCGTACAGTGCCTCCCACCCGCTGCCGTGGCACACGCGGAACGGCCCCGGGCGCATGCCGCGGGCCGTTGGAGCCGCACCATGCCCGCAGGGGCAGCCAGGAGTGGGCGCGCGGACGTAGTCAGCGCACGATCTTGACGCCGAAGCGGCCGCCGAGGGTAAGGCCGAGGGCGGTGTGGAAGTGGGCGTACATCTCCAGTCCGCGGGCCGCTTGCAGGGGCCCGAGGTCGATGATGTCGCTCCAGCCGTAGGCGTTCAGGAGTTCGGTGGCCGCGGCCTTGGCGCTCTCGTGGTCGCCGGCGAGGAACATGGTGTGGTCACCGTCGCCGAACTCGGCCGGGTTGACGACGGTTTCCTGTTCCTGGGTGACGAAGGCCTTCACGACGCGGGTGTCGGGCAGGGCGCGCTGGATCTGCTCGGCGAGGCTGTCGGTGTCGACGGGGTTCAGGCGGGGCATGGCGCCCCAGGGGGTGGGCCACGGGTACTCGGCGTCGCCGGGCTGCTGGTAGACGTACGGGACCGCGTAGTCGATGAGAGCCTTCCCGGCGAGGGCGCCGGCGGGCAGGGCGGACAGCGCGGCGACGGCGTTGGCGCCGTCGATGCCGTTGATGACCAGCTCGCCGTCGGCGGCGGCGTCCTCGAACGTGGCCAGCGTCAGCCGAGGGTGCGCGGACAGGAACCCGGCGAAGGGCTCGGTGCCCATCCTGTCGGGCTCGGTACGGGCCAGCGTCGCCTCCGGGTCGCGGGTGCCGACGGTGACCTGGTGGCCGAGCGCGGCGAGCCTGGCGGCGTGGCAGCGCGCGCCGGCGCCGGTTCCGAGCAGAGCGATCTTCATAGGGTTCTCCTGTCGAAAGGCTGACTGGTCAGGTGCAGTACCGGCCCGGGCCGAAAGGGACCTGGCCCTGGACGCCGCCTTCGGGCGGCCTGCGGGCTGCCGGGGCCGCGGACTCCAGGAAGTCCGCGCCGCAACCCTGAAACGGTACTGTTGTTCTGTACCGTAGCAGGAATGTCCGATTTGAAGCAATAGGAGTGACTATGGCGGAAGCCGGAACGAACGACGCGCAGCCCGGCCCGACGACGCCCCCACGCCGCCGGCGCGACCCGGAAGCGCGTAAGCGGGAAGTGATCGAGGCCGCCGAGCGCGTCATCGCCGCCCGCGGCCTGGAAGGCCTCACCCACCGCTCCGTCGCCGCGGAAGGCGACCTACCGGTCGCCTCCACCACCTACCACTTCGCGACCCGCGACGACCTCATCCAGCTCGCCTTCGAACGCTCCGTCGACCAGTTCCTCGCCTACCTGGAACACCTCGACGCAGTACAGCCGACCGCCTCCACCGCCGACCTGGTGGAACGCCTCACCAACGCCGTCATCACCGCCTGCGCCGGCGAGAACGCGACGCACTGGACCGTCCAGTACGAACTCTTCCTCGCCGCCATGCGCCGCCCCGCACTACGGCCGACCGCCGACCGCACCATCACCGCCGGCCGCGCCTCACTGGAACGCCACCTGTCCCCTGCCCGCGCCTACGCCGTCTCCGCCGCCCTCAGCGGCATGATCCTCCACGGCCTCGCCGGCACCCACACCCCCGACCGCACCACCGTCCACGCCGCACTCGCCGAGCTCTGCGGCGGCGGCACCGCTCCCGCCTGACGCCGTCGCCGGCCCCGCGACCACCGGCCTCCGAACAGCGCGGCGAGTAAGTCGGCCGGGTGGTACTGCCCCCGCAAAGCGTGGGCAATCACCCCTGCGGGGGGGACTGCGAACCGGCGCACCGCCGCGTCAGCCGCGCGGGCGCTCCCCACGGCCCCTGGGGCGCCCGGCGCCGTCTCCGCGACCACCCCCCGACAGGCGGAGCGACCTCCCTCAACCACGGCGCCCACGCAGTCACCACGGCCTCCACCACCGCGCCGAGCAGCGCGGCGCAGCCGACCCAGCAGCACGAGGGCGGGCTGCTCTCGCTCAAGGCAGTGGGCCCAGGGGTCGTCGTACGGTTCGGGCCCTTCCGCGTCGAGCATTGATCACAGTTCGACGACTCGGTTTGCGCTGTTCAGCGGACCTACGGTCCGGGTCAGCCCATTACCAAGTCTCTTTGTTCTACCACCGGGACTCCTCGCCCCAATAGATCGCGACCTTCCCGTCTCCCTGCATCTTTGGCGCCGGGTCTTCGGGGACTGTGTCCGCGACGTTGTCCCCGGCGTCCTGCGCCGTCTTCGAGACGGCGTCGAGGACGGAGTGCTCGGCTGCCATGGTCGGCACAGCGGCAGCCATGGCGGCAGCACCAACGACAAGGGCTGTGGTCGAGCGGCAGGTGCTGATCGTCCGGGACCACGTCCTGGCCGGCCGGGCTTTCTCCTCGGTCGAGGAACTCAACGCCGCGTTCACCGCCTGGGTGCCGCTGCGGCGGGCAAAGGTCCACGGCACCCACGGCGAGGTCATCGGTCTCCGCGCGATCCGCGACCACGTGGCCCTGCGCCCGCTGCCGCAGACGCCTTATGTGGTCACTCAGCGGCATCTCCGCCACGTCGGCAAGGACTGCCTCGTCGCCTTCGACGCGAACCTCTACTCGGTGCCGGCCCGCAAGGTCCGCCCCCGCCAACTAGTCGAAGTCAGGGCGACGAAGTCCCACATCAGGCTCCATGCCACCGCCCCCGACCACAGTGGCGAAACCCTGCTGGCCTCCCATCCGCGAGCGGTCAGTCGAGGCGCCCGGATCGTGGATGAGAAGCACTGGGACGGCCTGCCCACGGGAGCCGGCCGCCGCGTCACCGCCGGTGACGGGGGCCTGCCCCGGCCCCGCCGCCACGACGCCCCGGGCCCGCAGGCCGGACCACTGGCGGCCCTGCTGAACCGGACCGCGGTCACCCAGGTCGAGGTCGGTCGCCAGCCTTTGTCGGTCTATGACGAGCTGACCGGCACCCGCCCCTTCACCACCAAGCCGAGCACGAAGGAATCGTCTTGAGCGAGCTGGTCTCCACCCGCATCCGCAACACGGCCGGCAAGCTGGGCCTGCCTCACCTCGCCGAGACCCTGACCCAATACGCCCAGCGGGCCGACGAGGCCAAGATGGGCTACCTCGACTTCATCGACCTGATCCTCTCCGAAGAACTCGCCGTCCGTGACGACCGCCGCTTCCGCACCGGTCTGCGAATCTCGAAGCTTCCTCACCACAAGACGCTGGACGACTACGACTTCTCATTCCAGCCCGAGCTCGACCCGCGCAAGGTCAAGGACCTCGCCACGTTGTCGTTCGTCGAGGCCAAGGCCAACGCAGCCCTGCTCGGGCCGCCGGGGAGTGGGCAAGACACATATCGCCGTCGCTCTCGCGGTCGCGGCCTGCCGGGCCGGGTACTCGATCTACTTCACCAGCCTCGACGACATGGTCCGCAACCTCAAGACCGCCGAGGCCGCCGGACGGCTGAGCAGCAAGCTCGGCAGCTACCTGAGGCCAGCGGTTCTCGTGGTCGACGAGGTGGGCTACCAGCCCCTCGAACGAGCAGAGGCCAACCTGGTCTTCCAGGTGATCTCAAAGCGCTACGAAAAGGGCTCCATCCTGACCTCGAACAAGACCTTCAGCGAATGGGGACAGGTGTTCGGCCACGAGGTCCTGGCCACCGCCATCCTCGACCGCCTCCTGCACCACTGCGACGTGATCTCCATCAACGGCCCCAGCTACCGGCTCAAGAACCGGCTCGCCGCCATCGAGCGAGACCAGGCAAGCGCAGCTTAATAGTTCATGTGGTCGACAATGAGTGCATGGACGTGCCTGAGCTGCTCGAATCAGCTTCCCTGCTGGTTCCGGAAGAGACCGCCACCGAGAACGACATCACGGTGCGAGACATCTGGGACTATCTCGTCCACGACGAGTGGGAGATCGCCCTGGGCATGCTGGAGGAGCTCGGGGACGGTCGCTCGCTCCCTCTGGCGTTTTGGGAGAAGCTCGCCGAAGCGGCCGAGCAGCTCCAGCTTGAGCGGAGCGCGGCCTGGTGCCGTTGGCGGTGCTCCGAGATCCGTAACGGCGTGATCCGGGCAGATCTGACACTCCGTCCTGCCGCCGAGGCGCGTCGCACGACGCCAATCTCCGGCGCCGGTGTTCTGCGACCCATGTGGGACATCGGACATCTCTCGCCCACAGGCGGAAGTGCGGTCAGCATCGCTTCGCTCTGGGTTGAGAACATGCCCATTCTGCAACCCGGCGGGCGAGCCACGGTTCGTCTCGTGCCCCTCACCCCCTCCCACTGGACGCACCTGCAGCCCGGCCAGCAGATCACCATGCACGAGGACCGAACCGTGGCCAGCACAGCAGTCATCCTGGAGGTTCATAGCCCTGCCACCGCCATGCCCGCAGGATGACGTGACTGGCTTAAAGACTTCCCGCCGGTGCACGTATCTCCGTACTTGGTGGAGCACACACAGGAGTACGCCGACAGGCAGCCATCCAGCGGCAGGAACAGGTCCCCGTCACCGAGACGGCTGAAGGCCGCAGAGCAAGCACCACCAGCCTGCACACCGACCTCGCCATGGCCCGCGAGGAGATCAAAGGGCTCCGAACCGAACGCGATCGGCTCCGGACCGCCATGCAACAGCAGCTAGGACACCAGCTTGACCAAATCAGTAACCGAGGACTCATAGAGCGGATCGCCGAGCTCACCGAAGCAAACAGGAAGCTCGAACAGGAGGTGACCAAGCTCCGACCGCTCGTCAGCCATGCTCAAGAACTTGAGCGGGATCTGGCCGCAGCCCGCACCAGCCTTCGTCAGATGATCCGGGAAGGGAGCCCGCGTTAGGAAAACCCCTTACCGATCACCGTTCGCTCTAGTCCTCGCCAACGCGGTCCGCGACCGGCTCTTCCACCTCTGCGACGACGTCCCGATCATGCTCAACCGCCGCCATAACTGAGCGCTGCCGGAGCCGGGCGGCGATGAGTTCCATCTCGACCAGCGTTCCCATCAGCCCGGTCGTCTTCAACTCATCTGCCAAGGCCTTTGCTTGTGTGAGGGTCAAGCCATGCATCTCGCGAAGAGCACGCAGGACGGCCACTGGGTCTATCTCGGGCTCGATCAGGCGGAGCCGGGCAGGTCCGTGTTCGGACAGGAGTGCCTGGCGGATCTCCTCCGGCGTCTCGCCGCCGCTGTCCTCTTCGCACCACGCAATGGTGCATGACTGGCAGGCCCCTTCGGTCCCCCAGCACAGGAGTCCGCGGTCGATGAACTGGCCCATGTCGCGTGTCAGCACACCGCCGCAGGCATCGCATCTCGTTGCGATCTTCACGCCCTGGGTGATCACCTGGCTCCTCGTCGTCGACACCGCCCCGAATGGTGCTGCAACAGCTTCCGTTCGTCGACCGCTTATCTTCGCCGATCTCGCTCTGCACGATCAGCCGTACGTAGGGCTTGTCTCTCAGACCGAACTGGGCCGATTTCAGGTCGCTGTGGGCAGGCCATTTGCCCAGCAGATCTCCAGGGGCCGCGGGTCCGTGCACTGCGCCGAAGTGAGGGGGAAGGTTCCCCGTCTAATGGGGCGGCTGCAGCAATCGCAGAGCAGCCTGGTGCGGGCGCCTGCGTCCTCAAGAGTCCGGGCCGCCTCGACAGCGGCTTCGAACCAGCCGGCTGCCTCGACCTCTACGGGTGCGTCGGCAAGCAGGAGCTTGCTGTTCCACAGGCTGAGGCCGGTGACCGAACGTATCGCACGGACTGCCTCCATTTTCCGATCTCCTGCTTCTGTCAGCAGCACACGGAATCCTGGCTCTTCCACACACCCTCCCCGGCCGTCCACGAGCTGTCCGGCAAGTGAACCATCACGGCAACTGCTGAGTGCCGTGGGCGGGTGGACGATAGGCCCAGCAGGCTATCGCCGGACCCAGATCAGGATGGCGGCGAGGTGGAGGGCGGCTTGGTAAGCCATGGCGAGCTTGTCCGTTCGCATGGCCAGACCTCGCCACTGCTTGAGCCGGTTGATGCATCGTTCAACAGCGTTCCGCTGCTTGTAGGTCTCACCGTCGAAACCGGGAGGCCTGCCTCCGGCACAACCCCGCTTCAGGCGTGACCGACCCCCTAGCTCTGCACAATCGCGAACTCAGAGTGTGGCCCTTGCGGTTGACCCGCTGCATTGACGCGCCTGACCACACGTCCCTCAAAGGTCGATGGCTCATGACCTGCGAAGATAGAGACGAGATCTAGATAAGGATGGCGGTCGGCCTCTACACGGCCACCGACAGTCACACCATCCACTTCCATCAGCTGCAGCGCGGCAGCTCCGACCGCATCCGCAACCGGCGCGTGAATGAGCGCACGGGCAAGGAGGTAGACCTCGACGACATCGTGAAGGGCTACGACACCGGCGGCGAGTACGTCCTGGTCGAGCCGAAGGAACTCGACGAGATCGCCCGGGCCGCTCCCAGGCCCTGGAGATCACCGGTTTCGTCGACCTGGACGAGGTGGATCCGATCTTCTTCGACAAAACCTATTACCTCGGGCCCCGCGGGAAGGGCTTCGACAAGGTCTACGGCCTCCTGGAGCAGGCACTGACGAAGGCGGGGAAGGCCGGGATCGCCACGTTCGTGATGCGCCAGCACGAATACCTCGTCGCCCTCAAGGCCGAGAACGGTCTCCTGACCCTGCACACCCTGCACTGGGCCGACGAGATCCGGGACCCGAAGAAGGAGATCGACACTCTGCCCGGCAACACGAAGGCCACCGCCAAGGAACTACGGATGGCCAAGCAGCTCATCACCGCCCTCAGCATCACCTGGAACCCCGAACAGTTCCACGACACGTTCCAGGAGAAGGTCTCCGCC
The DNA here is from genome assembly GCF_042887545.1 of Streptomyces sp. NPDC057939. Taxonomy (NCBI): domain Bacteria; kingdom Bacillati; phylum Actinomycetota; class Actinomycetes; order Kitasatosporales; family Streptomycetaceae; genus Streptomyces; species Streptomyces sp. NPDC057939. Next base: position 10,179 of record NZ_JBHVPG010000102.1, read on the forward strand.
CTCATCGACGCCAAACAGGCTGGCGAGAGCGTGGAGAAGGCCGAACCCGCAGCCGAACCCACCGGCGTCGTCGATCTCATGGAAGCGCTGCGCGCCAGCGTCGAACGAGCGGCGAGTCCGAAAGCCACCGGCGGCAAGGCACCGCTTCCGGCAAAACCACCACCCCGAAGAAGCCTGCGGCGAAGAAGCGAATCCGCTCCACCCCCAGGAAGGAGGACCTCGACGGCCTGTCCAAGGCAGACCTCTACAAGAAGGCGGCCACCGCCCACCTGCCCGGCCGCTCACACATGACCCGCGACGAGCTGGTGAAAGCCCTGACCCGCACCTGACGCCCGCCGGCGGCCGTTGTCCATGCACAGGCGCTCCTGCCGGGCGAGGTTGGCAGTCGCCCGGTTCCTGTCACTCGATCCCGGCCGGCTGCACGTGCTCGGTGAGGGGCAGTGGGATCAGTGGTTGCGAAGTCTTTTCCATGGGTCGGGGGTGCTGGCGTCCTCGGCTTCGGTGGCCAGGTCGTCTGGGGCGCGTAGGGTGCCGGGGAGGTCGTACTGGTTGAACCGCTCGTGGAAGTCCGAGCCGAGCGGCATGGGCTGGAGCTCCGCGGCAGTCAGGGCCATGATCTTCAGCAACTCCCGGCCACTTGGAGTGAGCTCGGTGAACACCGGGCTTGTGTCAGCGGGGTCGAACAGTTCTTCCGCCAGGTTCTCGGTGCGGACCGCCGGCGGACGGGGCACCAAGTCGGTCTGCTCCCGCGGTCTTCGGCCGCGACCGGACACCGCCGCCGGGACCTCCTCACCGTGCGCGGGACGGAGAGCCGGTTCTCAGACCTCGCCCCGCCAGGAACCCGCTTCGCGGCCGCGCTCCTCGATGTACTCGTCGGCCGCTGGATGCGTCAGCCTCTGTGCACTTCGGCCGTCGCGGCTTATCCACTCCGCGTTGACCGGCCGGCACGGCAGCGGGAGGATCAAGAGGGCCTGCCCGGCATGACCACGATCGAGAGGCCCTTCGGTGTCCCAGCGTGAATGGTTTCTGAGCGAGTACGACTCCGGCTTCGAGGAAGCGGCCCGCGACGCCGGGGAGAGCGGGGAGGAGCTCCTCGTCGTCCCCTATTTTGAGCCGACCTGGGAAGGCCCGCACCAGGGCATGGGCGGTTACCTCACCGACTTTGAGGCCCACTTCCCCATGGTCGACTGGCAGGAACTCAAGACCTGGCTCGATGCAGCCCGACTCGACGTGACCGAAGTCTGGTTCGCCCACATCTCCCAGAACGAGACCGGCCGGTTCGCCCTGGGCGCGCCCGATGCCCGCGCCCTACTGGTCCTCGCCGACGACGGCACCCTGCGGCTGAAGTCCGAAATCGCGAGCAAGGCCATGCCCTACCTGAGCAGCAAGACCTTCACCCCGCCGGCGGCCGACCAGGACTGACCGCGACATCAGCTCCCGACCATCCGGCAGCCCCGGACCCCGGACCAGAGGCAGAGTCTTCGACACTGGTCAGCGCGTTCCGGCGAGGGACCTGGGTCCTGCGGATCACGCCCCGTTGCCGCGCCGCACGTCAGGCGCGTCAGAACCGCAGCAACAGGAAGGCCCACGTGCCTCGGCGGAAGAGCCCGTCATCGCACGAAGTCGCTGACGCAGCTGCCGGTGCAGTCGCCAAGCGAGCTCAAGATCATCCCTAGCGCGAGGATCGCCAGGACAATCCACGCAATGTGGGCGAACGAATTGTCTTTTCCATACGGGGGTTCCGGTGTTCCGCCCCGCGGAACCTCCTTGTGGCTCTCGGGCTCGCCACCGGTCCCGTCGTGTCCCTCGTCCACCATCGTGTCATCCCCCGTCGCGGTGCCTCCTCCCATGGCACGGCGTCAGGTCTCGTCCGTCAAGACATACGGTGGATCGCTTCCGAACTTGACGGCGCCCGCAGACGTCTCGGTCCGTGCGGCCCCGGCCACCCGGTCCGCCGACGCTTCACAGGTAGAGAGGGCGTACCACACAAGTGGCAGGAACCCGACGATGGTCAATATCGGCCGGCAATCCGTCAAGATCACCTGTCGGAGAACACCGGTGGATGCACGGCATCGCCCCGTCGATGTCGTTCACTCCACTCGGTGGAGCTTGTGGAGAACACGGTGGCGGCCACTCCCGGCCGGGTGAAGTCCACGCGGTGGAGGGGACCAGGACATCGTCGGTGCGCCACCGCACAGGGTGCGCGTCATCAGGTCCACTCAGTGGCCGGCTTCCCGGCCGCGGCGCGGTCCGGACTCCTGGGGCCCACCCGGTGGACACCGGCCAATGGCGTACGGCCCGCTAGGTGTATTGATCACGAGCGTTGTTGACACTCGGCGGGTCTTGAACATGGCGAAGACCTCCGGTGTGGTGGGAGCTGTCTAGGAACCCATTGC
>NZ_JBHVPG010000103.1:0-11914 GCF_042887545.1 Streptomyces sp. NPDC057939
CCGTGGGAACGGTGACCGGCCGGCGGCCTTCTGTACGTTCGGGCGTGCCCCGGATCAGGCCTTGGGGGCCGTGCCGGAGGTGACCGGGGCGGGTTCGGTGCCCGTCGCCGGCGGGGTTTCCGGCGTGGTCTCCGCCTTGGCGGCGATCTTGATCTCCAGGATCACGAACGTCTTCTCGGGCGTGGTCACGCGCAGGTGGTAGGTGCCCGGGGGCACGTCCGTGGTGAGGAGCTCCGGCAGGAGTGCCTTGCCGTCGGCACCGGTCGCGGGCAGGTCCAGGGCGAACAGCTTCTTGCCGGCCTCGCCCGCGAAGTACGGACCCTTGGCCTTCGCCGGGTCGACGGGCACCCAGGCGCCCGCTTCCTTCTCGACCAGGGCCGCGGTGAGCCGCGTTCCGGCGACGGGCTTGTCCCCGACGGTGGTGAGGAACTGCACGCCCTTCACGGCGGTGCCGGTCACGACCTGGACCGGGGCCGTGCCGTCGACGCGGGTCAGGACGAGCGGCTTGGCGGTGACCTTGCCGTCCAGGGCCAGGGTGAGCTGGGTCTTGGAGTCGTAGGCCGTCACGCGGAGGGTGAAGGTGCCCGCCTTCGGGCCCGCCTTGAGCTTCGGGGCGGTGGCGATGCCCTGGTCGTCCGTGCGGACGACCACGCTGGACTCGTTGAGCGGGGAGAAGCGGGTGCCGCCGGTGGTGTCCGCCTCGACGGCGATGACGACGGCCTGGCCGACGGCCGGCTTGCCGTCGCTGAGCAGCGCCTTGAAGCGGGCGCCCTCACCGAGGACGCTTCCGGTCTCGGCCTCCAGCTTCGCCTCGCCCGCCTTCTCCAGCTTGGCGAGCGTGGCCGGCGCCGGGGTCGGCTCGGTGGGCTTCGTCGGCGTCGTGGGCGTCGTGGGCGTCGTCGGAGTGGTGGGCGTCGTGGGCGTGGTCGGCGTCGTCGGCGTGACGGGCGTGGTCGGCCTCGTCGGCGTGACGGGCGTCGTCGGGAACGACGGCTGCGGGGTGGGCAGCGAGCCCGACGGCGGCAGGGTCGGGAAGTTCCCGGCGGGCGGGTTCGGGACCCCGGCGACGCCGTTCTGGTACTGCCGCATGTAGCCGAGGACGTTGTTCACGTACTCGCGGGAGTTGTTGTAGCTGAGGATCGCCTTGTCGAGCTTGGCCGGGTCCGAGAGGTCCCGGTCGCCCGCGCAGAGGTAGAGGCCCGCGCCCAGCGCCGCGTCGTAGATGTTGTTCGCGTCGCGCTTGCCGTCGGCGTTGCCGTCGGCCTTCCAGTCCTTCCACGTGGACGGGATGAACTGCATCGGCCCGAAGGCGCGGTCGTACTCGGTGTCCGCGTCCCACTCGCCCTTGTCGGTGTCCCGGATCGACGCGAAGCCGTTGCCGTCGAGCCGGGGGCCGCGGATCGGCTTCTCCGTGTACCCGTCGGACTTGAGCCCGTAGCCGGAGGCGTGGACCGACTCGATGCGGCCGATGCCCGCGAGCAGTTCCCAGGGCAGCTTGCAGTTGGGCAGGGCGGCGCCGACCGACACCGCGGCGCGCTGGTAGGCGTCGAGGGCGGTCGCGGGTATGCCGCCGGCTCCCTCGGGGGCGTTCGCCCCGGGCGGCGGCGTCGGGTCGGCGAGCGCGGGCGGCAGGTCGAGTCGCGCGTCGCCACGATCGGTGGCCTGCGGACTGTCCGGCGTCGGTTCGGACTCCCCCGCGCCTGCGGTCGACGGGTTGGTCACGACCGCGGCGGTGGTCAGGCTGGCCGCGAGGGCGGCCGTGCACAGGACCTTGCGCGAGGTGTTGACTACATGACGGTGAAGCGGCTTCACAGTGCGGCGATCCCCCCAAGACGGCCGGCATGGTTTGCGGCCGGTCGAGCCGTGATTCTTCTGTCTATCAGGTATTCCGACGCGACTCGCCGTCACCCCGGGAGATATGACGCACCATTCGTCTCGGCTTCACCACCCTGTGGCCCAGGACGTCCAGGAGAGGCCGCCCCGGACGGCCCGACGGACCGGGCGAGGCGCACCATCCCTGCCGGTAACGCCCCAATGCCCCGATCCGGTACGGCCGGAGGCCCTTTGGCCCGCTTGCGGCATCGCGGCCCACCCGGCGCGGGCCGACCCCGCGCGGACCGGACCCCGGCCCGCCGGCGGCGCCGTCGACGGACCTTCCCATCCACGGCCCCGCCCCCTACCCTGACGGCCCGTCAGATCGAGCCGTCAGGGAGCGCGCCATGCTGTTGCGAGGGAAGACCGTCATCGTCTCCGGCGTCGGGGCCGGGCTCGGCCACCAAGTGGCCGCGGCCGTCGTGCGCGACGGCGGGAACGCCGTGCTCGGGGCGCGGACCGCGGCGAACCTGGCCAAGTCCGCCGCCGAGATCGACCCCGACGGACGGCACACGGCCCTGCTCCCCACCGACATCACCGACGAGACCCAGTGCGAGGCGCTCGTCGCGCTGGCCCGGGAGCGGTTCGGGGGCGTCGACGCCGTGGTGCACGTCGCCGCCTGGGACTCGTACTTCGGGGGCCTCACGGACGCCGACTTCGGTACCTGGCAGCAGATCCTCGACGTGAACCTCCTGGGAACCCTGCGGATGACCCGGGCCTGCCTGCCCGCGCTGAAGGAGAACGGCGGCTCCGTCGTCATCATCGGCACCCAGTCCGCCGTCGCCGCGCCCAACGAGGTCCAGCAGGCCGCCTACGCCGCCTCCAAGGGCGCGCTGACCTCCGCGATGTACTCGATGGCCCGCGAGCTCGGCCCGCACCGCATCCGGGTCAACACCGTGCTGCCCGGATGGATGTGGGGCCCGCCCGTCCAGGCGTTCGTCACGTTCACCGCCCACACCGAGGGGGTTCCCGAGGCCGAGGTGCACGCCCGCCTCACCGAACGGATGGCCCTGCCGGACCTCGCGACCGACGGGGACGTCGCCGACGCCGCCGCGTTCCTCGCCTCCGACCGGGCACGGGCGATAACCGGCCAGTCGCTGCTGGTCAACGCCGGTGAACTGATGCGATGACGACCTTCGTGCATCTACCACCGGCTCGTATGCTCGCCCCATGACCACTCCGAGTGACGCTCCGACCGACAACGCGATGCGGCGCGCGCTGCGGCGGGCCCGCGACGGCGTCGCGCTGGACGCGACCGAGGCAGCCGTACTCCTGCGGGCACGCGGCGAGGCCCTCAAGGACCTCGCCGCCTCCGCGGCCCGGGTCCGGGACGCCGGACTCGCCGCCGCCGGCCGCCCCGGCGTCATCACGTACTCGCGCAAGGTCTTCATCCCCCTCACCCGCCTCTGCCGCGACAAGTGCCACTACTGCACCTTCGTCACCGTGCCCGGCAAGCTCCGTCGCGCCGGCCACGGCATGTACCTGTCGCCCGACGAAGTCCTCGACATCGCCCGCGAGGGCGCGGCGATGGGCTGCAAGGAAGCCCTGTTCACCCTCGGCGACCGCCCCGAGGACCGCTGGCCGGAGGCCCGCGAGTGGCTCGACGCGCACGGCTACGACGACACCCTCGCCTACGTACGGGCGATGGCGATCCGGGTCCTGGAGGAGACGGGACTGCTCCCCCACCTCAACCCCGGCGTCATGACCTGGTCCGAACTCCAGCGCCTCAAGCCCGTCGCCCCGTCGATGGGCATGATGCTGGAGACCACCGCCGGCCGCCTGTGGTCCGAGCCCGGCGGCCCGCACCACGGCTCCCCCGACAAGGACCCGGCCGTACGGCTGCGGGTCCTGGAGGACGCCGGCCGCTCCAACGTCCCCTTCACCACCGGTGTCCTCATCGGCATCGGGGAGACCTACGAGGAGCGCGCCGACGCCTTCTTCGAGCTGCGCCGGATCCAGCGCAGCTACCAGGGCCTCCAGGAGGTCATCGTCCAGAACTTCCGCGCCAAGCCGGACACCGCGATGCGCGGCATGCCCGACGCGGAACTGGAGGAACTGGCCGCCGCCATCGCCGTCGCCCGGCACATCCTCGGCCCGAGCGCCCGCATCCAGGCCCCGCCGAACCTGGTGGACGCCGAGTACGCGCTGCTCATCGGCGCGGGCATCGACGACTGGGGCGGGGTGTCCCCCCTGACCCCCGACCACGTCAACCCGGAACGGCCCTGGCCGCACATCGAGGAGCTGGCCGCGCGGACGGCCGCCGCCGGCTTCGAGCTCCGCGAACGCCTGACCATCTACCCGGAGTTCCTGCGGCGCGGCGAGCCCTGGCTGGACCCCCGGCTGCTGCCGCACGTCCGCGCGCTGGCCGACCCGGAGACGGGCATGGCGAACGAGTCCGCGAAGGTCGAGGGACGCCCCTGGCAGGAGCCCGACGAGGGCTTCGCCGCGTACGGCCGCACCGACCTGCACACCGCCATCGACACCGAGGGCCGCACCGGCGACCGCCGCGAGGACTTCGACCACGTCTACGGCGACTGGGAGGCGCTGCGCGAGGCCGCCGCCCCCGGCATGGTGCCCGAGCGCATCGACACCGACGTACGGGCCGCGCTGGCGCAGGCCGCCGACGACCCCGCCGCGCTGACCGACGCACAGGCCCTGGCCCTGCTGCACGCCGACGGCCCCGCCCTGGACGCCCTGTGCCGGATCGCGGACGACCTGCGCAGGTCGGTGGTGGGCGAGGACGTCACGTACGTCGTCACCCGGAACATCAACTTCACCAACGTCTGTTACACCGGCTGCCGTTTCTGCGCCTTCGCGCAGCGCCGCACGGACGCCGACGCCTACACCCTCTCCCTGGACCAGGTCGCCGACCGGGCCGCCCAGGCGTGGGACGTGGGCGCGGTCGAGGTGTGCATGCAGGGCGGCATCCACCCGGACCTGCCCGGGACCGCCTACTTCGACATCGCGCGGGCGGTGAAGGAGCGCGTCCCCGGCATGCACGTGCACGCCTTCTCCCCGATGGAGGTGGAGAACGGCGCCACCCGCACGGGCATGTCCGTACGGGACTGGCTGACGGCCGCCAAGGAGGCCGGCCTGGACTCCATCCCGGGCACCGCGGCGGAGATCCTGGACGACGAGGTCCGTTGGGTCCTCACCAAGGGCAAGCTGCCGACGGCCGACTGGATCGACGTCATCTCCACGGCGCACGAGCTCGGCATCCGCTCCTCGTCGACGATGATGTACGGCCACGTCGACCAGCCCCGGCACTGGCTCGGCCACTTCCGGACGCTGGTACGGATCCAGGAGGCCGCCCTGTCCAAGGGCGTGGAGGGCTTCACCGAGTTCGTGACGCTCCCCTTCATCCACACCAACGCGCCCGTCTACCTGGCCGGCATCGCCCGGCCCGGCCCCACGGTCCGCGACAACCGGGCGGTCACGGCGATGGCCCGACTGCTGCTCCACCCGCACATCACCAACATCCAGACCAGTTGGGTGAAGCTGGGCGCGGACGGCGCGGCCGAGATGCTCCGTTCCGGCGCCAACGACCTGGGCGGCACCCTGATGGAGGAGACCATCTCCCGGATGGCCGGATCCGGTTACGGCTCGTACAAGTCGGTCCGGGACCTCATCGCGGTCGCGGAGGCGGCGGGCCGGCCCGCGAAGGCCCGTACGACCCTCTACGGCGAGGTGCCCCAGGAGCGCCAGGACGCGGCCCTCGCATCGGACGGCCACCTGCCGGAGCTGCTCCCCGTCCTGGACTGACCGGTCGTACGCGTGCGGGAGCCCGGCCGCTCCGGCCGGGCTCCCGCGTGCTTCCCGTCGGGAGCGGGTCAGCCGACGAGCAGGTCCCGGCGGAGTTCGCGCAGCTCGCGGGAGTCGATGCCGAGGCCGTCCTTCAGGTAGCGGTCGAAGGTGCCGTACTTGGCCTTGACCTCGTCGTAGCCCGCGTTCAGGTACTCGGGGCGGACGTCGAGGAGCGGCTTGTAGACGGCGGCCTGCTGGGGCGGCAGGTGGGAGAGGATCGCGTCGTTGGCGGCCTTGCGGTAGTCGTTGCTGGCCAGGTAGTCGGCCTCGACGGTGGCGCGGGGGACGCCGAGGGCCGTCAGCAGCGCGGCGTTCGCCCAGCCCGTACGGTCCTTGCCGGCGGTGCAGTGGAAGAGGACGGAGCGGGCGCGGTCGTTGCGGACGCCCTCGAAGACCTGGGTGTAGGCCTTCTTGCCGCCCTCGCCGGAGACCATGTTCTTCTCGGCCTCGATCATGGCCTTGACGGCCTCTTCGGGGGTCCTGGGCAGGCTCTGGAAGGAGCCGGAGCCTGCGAAGACGTCGGCGACGACGTACTTGGCGCCCGCCGGGACCTTGTCGGGGTCCTTGCTGCGCTCGTCCTCCATGCGCAGGTCGAAGACGGTCCTCACGCGCAGCCGCTGGAGCTTGGCGAGGTCGTTGGCGGTGAGCTTGTCGAGGGCGTCGGACCGGTAGATCTCGCCCATCCTCACCCACTGGCCGTTGGTGGTGCGGTAGCCGCCCGCGTCACGGAAGTTGGCGGTGCCCTCCAGCGTGATCAGGCGGTCGGCGAGGCGCAGGCCCTCGCCGCGCTCCGGCTCGAAGTCGAACCACTGGCGGTCGGCGGCGGGCAGGCCCTTGACCACGGCCCGGCCCTGGGCGCCGCCCTTGGCGACGACCTTGCCGTTCGCCTTGATCTCGACGCGCTTGGTGCCCTTGGCGCTCCACGTCAGCGTGAAGGAGCCGTCGCCGGAGGCGGTGACGCCGGCCTCGGTGAAGGGGATGTCGGAACGGCTTCCGTGGTGGCCGTTGTTCCAGGGGAGGTCCCAGCCCGAGGCCGAGGCGGAGGGGATCACGACCAGGGAGGTGGTGAGCGCGGAGGCGACGACGGTCGCGGCGAGGAGTGCCTTCTTCATGCCCCGAGGCTGGGTGTCGACGACGAACGCCGCATGAACGAGGCGTGGCCGGAAACAGCCACCCCGAAGGCGACTGGCAAAACGTGCCACATGATGGGACGGCGGCTGAAAATGTTCGTATTCCGGCCGTTCTCCGGTCACTTACGGGCGAGCTGACGGACTCCTTCCGGAATCGACCGAACCTGTCCACTACAGTCACGCCGAACCCTGGGGGGAAACAGCCATGGACACAACCATGTCGAGAGCCGCGGCATCGGCGCCTGCGGGGGCGGCGCCGGAATCCGCGCCGGCCGACACCGCGACGACGACCGCACCGAACGCACCCGCCGCGCCGGCCGGAACCACACCGAACGCCACACCCGCAACGGGCGCGACACCCGCAACGGCCGGCACCCCACCGACCCGCATCGCGCCGCCGGCCAGCGCCGGCCCGGGCCCGGCCACGTCCGCCGGGATGGCCACCGCCCTGTGGGGACGCACCGAACAGCAGGACTTCCGCAGCCGGGTCCGCGGCACCCTCCTCGGCACCGCCATCGGCGACGCCCTCGGCGCACCCGTCGCCGGCCTCTCCCTGAGCGGCATCCGCGAGACCCACGGCCTGGCCGGCCTGACCGAACCGGCCCCCGCCCACGGCCGCCGCGGCACCGTCACGGCCTCCACGCAGCTCACCCTGTTCACCGTCGACGGCCTCATACGGGCCCACGTACGCCGCGACACCGGCGGCTGGCACCCGCCGACCGACGTCCACCGCGCCTACCTGCGCTGGGCCGCCACCCAACACGACTGGGGCCCGGACGAACGCCGCAAGGACAACGGCTGGCTCGCCGGCGAGGAATGGCTCTACGCCCGCCGCGGCCCCGACCGGGCCTGCCTGACCGGCTTCGCCGACGACATCCTCGGCACCCTGGAACAACCGAAGAACCCCACCGCGCGCGACGCCGCCGCGACCGTCCGCTCGGCCCCCTTCGGCCTGCTCGTCGGTTGGGAACCCGCCCTCGTCCTCCAACTCGCCGTCGAGTGCGCCACCCAGAGCCACGGCCACCCCACCGCGTACCTCTCCGCCGGCGCCCTCGCCGTCATCGTCCACGGCCTGACCCGCGGCGAGACCCTCGACGCCGCCGTCCAGCGCGCCCTCGGCCTGCTCGGCACCCGCCCCGGCCACCAGCCGGTCACCGACGCCCTGCAACGGGCCGTCGCGGCCGTCACCCTCCAGGCGCCGAGCCCCAAGGCCGTCGAATCCCTCTCCCCGGGCGACGGCCGCGACGCCGAGGACGCCCTCGCCGTCGCCGTGTACTGCGCCCTCGTCGCCGAGGACATCCCGCACGGGCTGCGCCTCGCCGTCAACCACGGCGGCGACTCCACCGCCACCGGCGCCCTCTGCGGAGCCCTGCTCGGCGCCCTCCACGGCGAAACGGCCCTGCCGCCCGCCTGGCTCGCCGACCTGGAGGGCCGCGCCACGATCCTGGAACTCGCCGACGACTTCGCCCTCGAAATGACCCAGGGCCCGGCCCTCCACGGCCCCTCCGCCTCCGCCCCCGGCTGGCTGGCCCGCTACCCGCGCGCCTGAGGGGCCGGGGGCCCGGGGGCGGGGATCGATCCCCCGTGCAGGTGAGGCGTAGGCCCGACCGGGTCGGCAACCATCCGGCACCGGCGTGCCGTTGACGACGAGGTCAACGGCACCCGGTTCACCGCGTCATCGCGTCATCGCGTCACCGCGTCACCGGGTCACCGCGCACGAGGTCGATCGAGGCGTCGTCCGTGGAGGTCCCGCCTCCGCCCGCACGACCGCCCCGTCCCGCCGCCCCGACCCGCTACGCCGTCCGCGGCCGGATCCACAACGCGCGGGCGTACGCGTACGGTTCACCGTCCGGCGCGGCCAGGGCGGTACCCACCTCGCACTTGCGCCCGTCCACCCCGAGCAGCCAGGAGTACGAGACCAGCCCCTCCCCGGCCACCGGCACGGGCCGCAGCAGCCGCGCCGTCAGGGAGGCCGTGACCGCGCCCGCCGGACCGTCCGCCAGCAACCGACCGGCCGCGTTGCCGGGACAGTCCAGCGCCCCCCACACCAGCTCGGCCGGCAACACCCCGCCCGGACCCGCGAGTTCGGCCCCGGGCGTCCAGGCCGCGGCGACGAGGTCCCGGCCGGGCACCCGCCCGCAGTGCAACCGCAGCCCCGTCGCCGGAGTCCGGCCCAGACCGCAGCCGAAGCAGTCGACCTGCCCGTCCGGTGGATCCGCCCGGTAGCCGTCGGCGGCCTTCAGGGCCTGCTCCCAGGAGGGCGGCGCGGGCAACTCCCCGACCGGCGCCGCGACCGCCGCGGCGGCCGCCAGCAGCACCCCGTCCCCGTCCAGCAGGGACACCCCCTCGGGACCCCGCTCCGGCCGCACCGGCGTCCGCGTCGCCACGGGCCGCCGGAAGTCCACCCGTACCGCCTCCCCCTCGGCCGGGGCCGCCATCCGCGCGGCCAGCAACCCGGCCACGTAGCCGCCGAAGGCCACCCCCGGATAGCCGTGCAACGCCTCCGGCACCGTGATCGTCTCCGTGCCCTTCACACCGTCCACCTCTCCACGCCCTCGTGTGCCACTGCCGGCCTCGCCCGCGAGGCCTTACCGTGGCCCTCCCACGTCTCGGAGGTGCACGCGCCCATGCGGATCGCCACGACCATCTTCCTCACCGACCTGACCATCTCCCCCACCCGGCTGGCCCGTTCCCTCGAAGAGCGCGGCTTCTCCGGCCTGTACCTCCCCGAGCACACCCACATCCCCGTCAGCCGCGCCACACCCGCCCCCATGGGCGGCGACCTCCCCGAGCAGTACGGGCGCACCCTCGACCCGTTCGTCGCCCTCGGCCAGGCCGCGGCCGTCACCGAGCGGCTGCACCTCGGCACCGGCATCACCCTCGTCGCCCAGCACGACCCGATCGGCCTCGCCAAGCAGGTCGCCACCCTCGACCACCTCAGCGACGGCCGCGTCACCCTCGGCATCGGCTACGGCTGGAACGTCGAGGAGGCCGCCGACCACGGCGTCGACTGGCCCACCCGCCGCGAACGCGTCCGCGACAACATGGCCCTGATGCGCGCCCTGTGGGCCCCGCGACCCACCGCCCACGAAGGCCCGTACGGCTCCGTGCAGGCGAGCTCCGCCCACCCCAAGCCGGCCCAGGCGGCACGCGAACTCGCCGCCGGACAACCCCTGTACGGGCCGCGGACCCTGATCGGCGGGTCCGCGGGACCGAAGCTGTTCTCGGCGATCGTCGACCACTCCGACGGCTGGCTCCCCATCGGCGGCCGCGGCCTGACCGAGTCCCTGCCGGTCCTGCGACAGGCGTGGGAAGCGGCGGGCCGCGACCCCAAGACCCTCCAGGTGGTCCCGTACGCGGTCCAACCCAGCCCCGGCAAGCTGAGCCACTACGCCGAACTGGGCATCGAGGAGGTCGTCCTCCAACTCCCCTCCGCCCGCGAGGCGGAGATCCTCCGCACCCTGGACGACTTCGCCCAGTACTTGTGAGCCCAGGAACCGTGACACGCCGCCCCGCGCGGGGTTCCGACCGTCACCCGAACGGCTGGTAGTTTGGCGCGTTCCGCCGATCAACTCGCCTTACCTGGGGGACTTCCCGTGCTCAACCACCTGCGCCTCTCCGCCGTCGCCACCACCGCCGCCGTGGCCGTCCTGACCCTGACCGGCTGCGGCAGCGAGACCACCCCGACGCCCGAAAAGCCCGCCGGGGGCGCCTCGTCCACCCCCGCACCCGGCAGCCCGGCACCGGCCGGTGACGCCAAGGGCGGCAGCCTGGAGGGCGGCTGGATCGCCATGGCCAACCCGGGCAAGGGCGTCATCCTGACCGTCAAGGGGCAGATCGCGTTCGTCGTGGAGGCGGCCACCGGTCTCACCTGCGAGGGCACCACCAACGGCAAGACCATCGACCTGAAGTGCCCGGCCGGTGCCCAGCGCTCGAAGGGCAAGGTCGACTCCGTCGACGCCACCACCCTGAAGGTCACCTGGGAGGGCGCCGCCGGCACCGACACCTTCCAGAAGAGCGAGCCGGGCAAGCTCCCCTCCCTGCCCGCCCTCCCGAAGTAGCCGCCCGGCCCCACAGAAGTCGCCGCCCGGTCCACCACACCGCGCGAACAGGCCGGGGGCCCACCCCCATCAAGGGGTGGGCCCCCGCGTCCGGGTCATGGGCGTGCCCGCCGGACGTCAGCCTCCGCTGCGGCGGTACCCGCGACGCGGCGCCGGCACGGTACGCAGACGGCGCGCACCGGCGGTCCGGGGGAACTGATTGCGCTTCACGGGCGCGGCAGGAGCCGCAGCCAGGAGCGCGATGAGAGCAACGACCGCGAGGAGGATGAGCGCGGTAGCCATGGTCATCTCCTTCTCTTTCGCCGGGTACTGATTGCAGATCACTACCAAGTGTTACCAGAATGGGACACCTTAAACACGAGGGGTAGCCGCAGGCCGTCTCCGGCGCCCCTCCGGACATCCCCCCGCGGCCGGTAATTCCCGCACGGGGAGCAGCGGTTGTGCCGCCCGTGCCGGATGCGACGGTCGGATCAAGGCGGCGGCACCGGACCCGGCGAGGTCGCACCGGCGGCCGGACGCCAAAAACGCCCGTCAGGCAAAGCCTGACGGGCGCCGAGGAAGTAGTCGGTGTCACGCTCGAACCGGACACCCGGCACGACGGCCCGCACGTGCGCCCATATCCCGGGAGCCACGCGGTACTCGCCCGCCACCATCCAGTGATCGTCACCCAGCACGAAGAGGTGCCTGATCGCCAGGAACTGCTCCCGCGAGAGGCAGACGGACTCGACCAGCTCCTCGTCCGCGCCACCGAAGCCGGTCAGATCCCAGGCAAGGTTGTAGCCGTCGGCGAATGGATAGTCGCTGCTCACCGCCTCAAGCTAGGCGCCGACAAAGCCGCCCCGCACCTGCTTTTCGGGGGTGGGTGGGGCGGGATCGGGGGTGGGGGGCTGCGGGTGGGGCGGGGGTGGTCGGTTCGTGGGGTCGGGGGGTGGGCGGGATGTCCTTGATCCGGGTCAGGGCTGGTTTGGTGGTTTCCCGCCGGTCTCATCGTCTCCCCGTGGCGGGCCGGTCCCTCAAGGGCGCTCACTTCGTTCGCGTCGCTTCGCG
>NZ_JBHVPG010000104.1:0-11455 GCF_042887545.1 Streptomyces sp. NPDC057939
TTGGCGTTGATTTTTGGCACGCTGTTGAGTTCTCAAGGAACGGACGCTTCCTTTGTACTCACCCTCTCGGGCTTTCCTCCGGGCTTTCGTTCTGTGTTCTTGCGTTTCCGACTCTATCAGACTCTCTCGGGCCCGATTTCCTCGGTGCTTTCCAGGTCCTGCGCTTTTGCGCTTTCTCTTTCCGGCGATTCCGACTCTATCAGATCCTTTCGGGCCTGACTCCCAGTCAGCGGGGTTTGTCCTCCGGGCTGTTGGGCCCTTCCGACGAGTGAGACAGTAGCGGATTCCCTGCCCCCGAAGCCAATCGGCGGCTGCGTCCTGGGACGCGGATTCCTCATTCGCAAATACGCATGAAAACGAGACGACAACTTGAGTCGTTCGTTCGAATGTGTGGTGCGGGATGGCTGTCCGGGGACCGACCGGGGTCGGCGCTCACTTCGGACAACTCGAAGAACCTTACGGATCGGGCACGGGTGTGTCAACCCTCGGCTGACCCCGCGTGAACCACGGGACCGAAGGGGCGGCGGACTGCGGGGTCGTGGACGGAAAACGCTCCGCCCGGCGGCGCCCCCGGGCTACGGTGGCTCGTATGACTACGCATGTGATCACGCTCGACCTTCGCTGGTGGGCCGCCTGACGGCGGCCGACCTTCCACGCGAGCACACATGCGTTCACGGCCGCCGCCACGGCGGCCGTTCCTGTTTCTCCCCTCCCGGGAGTGGCTCGGTCGCCCGACGCGGCGGCCACGACACCACACACAGAGGGAGCGGGACATGACGAGGATCTTCAGCGGGGTCAAGCCGACCGGGCACCTGACCCTGGGGAACTACCTGGGGGCCGTGCGGCAGTGGGTCGCCGCCGAGCAGAAGCCCGACGACGCGCTGTTCTGCGTCGTCGATCTGCACGCCCTCACCGTCGAGCACGATCCGGCGCGGGTGCGCCGGCTCAGCAGGCAGGCCGCGACGCTGTTGCTCGCCGCCGGGCTGGGCCCCGACAAATGCACGCTGTTCGTGCAGAGCCACGTGGACGAGCACACGCGGCTCGCCTACCTCCTGGAGTGCACCGCCTCGGACGGCGAGCTGCGCCGGATGATCCAGTACCGGGAGAAGGCCGTGAAGGCGCAGGACGCCGGGGAGGGAGTACGGCTGTCGTTGCTCACCTATCCCGTGCTGATGGCCGCCGACATCCTGGCGTACGACACCGCCGAGGTGCCGGTCGGTGAGGACCAGCGGCAGCACGTGGAGCTGACCCGGGACCTCGCCGTGCGGTTCAACCAGCGGTACGGGCACACCTTCACCGTGCCCAGGGCCCCGCATCCCCAGGTGGCGGCGCGGGTCATGGACCTCCAGGACCCGACCTCGAAGATGGGGAAGTCCCACGAGAGCGGTGCGGGGATCGTCTACCTGCTCGACGAGCCGGCGGTGATCCGCAAGAAGGTGATGCGCGCCGTGACCGACAGCGGTGCGGACGGCGTGGTCTACGACCGGACCGCGCGCCCGGGAGTCGCGAACCTCCTCGACGTCCTCGCGGCCTGCACCGGCGGCGAGCCGGCGGTGCTCGCGCGGGGGTACGCGCAGTACGGGCCCTTGAAGCGGGACGTCGCCGACGCCGTGGTGGAGCTGCTGCGGCCCCTGCGGGAGCGGCACGCGGAGATCTCCGCCGATCCCGGAGAGGTGGAGCGCGTCCTGCGGGAGGGGGCGGGCAGGGCGAGGGCGCTGGCGCGGCCGGTGGTGGACCGGGCGTACGAGGCCATCGGGCTGTTGGCCCCCTGATCCCGTACGCCCTCCCCCGTACGGTCAGCTGTTGCCGGAGGCGAGTTCGCGGCTGCGGTCGCGGGCCGCCTCCAGGGCTGCGATCAGGGCCGCCCGTACGCCGTGCTTCTCCAGCTCGACGATCGCGTTGATGGTCGTACCGGCCGGGGAGGTGACGGCCTCGCGGAGCTTGACCGGGTGCTCGCCGCTGTCGCGGAGCATGACGGCGGCGCCGATGGCGGCCTGGACGATGAGGTCGTGGGCCTGGGCGCGGGGCAGGCCCAGGAGGATGCCGGCGTCCGTCATCGCTTCGACCAGGTAGTAGAAGTAGGCGGGTCCGGAGCCGGAGAGCGCGGTGGCCGCGTCCTGCTGGGATTCGGGGACCCGCAGGGTCTTGCCGACGCCACCGAAGATCTCCTCGGTGTGCTGGAGGTGGGCGGCGGTGGCGTGGCTGCCGGCCGAGATGACGGACATGGCCTCGTCGACGAGGGCCGGGGTGTTCGTCATGACGCGGACGACGGGGGTGCCGGGGGCGAGCCGTTCCTCGAAGAAGGAGGTGGGGATGCCCGCGGCGCCGCTGATGACCAGGCGGTCGGCGGGGATGTGGGGTGCGAGCTCTTCGAGGAGCTTGCCCATGTCCTGCGGCTTGACGGTGAGGATGAGCGTGTCGGCGCGCTTGGCGGCTTCGGCGTTGCTGACGGCCTCGACGCCGTAGCGGGTGCTGAGCTCCTCGGCGCGCTCGGAGCGGCGGGCGGTGACGAGCAGCTTGCCCGCCGGCCGGCCGCCGCGGATCATCCCGCTGAGCAGGGCCTCGCCGATCTTGCCGGTACCGAGGACTGCGACTGTCTGGGTCATGCCGGATTCACCTCGCCGAACGAACGTAAGGACGTACGGGTTCATCCTTGCACCCGGGTGGGGAGCGGCGGGCGGGCGTCCGGTCCGTGGGCGGTGGGGTGCGGCTACGGCGTGCGGCGGCGGAGGGTGGCCGCGCCGAGGACGAGGACGAGCAGGGCGCAGCCGGCGACGACGAGGGCGTCGCGGACGAAGTCGGTGGTCATGTCGGTGTGGGTGAGGACCTGGGTCATGCCGTCGACGGCGTAGGACATGGGCAGGACGTTCGAGAGGCCTTCGAGGACGGGCTGCATGGTGTCGCGGGGCGCGAAGAGTCCGCACAGGAGCAGCTGGGGGAAGACCACGGCCGGCATGAACTGGACGGCCTGGAACTCGGACGCGGCGAAGGCGGAGACGAAGAGGCCGAGGGCGGTGCCGAGGAGGGCGTCGAGGAGGGCGACGAGGAGGAGCAGCCAGGGCGAGCCGATGACGTCGAGGCCGAGGGCCCAGAGGGCGAGTCCGGTGGCGAGGAGGGACTGGACGACGGCGACGGCGCCGAAGGCGAGGGCGTAGCCGGCGATGAGGTCGCCCTTGCCCAGCGGCATGGCGAGGAGGCGTTCCAGGGTGCCCGAGGTGCGTTCGCGCAGGGTGGCGATCGAGGTGATCAGGAACATGGTGATGAGGGGGAAGATCCCGAGGAGGCTCGCGCCGGTCGTGTCGAAGGTCTGCGGGCTGCCGTCGAAGACGTAGCGCAGCAGGGTCAGCATCACCACGGGGACCAGGAGCATCAGCGCGATGGAGCGCGGGTCGTGGCGGAGCTGGCGCAGGACGCGGGCGGCGGTCGCGAGGGTGCGGGCGCCGTTCATCGGCGGGTTCCTTCGGCGGAGGGCGCGGTGGGCGCGGGGGTGGTGGGCGCGGGGGTGGTGGGCGCGGGGGTGGTGGGCGCGGGGGTGGTGGGCGCGGGGGTGGTGGGCGCGGGGGTGGTGGGCGCGGGGGTGGTGGGCGCGCCGGCGGCGTCGTCCACGAGGCGGAGGAAGCCCTCTTCGACGGTGGCGGAGCCGGTGCGGGTGCGCAGGGCGTCGGGGGTGTCCTGGGCGAGGATCCGGCCGTCGCGCATGAGGAGCAGGTCGTGGCAGCGCTCCGCCTCGTCCATGACGTGGGAGGAGACGAGGATCGTGGTGCCGCGGCGGGCGGTGAGGTCGTGGAAGAGGTTCCACAGGTCACGGCGCAGGACGGGGTCGAGGCCGACGGTGGGTTCGTCGAGGACGAGGAGTTCGGGGGTGCCGAGGAGGGCGACGGCGAGGGAGACGCGGCTGCGCTGGCCTCCGGAGAGGTTGCCGGCGAGGGCGTCGGCGCGGGGCGTGAGGTCGACGTCGGCGATGGCGCGGGTGACGGCTTCGGCGCGGCGGCCGGCCGCGGCGCGGCCGGGGTCGAGGACGGCGGCGAAGTAGTCGAGGTTCTGTCGGACGGTGAGGTCGTCGTAGACGGAGGGTGCCTGGGTGACGTAGCCGATCCGGGCGCGGTTCTCGGGGTGGCCGGCGGGGCGGCCGAGGACGTCGAGGGTGCCGGTGACGTGGGCCTGGGTGCCGACGACGGCGCGCATGAGGGTGGACTTGCCGCAGCCGGAGGGGCCGAGGAGACCGGTGATGCGGCCTCGGGGGACGTCGAAGGCGATGGCGTCGAGGACGGTGCGGGGGTTGCGGCCCGTGCCGCGGCGGACGGTGAGGCCGTGGGCGTGGATGGCGGGGGTGTGCAGGGCAGGGGTGTGGGGCGCCGTTCCCTCCGGCGCTTTATTCATCATGTGATGAATAATGCTCCTGGCGGTGCCAGGGCGTCAATCGGCCGGCGGTGCGGACTTGGTGCGCGGTGTTCGGACGGCGGGAGGAGCCGCTACTTCTTGCGCTTGGGGCGACGGGCGGCGGGGTTGCCCGTGCGGCTGCTGCGGCGGCGGTCGAACTCGATGACGGCGCGCTCGTACTCGGCGCGGTGCAGCTTCTCCCCGGGGGCCTCGACGAGGCAGCGCAGGAAGTACGCGATGAGGGAGCCGATGAAACCGATCGCCTTCAGACCCTTGAGGGCGGCCTCGTCGGAGGACGGGGCGGCACGACGACCGAAGGACTCCCAGGTCTTGGCGAAGGCGATGGAACTGGCGATCGCGAAGAGGATGACGACGGAGATGCTGAGGAACGGGCCGACGTTGCCGATCTCCAGGCCCTCGTAGGCGAGGCGCAGCAGGTAGGCGCCGGCGACGGCGGCGACGAGCGCGCCGAGGGCGACCGCGGCGCGGCGCAGGGCGTAGCCGTTGTCGTGGTCCACCCAGGTGGTGCCGAAGAACCGGATCGGCTCGGGCCGGGGGCCGGGCGCGGGCTCGGCGGACGCGGTGGGCGCCGCGGGCGCCGCGGGCGCCGCGGGCACCGCGGGTCCGGCGGGCGGGTTGGCCCCGCCCTTGCCGTTGCCGCCGATCGGGCCGTTGCCCCGGCCGGGCTCCTGGGCCCGGTCCTGGGACCGCCCGCGACCCCGGGCCCGCCCCCGCTCCTGCCCCTGGCTCCGGCTCTGGCTCTGGTCTCGCTGCTGGTCGTCGCTCACAGCAGCGATTATCCCCCGGCGGATCGGGTCGGCCGGGGGCGTCTCGCGTGGCGGAACGGGTGACGGGCGCCGGTCCGGTCCGGGTCCGGGAGGAGTTCCCGGCCGGCGCTCAGCCGCAGCGGCCGGCCACGTAGCCGTCGCTGCCGGTCTTGACGTAGGCATCGGAGACGAACTGGCCGTTGCCGATGCAGTCCCACAGGTCGGTGGTGCCGTACGGGCCGCTGACCGTCGTGCCGGGGCACTGGCAGCGGATCGTGACGGTGGCTCCCAGTGGCAGCACCCGGGCGATCGAGTACTGGGTACCGGGACCCGTGCGGACGTTGACCTGGTGGCCGGGAGCCACCGGGAAGGACGGGAAACCGGAGGCGGCGGCAGCCACCAGGCTTTCCGTCCCCTCGTTCTCCTGGGTCTCCGGCCGGCCGGAAACGTTCTCGACGGACATGTGAAACATCCCCCCTCGGATGTGCCCCTGCGCAACGCGCGCAGGGTGGCGAGCCCTTGGATGTTCCCACGGGCCATCGACTAGGCTCCGGCGGGGGTGGTGAGCAGTGCAGTCGCGGCGTGCGGACTACGCGGGGTTTCCGGAGTACGCCGGGCAGTACCGGCTCGAATCCGTACTCGGCTCCGGCGGCATGGGCGTCGTCCACCTGGCCGCTTCCAGCTCCGGGCTGAAACTCGCCGTCAAGGTCGTGCACGCCCAGCACGCGGTGGATCCGGAGTTCCGGGCGCGGTTCCGGCAGGAGGTCGAGGCCGCCCGGCGGGTGAGCGGGGCGTTCACCGCGCCCGTCGTGGATGCCGATCCGGATGCCGAACGGCCTTGGATGGCAACCCTGTTCATCGACGCCCCGACGCTGTCCGAACGGGTGCGGGAACGGGTGCTGGACGCCGTCGAGCTGACCCGGCTCGCCGCCGGGCTGGCCGAGGCGCTGCGGGACATCCACCGGGCCGGGGTCGTGCACCGGGACCTGAAGCCGAGCAACGTCCTGATGGCCCCGGACGGGGTGCGGGTCATCGACTTCGGGATCTCCCGCCCGGCCGACAGCGACCTGCGCACCGAGACCGGCAAGCTGATCGGGACGCCGCCGTTCATGGCGCCGGAGCAGTTCCAGCGGCCCCGGGAAGTGGGTACGGCCGCCGACGTGTTCGCGCTGGGCGCGGTGCTCGTGCACGCGGCAACGGGACGGGGACCGTTCGACTCCGACAGCCACTACCTCGTCGCGTACCAGGTCGTGCACAGCGAGCCCGATCTGACGGGACTCCCCGCCCGCCTCGTCCCGGTCGTGGCCCGCTGCCTCTCGAAGGATCCCGCGGAACGGCCGACGGGCGACGAGCTGATCGCGGAGATCCGCAGCCTGGGCGGTCGAACGGCGGAGGACACGCAGGCCTTCATACCGCAACCGCGCCCGCCCGTGCCCGACGAGGTCGCCACGCACCAACGGGACGCGGCGCAGGCCGCACCCGAGGTCCCGCCCGGCACCCCGCCGGCGCCCCGCCCCCGGTGGACGGCGCGCAGGACCCTCGTGGCGGGCGGGGTGGCGCTCCTGCTGGCCGTCGCCGCCGCGGGCGGGTACGCGTTCCTCGGAGACCGCGCCGAGGAGGCGGACCAGCAGGTGACGGCCGTGTCGGCGAAGCCCCCCGCGGTCGCGCCGTGGGCGGTGGAGGTGGGCGAACGCGCGGCGGGCAAACGGTTCGCCGCCTGTTCCTGGTTCGCACCGGCCCTCCACTGCTCGGCCCGGGGCACGGCCGTGGTGCGGCTCGACCCGACGGACGGTTCCGTGATGTGGTCGGCCGCCTCTGCGGCTTCCGCCGACCGTACGGCGACGGACAGCGCTCCCGTGTACGGCGGCGGCGTCGTCGTTTCCCTCGCCTCGGGCAGTCGACTGCTGCGCGCCCTGGACCCGGCGGACGGCAAGGAGCGCTGGAGCCGGTCGATGCCCGACGGCACCCGGCTGGTGCCCGCCGGGGAGCGGCTGCTGCTGGTGGGGGCGGGCGGCGAAGTCACCGCCCTCGGCACGGCGTCGGGCACCCCGCAGTGGACGAAGCGGATCGGCGGCCCGGGTGCCGAATGGTCGGCCGGGCCCGACGCCTCGGGGCAGCCGGCGTTGTACGTGGCCACGCGCGACGCGTCCGGCAAGTCGACCCGATTGGCCTCGGTGGACCCCGGGAGCGGACAGGAACGTTGGCACGTCGGCCGGCCCGGACTGCTGCGGCCGACCGGCGTGGCCGGAGGCGCCGTGCACATGCTGGAGATCGATGCCTCCAGCGCGGCCCTCGCGGTCGTACGGGTGGACCTGTCGGGCCGGTTCTTGCAGCGGACGCCGCTGTCGGCTCCGCTGCCCGACGCGGAGGCGACCGTCGGCCCCGACGGGACCGTCTACGCCCTCGGCACCGGGGGCAGGATCGTGGCGGTCGGATCCGACGGGGAGCGCTGGCGGCTGGAGACGGGGACGGCCTCCGCCTCACGCCCCGTGTACGCGGACGGGCGGCTGTACCTGACCACACCGGACGGGCGGCTCCTGGCGGCGGACGCCGTCACCGGGCGGCTCGTGGGACAGACGAAGACCCGCATGGGCAACGGGCAGGACACGTTCAGTTCCGCGATCCCCGCCCCCGTGGTCGCCGACGGCCGGGTCTTCGCTTCCGCGCCCGACGGGAGCGTGTTCGCCGTGGACGCGAAGGACCCCGCCGGGTGGTGACGCGCCCGGCGGGGCTCGGAGCGGTAAGGGGTCAGCCCAGGCGGGAGACGTCGCGGACCGCGCCCTTGTCGGCACTGGTGGCCATCGCCGCGTAGGCGCGCAGGGCCGCGGACACCTTGCGCTCGCGGTCCTTCGGGGCGTAGACGCCGCCCAGGGCCGCGTGACGGGCCGCGAGGGTGGCGTCGTCGACGAGGAGCTCGATCGAACGGTTCGGGATGTCGATCCGGATCCGGTCCCCGTCCTCGACGACGGCGATGGTGCCGCCCGAGGCCGCCTCCGGGGAGGCGTGGCCGATGGACAGGCCCGAGGTGCCGCCGGAGAAACGGCCGTCCGTCACGAGCGCGCAGACCTTGCCGAGGCCGCGGCCCTTGAGGAAGGACGTCGGGTAGAGCATCTCCTGCATCCCGGGGCCGCCGCGCGGGCCCTCGTAGCGGATGACGACGACGTCGCCCGCCTTGATCTCCTTGCGGAGGATCTTGTCGACGGCCTCGTCCTGCGACTCGCAGACGACGGCCGGCCCCTCGAAGGTCCAGATCGACTCGTCGACACCGGCCGTCTTCACGACGCAGCCGTCGACGGCGATGTTGCCGCGCAGGACCGCGAGACCGCCGTCCTTGGAGTACGCGTGCTCCACCGAGCGGATGCAGCCGCCCTCGGCGTCGAGGTCGAGGGTCTCCCAGCGCTCGGACTGCGAGAACGCCGTCGCGGAACGCTTGCAGCCGGGGGCCGCGTGCCACAGCTCCATGGCCGTGGCGGAGGCGGTGCCGGAGCGGGCGTCCCACTCCGCCAGCCAGTCCTCCAGGTTGTCCGAGTGGACGGAGGTGACGTCCTTGTTGAGCAGCCCGCCGCGGTGCAGCTCGCCCAGGATGGCGGGGATGCCGCCGGCCCGGTGGATGTCCTCCATGTAGTACGTGCCGCCGGGCGCCACGTTCGGCGCGACCTTCGACAGGCACGGGACGCGGCGCGACACCTCGTCGATGTCGGTCAGGTCGTACTCCAGGCCCGCCTCCTGCGCCGCGGCCAGCAGGTGCAGGATGGTGTTCGTCGAACCGCCCATCGCGATGTCGAGGGCCATGGCGTTCTCGAAGGCCTGACGGCTGGCGATGTTGCGCGGCAGGACGGACTCGTCGTCGCCCTCGTAGTAGCGCTTGGTGATCTCCACGACCGTACGGCCGGCGTCCTCGTACAGGGCGCGGCGGGCGGTGTGCGTGGCGAGGACCGAGCCGTTGCCCGGGAGGGCCAGGCCGATGGCCTCGGCGAGGCAGTTCATCGAGTTGGCGGTGAACATGCCCGAACACGAACCGCACGTCGGGCAGGCGTTCTCCTCGATCCGCAGGACGTCCTCGTCGGAGACGTTCTCGTTGGAGGCGTCGACCATGGCGTCGATCAGGTCGAGCTTGCGGACGGTGCCGTCGACCAGCGTGGCCTGACCGGCCTCCATCGGGCCGCCCGACACGAACACGACCGGGATGTTGAGGCGCATCGCGGCCATCAGCATGCCGGGGGTGATCTTGTCGCAGTTGGAGATGCAGATCAGCGCGTCGGCGCAGTGCGCCTCGACCATGTACTCCACCGAGTCGGCGATCAGGTCGCGCGAGGGCAGCGAGTACAGCATGCCCGCGTGGCCCATGGCGATGCCGTCGTCGACCGCGATCGTGTTGAACTCGCGCGGGATCGCACCGGCCTCACGAATGGCGTCGGAGACGATCCGACCGACCGGCGCCAGGTGGGTGTGCCCCGGGACGAACTCGGTGAAGGAGTTGGCGACCGCGATGATCGGCTTGCCGATGTCCTCGCTCGCTACGCCCGACGCGCGCATCAGCGCACGTGCGCCTGCCATGTTGCGGCCGTGGGTGACGGTGCGGGACCTCAGCTCGGGCATCGGGTTCACTCCCCATGAGTGCGGCCGGCCCGACGGACGCGGCCGCGACTGTAGATATGAATCAGTTACGAGGCTACGCCTGTCGCCCGCGATACGGACGGGCTGTCCGGATGTCGGGACGGGCGGCTCATTCTTCGGTCAGGTACCGCTGCAGCGTCGGCGCCACCAGCGCCACGATGTCCTCCGGATCCGCCGACGCCATCGGCTCGACCTGGACGACGTAGCGCAGGATCGCGATCCCGACCATGTGCGAGGCGGCCAGCTCCGCCCGGAAGGTGGGCTCGGGCACGTCCAGATCGGCGGCGACCCGCTCCAGGACCCGGCGCAGGATCAGCCCGCGCAGGACCTTCGCCGCCGCCTCGTGGGTGAGGGCGGAACGCATCACGGCGAGCATCGGGGCCCGGGTCACCGGGTTCTCCCAGACGCCGAGGAAGTAGCGGGCGAGCCGCTCCCCGATGCCGTCCGGGCCCTCGCCGACCACCGCCGGGACGACCAGGGCGGGCTCCAGGCTCACCTCGATCGCGGCGGCGAACAGGTCGTCCTTGCTGCCGAAGTAGTGGTGCACGAGCGCCGGGTCCACACCGGCGACCTTCGCGACACCGCGTACGGACGTCTTGTCGTACCCGCGCTCCGCGAACACCTCCCGGGCCGCGAGCCGGATGACCTCCTGGGTGCCGGGACCCTCACCGACCTCGTCCTGCCGGGGCCGGCCGGGACCGCGACGCCGCTTCACGGGCTCGGTCATCGGCGCCGCGCCGGGTCCGCGAGGTGCAGCCGGGTGAAGGCCAGCGCCTCGGCGAGGTCCGCCTCGCGCTCGGCCGAGGACATCGCCCGCCGCGTGTTGACCTCGATGACGATGTGCCCGTCGAAGGACGTACGGGCCAGGCCGGCCAGCAGCTCCGCGCAGGGCTGGCTGCCACGGCCGGGCACCAGGTGTTCGTCCTTCGCCGATCCGTTGCCGTCGGCGAGGTGGATGTGCGCGAGCCGGTCGCCCATCCGGTCGATCATGGCGTTGGCGTCCGTACGGGCGGTCGCGGTGTGGGACAGGTCGACGGTGAAGTGCCGGTAGTCGTCCTTGGTGACGTCCCACTCCGGGGCGTAGGCGAGCATCTCGCGGTCCCGGTAGCGCCACGGGTACATGTTCTCCACGGCGAACCGCACGTCCGTCTCGTCGGCCATCCGCCAGATCCCGGCGACGAAGTCCCGCGAGTACTGCCGCTGCCACCGGAACGGCGGGTGCACGACGACGGTCGACGCCCCGAGCCTCTCGGCCGCCGCCTGGGCCCGCTGGAGCTTGATCCACGGATCCGTCGACCACACGCGCTGGGTGATCAGCAGGCAGGGGGCGTGGACGGCCAGGATCGGCACCTGGTGGTGGTCGGACAACCGGCGCAACGCGTCGACGTCCTGACTGACGGGGTCCGTCCAGACCATGACCTCGACGCCGTCGTACCCGAGGCGCGCGGCGATCTCGAAGGCGGTCGCCGTGGACTCCGGGTACACGGAGGCCGTGGAGAGCGCGACTTTCGGGATCCGGACTGGTTCTGCCACGGGGACAGGTTACGGGGCGGGGGTGGGGTCGGGGGCGGGGGCGCGTGGTGGTCGGGGGGGTCGGGGGCGGGGAGGTTCGGTGGGGGTGGGGTTGTGGTTGGTCGGGGGTGGGGGTGGTCGGTAGCCGCTTGGTCGGGGTCGGGTGTGGTCCGGGGGCT
>NZ_JBHVPG010000105.1:0-10940 GCF_042887545.1 Streptomyces sp. NPDC057939
CGATGCCCCCGCCTCCAGCACACGTGGAGGCGGGGGCATCGTCACGCCGACGCTCCGCTGCCTGTCGACACCTCGGCTTCGGCCTGCCGTGCGCGCGTACGCCGTTGCCTGGCCTGTCCAGGGCCGACCAGTCCGGCTCGTCCCCTGGGTCCTTCGTCGCCACCTTGGTCACCTGCAGTCCAGCAGCCGGCCCCGGGTGTGCTGACTCGTATCGCACGTCAGGCGCTCAGCCGTAGTGCGGCCCCGCGCGATTGGCGACCCCTGGTCCGGAGACGACGGGAACCGGTTCGAACCCAAGAGGGCACCGCATGCGTCGCGTCGTCGACGACCTCGCCGCCCATACCCACCAGCTCGGTGAGCTGATGCTCGAAGTCGCCCCCGCCTACATGGCCGACACCGCCGCGGCTGATGCCCTGGCGGCGCTGTGCGAGCCGATCGGCGAGAACCTCCATCCGGCCTCGCGGCCCACCGCTACGCGATGTCCGGAGACCGCCGCGCCCTGTACGGCACCGTCCTGTGCCCCATGCCCCTGTGAGTCACCCACCCTGTTTTCCCTGGTGGGCGAGGGGGCCGTGAGGTATGAGGCGAGGCATGCAGCAGCAGGGTCCTCGTGCTGCCCCTGGTGGGGGTTGTCCAGGGCAGCAGCAGCGGTGCCGTCGGGTGCAGCATGGTGGTGCAGGAGGTTGATGGTGGGAGTGCAGCGAGGCGGTGTCGCGGGTGCAGCGCAGCAATTGCATGGGCCAGACGGGGCTGCTGCTCGGGTAACAGGCTGGCCTCAGCCGGTGTGGCACGTTTGGCTTCTGCTCGCTGCTCGCTGCTCGCTGCTCGCTGCTTCGGCTGTGCTGCTCCGTGCCGGGGCTTGCTGAGCCAGGGGCCGGGTAGCAAGACCAGGGAAGTGTCTCGACGGCTCCATAACATGGCAGATTTGCGATGTTATGCAGAGATCCATGCATGGCTGCTGCATACAACGCCCGCGATCCGGGGACCGCCGTGAGGCCGCTTTGTTGTTCTGCTGCTCCAGAACAAGGTGGTTCACCTGGTGCTACCGACTGTCCGGCGCTGCTGGCCTGGCCAGCACGATGGAGAGCCTCGCGTTTGTTGTGCTCTCGCAGAACAAGCCGGTTTGCGGCTTTGCTCTCCGAGATCTACATGACGGGGGAGCGGACGGTGTCGTTCTTCAGTAATGGGTGGAGCTGGTAGAGGCTGTATTCCCGCCTGAGCGTGACGACCCTCTCCGCGCCGCCTGCAGCGTCGTCGTAGGGCCACCTGTCGCCGCCGGGACACCATGCGCAGGGCGTTTCGGAATTCGGCATGGCCGCCTACCAGGCCAGGGGTTCGCCCTCTCGGAAGAAGCCGCCAGTGGGGCCGGAATCGGGAAGGGTGGCAGCCCAGACGACACCGGCGGCTCCCTGATCAACGGATCCGCCTTCCGGGCCACCCATGTCTGTGGCGATCCAACCCGGACAAACGGCGTTGACCAGGATTCGCTCGCCCAGCAGTTCGTCAGCGAGCTTGCGAGTGAGGGCGTTGAGGGCCGCCTTGGAGATCCCATAGGCGGGGGTTCCGCCGGACATGCGCTCCAGGGATCCGGACTCGCTGGAAACGTTCACCAGACGGGGGTGGGCCGAGCGGCGCAGCAGAGGCAGGAACGCCTGCGCCGTTTGCCAGGCGCCGAAGAGGTTGGTTTCCAGGGTGCGCCGGACTTCGTCGAGGTCGGCGAAGACAGCTCGCTGGGCGGTGTCGTAGTTGATGGCGGCGTTGTTGATGAGGACATCGAGGCGTCCGAACTCCGCGTCCACCTTGTGGGCGAGGGCGCGGACACTGTCGGTGTCGGTCACGTCCAGTTGGTGCGGCAGCAGCGTGCCAGAAACTTCTGGGGCGAGGCCGGCGACAGTGTGTTCGGCATCCTCCGGACGGCGGGCGCACAGCAAGACGGTGTGCCCGAGTTCGGCGAGCTGACGCGCGGTCTCGCGGCCGATGCCCCGGTTGGCGCCCGTGACCAGCGATACCGGTGAGGCGGTGCCCAATGTCTCTCCTCAAGTAGACGATCTTGACCCGGACAGCACGCTATGGGGTCGCCCCACGCATAGGGATCAGGCCCGCGGCGCAGACAGGCCGCGACCTTGGGCGTAGTCCTGACGGTCCATCGCGGCCTACGACCATCGGCTTCCTCCCGCACCCTGAGTTCTGCCGTTCGACGACGGACGCGTCGCCCCGCCGCGTAGCCAACAGCCGCATCAGAGCAATCTCCCAGAGCTCGCCGGGCTCTGGGCTCCCGTCCTGCCTGCCAGGAACTCGGCCGCCGGGCTGCCGCCTCGGTGAGCCCGGCCTGAACCCGATGCCTTGGTCATGCCCGGGTCAGGGCTTTCGCCAGTTCGTTCGCGGGTCATGCTCGAGCGGCCGGGGAGGGGGCGGCGGTCGCCTTCTTGTAGAGGTCGGTTTTGGACGTCCGGGACATTTGGTTGGTGAAGGTGGCTGCCAGGGCGAGCGGGCCTGCAGCATGGCCCGCTCGCCGGCGGCACCGTGATACTCCAGCAAGATCACCGCAACCGCGCCAACAGGCCGTGTTCAAGCTGCCATTGGTGTGGGTGTGCACGACCCATCTGCGGCCCTTGGCAATGTCGGGCTGGGGTATCGGCCCCCGCAGACACGTGGCTGTACCTCGACGCGGGGCAAGGCTTTCGGAGCTCAGTGCCAACTGTCCAGGATGGCTGTTGCGTGTCCGATGATTTCCAGCAGGAGGAGGGTGGGCACGAGCCAGTTGGTGATGGCTTGGGCGGTGGTGTGTGTCTGTGTGGGTTCGGCGGGCAGGTCTGGGTCGTAGGCGGGTTTATCCATGATGTTGACCTTTCGGGCCGGGGGAGCCGTGATGGTGGCGGCGGGGCCGGCGGCTGACAGTGGCTGTTGCTGTCAGCCGCTGGTGATGGTGAGCCGGGTGTGGGGGTGCACGATGTGCGGGGTCAGGACCGGTGCGGGGCCCGGTGTCCACAACTGATTCGGGGCGGGTTCAGGTGCAGGCTGCGTTGTTGGGCTTGGCTGTGTCAGGACAGGAGTGGCGGCTTCTGGGTTGGTGGCGAGGACGAGGGCAAGGAACAGGCCGATGGAGCGGTCGCTGAGGGCTCGTGCGGCTTCGAGCAGGCGGTGGCGGGCGGCTGCGGGCAGGGAGAGGGCCACGGAGCAGACCTGGCCGGCGAGCGGCAGCGAGAGCGCTACGCACACCTCCATGTCGCTGTACTCGAAGACGTCGAAGTAGGTGCTCTGTGGGCCGTGGCGGTCGATGCTGTTGATCAGTTCGACGGCGTCGGTGATGGTGCGGCGGGTCAGGGGTTTGGGCTGGTGGCGGGAGAGCAGATCGGCTCTCCCGGCGGGCGGCAGCTGGGACAACAGGCTTTTGCCGACCGCGCTGGCGTGAGGCGTTTCCTTGAAATCGACGGTCATGGTGACCTGCGGAGCGTCCGGGCCCCAGGCGAGGTGGGGGATGACGATCTCTCCGTCGGTGTAGGTGGAGAGGTAGATCGCCGCGCCGGTGTCGTCGCGGAGCTGGTCCAGGACGAGTTGCATGACTGAGTTGCCGCGGGCGATCTCGGCCAGCAGCGGCCCGGGACCGTGTGTGTGGTTGTCCAGCGGGCGGGTGAGGCTATTGGTGTCCAGCCAGGCCAGCAGTCCGGCGGCGCCCTGTGGGGTGAGTCCGGCGGTTCGGGCCACGGTCTGCAGATCGACGCAGCCGGATTCACGGACGAGTTGGAGGACGTCCAGGATCCGCAGTGAGTCCTCCCACTCCGTCGGGGCATGCCCGTCGTGCTGGCCGGGCGCTGGCCGCCGTGCGGGCGGCGGCGTCCACAGCCGCCTGGAGGCAAGCCCCATCGGCGCCGTCCTTCCTCCCGGAGGGACTGAAGGAGCGCCTGCCACCGGGTCCAGCACTTCTTCGCGCGGCTGCTCGTCGGCCGTCGAGTCGCTGGTTGTCGGTGCGGTCGAGATTTGCTGAGTGATCCCTTGGGGGGCCGGGCTCGTGGCAGGGGTCGGAGTGGCAAGGGCCATGAGTGCCTTCGCCAGGCGTGTGGTCGGGAGCCAGATGTTGCCGAGATCGTCGTGTTCGTGAACTTCGGCGTACTTGGCGGTCCGTCGCAGACTGTGGCGCAAGGAAGCGGTCAGCTCTGGCTGCTCCGTCCATCCCGGACCGCTCGGCGTTCCGTGCGGGCGGGGCTCGAGTGCGGCCTTCAGCCGGTCGCGCCACATGGCCTCGTCGCGGGGTTCGACCCGTCGTTTGTGGTCCAACATCAACAGGTATGCGGCCTCGGGCTCGCCTGCGCCGGCGGCGAATTCCCACCAGAACCCTGCACCTTCCTCCCCGGCGAGGTGGAGCAGGCATCCGAAGGCCACGGCGCCAGCGGTGGACAGGCCGCAGTCATCGACGAGGAGCGCGATGTCCCGGCTGGCCTGCGGGTGCAGGACGACGCCGGCACACAGCGCTTCGAGTTCCAGGCCCGCCTTGTCACTGGCTGCCATCTCGGGCAGGTCGCCCACCGGGCAGGGGTAGCCGGCCGATGCCATCAGTCGGGCGTAGGCGGCCGGTGCGTCGTACCAGTTCCCGGCGTCGGTCCCGCTCCCGGAAGCAGGGTGAGCCTGACTCATCACTGCTGCCCCCGCTCATTCAGCGCCTCAAGCTCCCGCCTGAGGCGGGCACGGGCCCGTTTGAGATTCATCTGTGCCGATTCCTCCTTGATCCCCATCAGCTCGGCGACCTCCCGCAGCGGCACGTTGAGCCGCTCAAGCTCCAGCGCCTCCTGCAACCGCTGAGGGAACTTTTGGATCACTCCTTCCAGAGCCATCAGGTCCACGACTTCCGTGCCCGGATCTCCACCGGGACAGCCCTTGCCCATGGCCAGCAGTTGCTCGTCGTCGACAGGGATGATCCGGTGTCCGGCCCGCTGCAGGTCGGCGATCCGGCTCTTGAGTACCCGCCACGCGTACGCGCCAGGGTTCTCCGTCTCCGACAGCCGGGGCCAGTGCTTCACCATGTACTCGAAAGCACTGTGGACCGCGTCCTCGGCGTCGCAGCGGTTGAGGAGCTTGCCCCGTGCGAACAGGAAGAACTTCTGGGAGTGCCGGCGGTGGAGCCGCTGGAACGCCGCCTCCTGCTCCGGGGTCCAGTGCGCGGGGGCTTCCGGGAACAGGGGCAGCTCGTCGAGTGCGGATGCCTCGCCAGGGGCCCCGCCGTTTCGGGCGGCGGGAACAGGCTGGGGTAGCAGTCGGCCCCAGACGTCGCGCGTCATGCCGGCCGGGTCACCGTGCTCCGCGGTGCCCACCTCGCTCACCTGTCCACCTCGCCCATGGCACGGCGCGGTCCTGCGGAGGCTCGGGCCGCTATGCCGCGTAGAGCTGATTGACCGCTCCGGTCCGAATCGGCGGATGGCACGGGTGGCCGCTCTGCGTCCACCAGCGGCGCAGCGTTCAGCTGCACGTGTCCTCCTAGGAAGATCAAGCACCGTGTCGTTCCTCTTCCGGTACTGGAGGCGGGTGCCTCCAGGAAGGACAGCGTGCGCACCGCCCTGCTGCGGTACACGCGATTGGAAAGTTTTTCGGGTGAACGAAATGCAGTGCAGACGCAACCAGAACGGACCGATTCGGGTGCTGGAAATGACATAGCCGCAGTCCCAGCAGCCTCTGCCATCGGGTGGGGCCGAGTCGGGTTGTCGAGGCCGCCCGCACGGAGCCAGCCGAACCCAGGGAGCCTGGTGCTGCTCAATCAGAAGAGGCGGTCACCTGGCGCGTTGGGTGATCTATCCCTCCTGGGCGGGGACGCGGGTTGGTTTCGTCCGGAGTGGTCCCGGGCCCACTCGCCCGGCGATACCGTGGTCTGACACACCCGTTCGGCCCATGGAGTCCGTAATGAGCGAACAGCCGGCCCCCGCCGATGCCGCAGCCCGGCAGCTGCTGGCGCCTGCCGCCGCCGACGCGGTGCGCGCGTACGCGGCCAGGACCCGCGCCCAGGCCGACCAGTTCGCCGCGGTCCTGGAGGACGTCGCGGCCAACGGTCTGCCCGACCCGGAGCAGTGCACGCCCTGGGAGGAACTACGCGAGTCTCACCTCCACCGACTTGCCACCCAGCGTCCGGCCGTAGCCTGATGCCCGGACGCAGTGGCCGCCGCGCCCGCATCACCTTCTCCGACGCCGCGGCCAAGCAACTCGAGAACATCACCAGCGAGGCTGAGGTCCACGCCCTGGACCGCGCATTGGTCGTCATCTCCGTCGACCCGGACATCGGCGATCCGATCCCCAATGCCACCATCGGTCCCCGACTGCTCCAGTACACCGACGAAGTCGAATCCGTCCGAGTCCTGTACTTCGTCACCGCACTGCGCACCGTCGTGGTCGTGGCCTACATCGAGGTCTGATCCACGAAGCAGCCGGAGCCCGTCCCCCGACCACCCGGCCGCCCCTTACCAGGCGCTCAGCAGTGTCGATGGTGTTTCTTGCCTGGGACAGCGCTTCGGCCGAGACCTGCCGTGGACACCATGACGGGCTCGGCGGGCTCTCGTTCCTCTACCCATCCTCGTGACCTGGCAGCAACATCCACACCGAACGCGGGCTGAGTGTTGTTTGGAACGGTCAGGGAGTTACGCCCGCCGGGGCGGCCTGACGGCCCCACACTGGACCGGGTGGATCTTGAACCTCCGCGTGGACGAGCGCCATGCCGCCGGGGATGAAGTTCGATCGCTGGCTTGAGTCGCTCAAAGAACCAGCAGGTCAGAGGTATGTATTGACCAGAACAGTGACTGAAGCGACTGAACTTCAGGTATGTGACGAGATTCCTGTGTGCGCGTGTGCTTCAGATCTAGGGGGCTTCAGTCGCAGAGAGCCTCAGCGCGAGGTCTTGACCCGCAGGCTCTTCTCGAACGGCTGCCTCCGAACCCCGTACGACGCGCCACGCCCCTGCTCCCATCGACGCGCCGACCCACGAGTCTGGCCGGACCGGGAAGCTAGTCCCAGGTTTCCGGTCCGCCGCCGCGCCATTCGACCAGCGGGGACGCGGTGATCTGTTCCGGCTCCCAGTCGAGGCCGGCCCGTCGCAGGAACTCCCGGAGGTCCCGCATCGAGTGGGCGAGGCCGAGGATGGTTGAGCCGGCGTGCACGCGCCGGCCGCCGACGGGGTCGGGTGGGTGGATCACGATCACTGGGGACATGCGGTCTCGAGTCATCGGTTGCTCCAGCAGCCCGAGGGCGGTGTCCGGTCGGCAGTGCGGGCAGGCCTGGACGCCTTCGGCGAGCGCCCGCCGTGCGGCCTCCCGGTCGACGGGCTTGCAGCGGGACCGGGTGTCCCAGCAGCCGCCCGTGTGCACGCGCACGGCAGGCCGCCCGGTCCCGATCCCGTGCTCGACCAGCCACTCCGGCGGCGAAGCCGCAGCCGACGTTGGGCCTCGTCGGCCTCGCGCTGCTCCTCAGCGGTGATCCAGTCCCGGGTTCGTTGCAGTCCTTCGCCTGCACTTTTTCAAGGAAGTGGAGGAGTTCCAGCCGCGACGAACTATTATCGGACACATGTTCGATAATAGCGCCATGTAGACGCCCTCGTTCCGGTTGTCTCCGCCAGGGTGCGCTCGGTCAATGCGCGTACGGCCGTGCCCACCGAGATGGCTTCCGACCACGGAGCGAGGCTTGGCCCGAGGGCGTCGAGCGTGAGGGTGGTGACGAGGGTGGTGCTGCGGCCGCCTGTGGAACCGATGCCGGCACAGACAGCCGAGGCCATCCCGCCAGCGCGTCCGCTCGTTTCGCCGGTGGCCTACGAGCAGAGATTCAACGGGCACCGCACCCTCCTCTTTACCCGGGAGGCCGGGCGGCCAGGTCCTGGCGCCCGCAGCGGTTCACTGATTCAGGAGCGATTCCCCGACCTGGTCGCCGCCGCCGAACAGCCTTCGCGGAGTCCTTCAGCCAACGCTCACCGCAGTCCAGCCCTGCGGTCGATGGGCCGCGCAGCAGCCAGGGCCCGCATCCAGCCCCTTTTCACGGCTGCTGACCCGGCGGGCAGACTGCGCACATGCAGCTCCCCGCCGAAGCCGTTGCCGCCACCGTGCTGATCGAGGTTGTACGGATCTCCGCCCTCCCGACCATGCGGGACGTCCCGTATCCCGGCACTGTGGTCGCTCACTGGGCCGGGAGCGAAGCAGCAGTCGCCCTGACCTTGATCGAGAGCCTGCCCGGCAGCGAACAGCACCGCTGCGGCTTCTCGCCTGGTTGGAGCGTTCGGGCGTACGACGACTCTCTTGACCTGGCGCTGTTCGAGGCGGCGTTCTGCTTCACCTGCCATGAGGTCCGCATGCATGGAACGGCCGTGCCACCCGTTCTGGCCAAGCAGTTCTTCGACCCGGGCGCCCTGCAGGCCCAGACCCTGCTGTCGCTCTTCCGCACGGCGGCTCCGTAGCCGACCGACCGGATGAGCATCACGCCTCCTGGTGACAGGAAGGCCGCCGATTGAGCGTCTGTGACAAGTAGCCCGCCTCTTAGGTGACAACCATGCCGGTTCGGCCCAGCACTTCCACTGGCCCAGTCGGCTCCGCCGGTGACAGCTGTCGTGCTTCGGCTCACGACGCCGAGGCGGGGTGGTTGGCTGGTCGCCGGCGGGGCGGGCGAGTGGTCCCGTCCGTTCCGCCGGCTCCGTCCTCGACGAGGCGGTCCCCGTCAGCATCACCTACGGGGTTCTGGAGCTGGCCATTCCGCTCGTCGTCGTGTTGGGATACCAGTTGTGCGGGGGCGTCACCGCCGCCGTCCACGCGGCGGAGGCCGGTGAGAGCCTCGCCGGCCACATGCGGTACATGTTCGACCAGATCCGGCCGGTGATCGACCGGGGCCTGCGGGGAGCGGCGCGCGTGGACGCGACCATCGCGGCGAACGGGCGGCCGGTTCGCTCCCGCGTTGCCGCGGAGCCCACCCTCGCGGGGAGAGTCACCTCGGGTGAACTGGCCTTGATCGGGGTCCGCTACGAACGCCACAGCCGGACGGTCCACCAGACCCACCGACCCACTGCCCGACTGGGGAACGGAACTGGGACATTGGGCCGGTGATCCTCACCGACTCCGCGATTCGCTTCCGCTTCGGACTGACCCCGCTGGAGGAGGTCGAGCCGTGGGGTGCCGGGCGCGTACTGCACTGGTTCGGGCTGACCGCCGGCTGGTACTGCATCGACGTCGGCGGTCACGAGGTGCTGCGCTACTCCGAGCGCACGGTCCGGGAACTCCGCAACGACGGCGACGGCGACCTCGACGACAGAGCGCACCCGTACGTCGACCACTACGTCGTCCGCCTGTGGGAGGACGTGATCGCGCTCGTTTCGGGGGCTATGGAACCGGTGCCCCACGACCTGGTGGAGGTCGCGGCCGACATGGCGCCACGCTGGACGTGGATCGACACCCCGGAGGCCGACGCCGCGCTGACCTGGCACGGTGAGGGCTACCTGTACACCGACTACCTGCGCGTCGCCCCGACCATCCGCCTCTGGCGCACCGTGGTCGGTGACGAGGACACCGTGACCGTCGCTTGGCTCCTGGGAACACCTCCCGCAGGAATTCGGCTTCGGCTCGGGTATGACGTGCTGGCGCCGCCTGGCTGTGCGGACCGAGGCTGGCGTGTGGCCCCGGCTGCACGAGGTCCTCCTTGCGAAACTGCGCGGTGCGAACGCCCTGGACTTCTCCCGGGCGGCGGTCGACGGCTCCCACATTCGGGCGTTAAAGGGGGATCCAAGACAGGGCGAAGCCCTGTCGACCGGGGCAGAGCGGGCAGCAAGCACCACTTGATTACCGATGACACCGGCATCCCGCTCGCGGTCACGCTGACCGGCGGCAACCGCAACGACGTCACTCAGCTGATCCCGCTCCTCCAAGCCGTGCCGCCGGTGCGGGGCAAGCGCGGCTGGCCTCGGCGCCGACCGGACGCGGTGCTGGGTGACCGCGGCTACGACCACGACAAGTACCGCCGCTTCGTCCGGAGCCTCGGTGTGAAACCGGTGATCGCCCGCCAAGGCACAGAGCATGGCTCCGGCCTCGGCACTCAACGCTGGTTCGTCGAGCGGGCCTTCGCCCACCTGCAGGTTCCGCCGCTTGCGGATCCGATGGGAGGTCCGCGACGGCATCCACGAGGCATTCCTCAGACTTGCGTGCGCATTGATCTGCTGTAGACGGTTCAGATCATCGCGTGGGCAGCCCTAGAAGGGGGGGCCAGGAGGAACCGGGGGGAGGCGTGGGGTTAACACGATTCCCGCCTCGCATCTCCACCGGCCAGCGCCGGTCAATGACGGCTGCCGACTCCTTGCAGGCGTCACAGGCATCGCTCCGATCCGGTACCCACCGGTACAGAGAGACCGAGAGGCTCTCGTGTTCTATGCCGCACAGGGTCGCGCCGGAATCTGCGTAGGCATAGGCCGTGTCGTAGGCATGGGCTACGTCCTCAGGAAGATTCGGTGACTCTGCCTGCTCCCAGCGCCCGTGGTACTGCGGCCGTGAAACCTCACGGGGGTCGTGTCCCAGCTCGGTCCACGCGTAGCACCAGGAGCAGAACCACCGCTCCTTCACCCGCAAGTCCCACGCCATTCGCGGCTCCGGCACTGGTGCCTGCCGCATCTTGTGTCCACACACATCACACGTCACAGCCGGATCCTGTCATGGCAACTCCCCACCTACCGCCGACGGCAGGGTCCTCGACCGAACCGCATTCCGTTAGGAGTTCTTAGAACTCCTAACAAAATCAAGGGATCGGGCAGGCGCTTGTGTACCGTTCGGAGTGGGTTCGACCCATCGCAGCAGGACTGAAGGGAGGGCGTATGACACCCGCGGATGAGATCAGCAAGGCTGTGGAATTTGTACAGGGAGGTGACCCGCGTGTCTCGCCGGAGCTCCGTAGCCCGTTGGCCGCGATGCTTGGGCAGGCGGCGGACGCGCTGAGGGGTGTGGACG
>NZ_JBHVPG010000106.1:0-10914 GCF_042887545.1 Streptomyces sp. NPDC057939
GGAGAACCATGTAGGTGGTGGTGTTGGTGGTGCGGGCGAGTTCGGTGAGTTGTTGGTGGGTGGTGGTGGGGATGGTGAAGGTGATGCGGTCGCCGTGGTGGGTGGTGGTGGGGGGTCGGGGTCGGTCGGTGGGGAGGTCGAGTTGTTCGGGGAGTCCGGTGAGGGTGTTTTTCCAGTGGGTGAGTTGGCGTGCTGCGGTGCTGGTGGGGTTGGTGTCGTTGCCGAGGAGTTGGCGTTGCCAGAGGGCGTAGTCGGCGTATTGGACGGGGAGGGGGTTCCAGGTGGGGGCTGAGTTGTTGGTGGTGCGGGTGGTGTAGGCGGTGGTGAGGTCGTGGGCGAGGGGGGTGCGGGACCAGGCGTCGCTGGCGATGTGGTGGATGAGGAGGAGGAGTACGTGTTCCTCGTCGGAGATGCGGAAGAGCGAGGCACGGACCGGGATCTCCGACGTCAGGTCGAACGCGTGCCGGGCCGCCGCAGCGCAGTCCCGCTCGTGGTCCGCCTCGGTGGTGTCGGCCCGTACGAGGGCGATACGTGAACGCTCCGGACCGAGCACCACCTGACGCGCGCCCTGCTCGTCCTCGGCGTACACGGTGCGCAGGATCTCGTGCCGGCCGATCAGGTCGTTGACGGCCTCTTCGAGGGCGCCGGCGTCGAGCGGACCGGTCAGCCGGAGCGTCGTCGGGATGTTGTAGGTCGGGCTGGGGCCTTCGAGTTGGTGGAGGAACCAGAGGCGCTGCTGGGCGTAGGAGAGGGGGATGCGATCGGGCCGGGCTTGTGCGGTGAGGGGGGTGCGGGCGTCGACCGCCTGGTCGAGGGCGGTGGCGAGGCCGGCGATGGTGGGGGTCTCGAAGAGCTGCCGGATGGAGAGTTCCGCGCCGAGGGTGGTGCGGATGCGGCTGACCAGGCGCGTCGCGAGGAGCGAGTGGCCGCCGAGGTCGAAGAAGCTGTCGTCGATCGTCAGGTGCGGCAGGGACAGGATCTCCGCGTACAAGGAGACGAGGATCTCCTCGCGCGGGCTGCGGGGGGCCCGGCCGGCGGAGCGCACCGTCCACGTCGGTTCCGGCAGGGCCCTGCGGTCGAGCTTGCCGTTCGGGGACAGCGGGAACGCGTCGAGGACGACGATCGCCGACGGGAGCATCCACTCGGGCAGCCGCTCCGCGAGCCCGGCCTGCGCGGCGCCCTCGTTCCACAGCGTGCGGTCGGGCACCACGTACGCCACCAGGCGCTGGTCGCCCGGCCGGTCCTCGCGGAGCAGGACGGTCGCCTGGAGCACGCCCGGTTGGGCCGCGACGGCCGACTCGATCTCGCCCAGCTCGATGCGGAACCCGCGCAGCTTGACCTGGTCGTCCGCGCGGCCGACGAAGACGAGCTTCCCGTCGTCGTTCCAGCGGGCGACGTCACCCGTGCGGTACATGCGGCTGCCGGGGCCGCCGAAGGGGTTGGCGGTGAACCGCTCGGACGTCAGCCCGCCCCGGCCCAGGTACCCGCGCGCCAGCTGCGCCCCCGCCAGGTACACCTCGCCGTCGGCGCCCGGGCCCACCGGACGCAGCCCGGCGTCCAGCACGTACAGCCGGACCCCGTGGTGCGGGGTGCCGATCGGCACCGGCCCGGACGGCACCTCGGTCCCGGGCCGGATCCAGTGCTCCAGGCAGTGCCCGGTCGCCTCGGTCGGGCCGTAGACGTTCACCAGGGTCACCTCGGGCCTCGACTCGCGCCACGGTGAGAGGTGTTCGCCGAGGAGCTGCTCCCCGCCGAGGGTGAGCAGCCCGGACGGGGACACCGGCTCCGGCATGGTCGCGAGCAGTGCCAGGTGCGACGGCGTGCCCTTCATGAACGTGGCCCGCAGGAAGTCCGAATCCTCGGCGACGGCGGTCTCGGCGAGGCTCTCCAGGTCCGACAGCCGGACGCAGCCGCCGCTGATCAGCGGGGCGTGCAGCGAGCCGACGCTCTGGTCGAAGGACGCCGAGGCCTGCATCACGGACAGGCCCGACACATCGGGTGCCTGGGTCTCCCGGCAGTGCCTGACGAACGCCGACAGGGCCCGGTGTTCGACGAGCACGCCCTTGGGGCGGCCGGTGGAGCCCGAGGTGTAGATGACGTAGGCCGGGTGGTGCGGGGCCAGCGGCGCGGCGCGCTCCGGGTCGCGGACGTCGGTCGCGGAGTGTTCCCGCAGCGTCCCGGGCAGCATCGGGTCGTCCATGACGAACGTGAGCGGGGCGCCGCTCTCCCGGCCCAGCTGTGCGTCCACCTCGGCGGTGGTGAGCACGAGCACCGGATCGGAGTCCTCGATCATGTGCCGGATCCGGTCGGCCGGGTAGGCAGGGTCGACGGGCACGTAGGCGCCACCGGCCTTGAGGACGGCGAGCATGCCGACGACGAGGTCCGCGCAGCGCGGCGCGGCGATCGCGACGAGGCGTTCCGGGCCCACGCCGAGCTGGACCAGGCGCCGCGCCAGCCGGTTGGCGCGCGCGTTGAGGTCCGCGTACGAGAGGGTGTCGTCGGGCGCGATCAGGGCCGGGGCGTGCGGGGTCCGCGCCACCTGCTCCTCGAACAGGTCGGTGAACAGCTCGGGGGCCCGCTCGTAGTCGGAGCCGCTCCACTCCTCCAGGACCGTGCGCCGCACGGCCGGGTCCAGCAGCCGGACGGCGCCCACCGGCACCTGCGGCTCCTCGACCATGGCCCGCAGGGCGCGGCGGAACACGGCGATCACCTCGTCGACCCGCTCGGCGGTGAACAGGTCCGGCAGGTAACCGAGGGAGAACCGCAGCATGTTGTCCCGGGGCAGGGCCAGCAGGCCCAGGGGGTAGTGCATCTGGTCACGGGAGTGGATCTTCAGGACGGTGGGGAGGTCCGCGGCGGTGTCCGTGCCCGGCGGCCGGCCCCGGCTGGAGTTCAACGGGTAGTTCTCGAACACCATCGCCGTGTCGAACAGCTCGCCGGAGCCGGCCCAGCGCTGGATGTCCGCGAGCCCCACCCACTGGTGGTCGATCAGCCTGGCCTGTTCGCGCTGAACCCGGCGCAGCAGGTCCGCGAGCGGCTCCGCCGGCCGCAGCCGCACGCGCAGCGGGAGCGTGTTCATGAACAGGCCGACCATCGTGTCGATCCCGGGCAGCTCCGGCGGCCGGCCGCTGACCGTCACGCCGAACACCACGTCGCCGCGGCCCGTCAGGTGGGCCAGGGCCAGCCCCCAGGCGCTCTGGATCGTGGTGTTCACGGTCACCCCGGTGGACCGGGCGAACCGGGTCAGCGCCGCGGTGAACGCCTCGTCCTCCACGAAGTGGATCCGCTCCGGGGCCGAGGTGAGGGCCCCCCGGTCCGGCGCCACGATGCTCGGGGTGGCGAACCCCTCGAAGGCGTCCGTCCAGGCTGCCTCGGCCGCCGCCCGGTCGCGGGAGTCGAGCCAGGTGAGGTACTCGCGGTAGGGGCGGACCCGCGGCAGCGCGGTGACGTCACCGTGCACCGTGTACAGGGTGAGGAGTTCGCGCAGCAACACCGGCATCGACCAGCCGTCGAGCAGGATGTGGTGGTTCGTCATCACCAGCCGGTGGCGGTCCGCACCCAGCCGGATCAGCGTGAACCGGATCAGCGGGGGCTTGCCCAGGTCGAACCGGGTCCAGCGGTCCTCGTCGGCGAGTCCTTCCGCCGCGGCCTCCCGCCGGTCCTCCGGCAGCCCGCTCAGGTCCTCCTCCCGCCACGGCACGACCACCTCGCGGGGGATCAGCTGCACCGGACGCTTGAGCCCCTCGTGCCGGAACGCGGCCCGCAGGTTCGAATGCCGTCGCAGCATCGCCGCGGTGGCGCCGCGCAGCCGGTGCGCGTCGACCCGGCCTTCGAGCTCGATGAAGACCTGGACGTTGTAGGCGTCCAACTCATCGGCGTCGAAGAGGTTGTGGAACAGCATTCCCTCCTGGAGCGGAGAGAGCGGAAGAATGTCTTCCAGACCTGACTTGGCCATCAGAGGGAACCCCATTCGCTTTCGAGCCGTGAGATGTCGTCCGCGCTGAGCGAGGTGAGGGACACGTCCGAGGGCGTCAGGCCACTGGCCTCCGGCCGACGGGCGTGCTCCACCAGTGCCTTCAACGCCCTGAACCAGCCTTCACCGAGGCCGCGGACCGCGTCCTCGGTCAGCACGCCCGCCGCGTACGTCCACACGCAGTGCAGTCGCGGCCCGTGCCCGGTGTCGTGGGCGCCGGCGACCAGCTCGACGGGGTGCCCGAGCACGGTGTCCGGGTGCTGCCCGGCCACGCCCCGACCCACCACGCTCCACGCGGGCGCCGCCCCGCCCTCCCGGGCCTCGCGGCCGCCGGTGAACCGCCCCAGGTAGTTGAACCCGTACTCGGGGGAGGGCAGCCCCGAGAACCGTTCCCGGGTCCGCGGGTTCACGTACCGGAGCAGGCCGTGGCCCACGCCGTCGCCGGGGACCTCGCGCAGCTGCTCCTTGACCTGCTTCAGGGCGCGGCCCGCCGCCGGGCCGCCGTCCCACACCTGAGCCCAGTCCCCACCGACGCGGGGACTCAGCCGCACCGGGTGCATCGAGGTGAACCAGCCGGCGGTGCGGGTGAGGTCGGCGCCGGCCGCGAGGTGCTCGTGCCGGCCGTGGCTTTCGAGGTCGACGACGACCGGCGCGCCCGGGTCCTCGCCCCGGGTGCGCCGCCAGTCGGCGACGGCCAGGGCGAACGCGGTCAGCAGAACGTCGTTGATCTCCGCGTGGTAGACGCCCGGCACCCAGGTCAGGAGGGCCTCGGTGGTGTCCGCGTCGAGGTCCAGGGTGACCTGGCCCGCCGCGGCGTGCGTGTCCCGGACCGGGTCGAGGGTCAGGGTCGCCGTGTGGTCGAGGGTACGGAGCCAGTGCTCGGCCTCCGCCTCCGTCGACGGCCGCTCCGCGAGGCCGCGCAGCGTCTCGGCCCACTGCCGCCAGCCGGTACCGCCCTCGGCGAGCGGCCGGCCGTCGTGGGCGGCGGCCAGATCGGGTACGAGGAACCGCCAGCTCACGGCATCGACCACGAGGTGGTGCGCCACCAGGACGAGCAGGCCGTCGGTCTCCGGACCCCGGTCGAGCCAGCAGGCCTCCAACATCCGGCCGTGCTCGGGGTCGAGCCGGGCGCGGGCGGCGGCCGCCAGATCGGTGACCGTCGAGCGCAACGCGGCCTCGTCGAGCCCGGGGGCGCGGTGGCGGGTCAACACGGCCCCCACCTGCGGAACACCCGGCTCCGGGATGGACATCGTCCAGTCCGGGGCCACCCGCAGGCGCAGGGCGTCGTGGTGGTCGAGGAGGGTCCGCAGGGCGCCCCGCAGCCGGTCCTCGTCGAGGCCGGCGGGCACCGACACCACCACCGACTGGTTGAACGGAGCCACCGGACCGCCGAGCTCCTTCAGCCAGCCCATGATCGGCGTCATCGGGACCGGCCCGGTCGGCCCGTACACCTCGGCCGCCGACCCTTCCGTCCCCGTCCCGTCCGCCCGGTCCAGGGACTCGGCGAGCAGGGCGACGCTCTGGTGCTCGAAGACGTCCCGGACGGAGATCGTCAGACCCTGCCCGCGGGCGCGGCTGACGAGCTGGATGGACAGGATGCTGTCGCCGCCCAGGTCGAAGAAGCCGTCGTCGACGCCGACGGACTCCAGTCCGAGGGCCTCGGCGAACAGCCGGCACAGCAGCTCCTCGACCGCGTTGCCCGCGACCCGGCCCGTGGAACGCTGCCCGTAGTCGGGCGCGGGCAGCGACTTGCGGTCCAGCTTCCCGTTGCCCGTCAGCGGCAGCACGTCCAGCGTGACGAACGCCGCCGGCACCATGTAGTCCGGCAGCGCGTCCCGTACGAAGGCCCGCAGCTCCTCGGCGTCCGCGATCCCGGCGGCGCCCTCGGCGGCCACCAGGTAGGCCACCAGCCGCCGGTCGCCCGGCCGGTCCTCGCGGACCACCGCCACCGCCTCCGCCACCCCGGGATGCCGCGCCAGGGTCGACTCGACCTCGCCGAGCTCCACCCGGAACCCGCGGATCTTCACCTGGTCGTCGACCCGGCTGATGAACTCCAGGTCACCCCGCCGGTTCCAGCGGACGACGTCACCCGTGCGGTACATCCGCTCACCGGGTCCCTCGAAGGGGTTCGCCACGAACCGGGAGGCACTGAGCCCCGGCCGGGCCAGGTAGCCGCGCGCCAACTGCACCCCGGAGACGTACAGCTCACCGGGCACGCCCGCCGGCACGGGCTGGAGGAACTGGTCCAGGACCAGCATCCGGGTGTTGGGGAACGGCCGGCCGATGGTGAGGACCCCGTCCCGGAGGTCCTCCGGGGAACCCACCCGCCAGGTCGTGCAACCGACGATGGTCTCGGTCGGCCCGTACTCGTTGAGCACGGTCATGTCCGGGTGCGCCTCCAACGCGGTGCGCACCGCCCGACCCGTCAGCGATTCCCCGCCCAGCACCAGGTCACCCCGCGGCGCGTACACCCCGGGCAGTTCGGTGATCAGCGGCAGGTGGCTCGGCGTCGCCTTCAGGAACGTGATCTGCGGCAGGCCCTCGGGCACCTCGCCCGCCAGGTGCCGCTCGTGCAGTTCCTCCAGGTCGGCGAGGTGGACGCAGCCGCCGCTCAGCAGTGGCGCGAACAGCCCGGTCACCGTCAGGTCGAACGACAACGGCGAGTGCAGCAGCGCGTGCCCGCTCACCCCCGGATACAACTCAGTCGACACCGCGAGGTAGTTGACCGCCGGCTGGTGCTCCACGACCACGCCCTTGGGACGGCCCGTCGACCCGGACGTGTAGATGACGTACGCCGCGTGCCACGGCGACAACGGGCCCGTGCGGTCCGCGTCACCCAGGTCGTGGGTGGGCAGCCCGGCGACCTCGGCACGCACCTGCGGACCGTCCGACGCCAGCCGGGGCAACCCGTCCGGGAACAACCCCTCGGGGAGCCGTCCCGCCGTGACCACGCACACCGGCCGGGCGTCGTCCACCATCACGGCGACCCGCTCCGGCGGCGCGGAAGGATCGACGGGAAGGTACGCCGCGCCGCTCTTCAGCACCGCGAGGACCGCCACCGCCATGTCCACCGACGGCGGCAGGCACAGCGCCACGATCCGCTCCGGTCCGGCCCCCGCGCCGACGAGCAGCCGGGCCAGCCGGTTGGCGCGCGCGTTCAGCTCCTCGTACGTGAGGGTCGTCCCGTCCGCCGACAGCGCCGGACGCAGCGGGGTGCGCGCCACCTGCTCCTCGAACAACTGGGGCAGGGTCGCCTCCCGCTGGGGGCGGGCGGTGTCGTTCCACTCCTCCAGCACCTGCCGGCGCTCCACCGGATCCAGCAGACCGATCCCGCCGATCGGCAGGTCCGGATCCGCCGTCACCGAACCGAGCACGCCCAGCAGCCGCGAAATGATCGACTCGACGGTCTCCCGGTCGAACAGCTCCGTCCGGTACTCCAGCGATCCCCGCATCCCCGCCGGCGCGCCCGACGCGTCGTGGCTCTCCCCGAGCGTCAGCGACAGGTCGAACTTGGCGACGCCCGTCCGCGCGGCCAGCCGCGTCGCGTCCCGCAGGACGTCACCGCCCGCCGCCGGGACACGACCGCGGTCCTCCTCGCGCACCGGGTCCGCCGTGTTGTTGAAGGTGATCATCACCTGGTACAGCGGGTGGTGGGACAGGCTGCGCGTCGGATTGATCGCCTCCACCAGGCGCTCGAACGGCACGTCCTGGTGCGCGTAGGCGGCCAGATCGGCGGTACGGACCCGGTTCAGCAGCTCCCGGAAGGTCGGGTTCCCGCTCGTGTCGGTCCGCAGCACCAGCGTGTTGACGAAGAACCCGATGAGGTCCTCCGTCGCCTCGTCCGTACGACCGGCCACCGCCGTCCCGATGGGCACGTCCTCACCCGCTCCCAGGCGGGTCAGCAGCGTCGCGAACGCAGCCTGGGCGACCATGAACGGGCTCGCGTGCGCCGCCCGCGCCAGCTCCACCAGCCGGGAGTGCAACGCCGCCGGAACGGTGAACGGGATCCGGTCCCCCGAGTAGCCGGCCGTCGCGGGACGCGGCCGGTCCGTGGGCAGCTCCAACTGCTCGGGCAGCCCGGCCAGGGCCTCCTTCCAGTAGGCCAGCTGAAGACCGGCGGTGCTGTCCGGGTCCGCCTCGTCACCGAGCAGCTCGTGCTGCCACAACGCGTAGTCGGCGTACTGCACGGGCAGCGGCTCCCA
Organism: Streptomyces sp. NPDC057939; assembly: GCF_042887545.1. NCBI lineage: Bacteria > Bacillati > Actinomycetota > Actinomycetes > Kitasatosporales > Streptomycetaceae > Streptomyces > Streptomyces sp. NPDC057939. Next base: position 8,176 of record NZ_JBHVPG010000106.1, read on the forward strand.
CCCGGGAGCCCCGCCCGCGCCGCGCGCCGCGTACGCGGAGGTGAGGTCACGGGCCAGCGGAGCCATCGACCAGCCGTCACCGGCGATGTGGTGGATCAGCAACAGCAGCACGTGTTCCGTGTCCGACAGCCGGAACAACCGGGCCAGGAACGGGATCTCGTCCGTCAGGTCGAAGACGTGACCCGCCGCCCGCGCCAGCCGCTCCTCCAGGTTCCCCGCCGTCACGTCCGTGACCCGCAGGGGCCGACGGACCCGATCGGCGGGCAGCACGATCTGGTGCGAACCCCGCTCGTCGTCCGCGAAGACGGTCCGCAGGCTCTCGTGCCGCTCCACCACGTCGTCGACCGCCCGCTCCAGGGCCTCCCGGTCCAGGACACCGGTCAGCCGCAGGGCGGTCGGCAGGTTGTACGTCGCCGACGGACCCTCGAACTGCCGCAGGAACCACAGCCGCTGCTGCGACGGCGACAACGGCACGCGCTCCGGCCGCGGTCGCGCCACCAACGGGGCCCGCGCACCGGACGCCCCGTCCGACGCACCCGACAGCCCGGCCACCGTCGGCGTCTCGAAGAACTGCCGTACGGACAGCTCGACGCCCAGCGCCGTCCTGATCCGGCTGACCAGCCGGCTCGCGAGCAGCGAATGCCCACCCAGGTCGAAGAAACTGTCGTCGATGCCGACCCGCTTCCGGCCCAGCACCTCGCAGAACAGCGAGCAGAGGATCTCCTCGCGCGGATCGCGCGGCCCCCGCCCGACCGACCCGTCGGCCTGGTCCGGCGCGGGCAGCGCCGCCCGGTCCAGCTTCCCGTTCGGCGTCAGCGGCAGCCGGTCCAGGAACACCAGCGCCGTCGGCACCATGAACTCCGGCAACCTGCGCCGCAGCAGGTCCCGCAACGCGGCCGCCGCGGGCTCCGGCCCGTCCGCGACGACGTACCCGACCAGCCGCTGGTCACCCGGCCGGTCCTCACGGACCAGGACCGCCGCCTCCGCGACCCCCGGGTGCCGCACCAGCTCCGACTCGACCTCACCCAGCTCGATGCGGAACCCGCGCAGCTTCACCTGCTGGTCGACACGGCTCAGGTAGCGCAGCGCGCCGTCCCGCTCCCGCCGCACCAGGTCCCCGGTGCGGTACATCCGCGCACCGGGCGGCCCGTACGGGTCCGCGGCGAACCGTTCCGACGTCAACCCCGGACGCCGGTGGTACCCCTCCGCGAGCTGCGCCCCCGCCAGGTACAGCTCGCCCGGAACCCCCACGGGCACCAGGCGCAGCGCCGCGTCCAGCACGTACGCCGACGTGTTGACCAACGGTCGCCCGATGACCGGACCGGCGGGACCCGGCCGCGACGCCTCGGCGGCCGTCGCCCAGATCGTCGCCTCCGTCGGCCCGTACAGGTTGGTCACCGAACGCGCCCGCCCGCCCAGCGTCCGGGCCAGCTCTGCCGGCAGCGCCTCACCGCCCACCAGCACGTGGACCCCGGCCAGCTCGCCGCGGTCCGCGGCCACCAACCCCTGCCACAGACTGGGCGTCGCCTGCAGCATCGTGATCCGGGACTCCACGACCGTCCGCAGCAGCGCGGCGGGGTCCTTCGCCGTCCCCTCGTCCGCGAGGACCACCGTCGCACCGTGCAGCAGCGGCAGGAACAGCTCCAGACCGGCGATGTCGAAGCCGACCGTCGTGACCGCCAGCAGCCGGTCCCCGACACCCGGCGCGAAGCGCCGCCCCACCGAGTCGAGGAACGCGCCCAGCGCGGCCCGGGGCACCACGACACCCTTGGGACGGCCCGTCGACCCGGACGTGTAGATGGCGTACGCGGGGTGTGCGCCGCGGACCCGGGTCCGCGGCTCCGTGTCCGCGAGATCGGTGGCCGCGTACGCCGACAGCTCGTCCGCGGTGGCCGGCTCGGTGACCGTGAGCGCCGGAGCCGCGTCGTCGAGCATGTACGCGATCCGGTCCGCCGGATAGCCGGGGTCGACCGGCAGGTACGCCGCACCCGCCTTGAGGACCGCCAGCAGCGTCACGACCAGGTCGACGGAACGCGGCAACGCCACCGCCACGAACCGGCCCGGGGCCGCGCCCCGCGCGACGAGGTGCCGGGCGAGCCGGTTGGCGCGCGCGTTGAGCTCCGCGTACGTCAGGGACGTACCGGCGAGGACGACAGCCGGCGCGTCCGGGGTCAGCGCGGCCTGCCGCTCGACCAGCCGGGACACGGAGGCGTCGGGCACCGGCCCGGCCGTCCCGCTCCACTCGCGCAGCGACTGCCGTTCGGCCGGGCTGAGGATCTCCAACTGCCCGATCGGCCGGTTGGGGTGGGCCACACCCGTACCGATCACCTGCACCAGCCGGTCCGCGATGCCCTGCACGGTCTCCCGGTCGAACAGGTCGGTGCTGTACGTGACACTGCCCGACATGCCCTCGCAGGCACCGTCCGCACCGAACCGCTCGGCCAACGCGAACGACAGGTCGAAGCGAGCAGAAGCCCCCTCAGATCCCTCCACTCGCGCAGTGAGCCCGGCGAACCGAGGGACCTCCGAACGCGCCTGCGCGCCCTCGGTGTTGTGCAACGTCAGCATCGTCTGGAAGAGGGGGTGGTGGGAGAGGGTGCGGGTGGGGTTGAGGGCTTCTACGAGGCGTTCGAAGGGGAGGTCTTGGTGGGCGTAGGCGGTGAGGTCGGTTTCGCGGATGCGGGTGAGGAGTTGGTTGAAGGTGGGGTTTCCGCTGGTGTCGGTGCGGAGGACGAGGGT
>NZ_JBHVPG010000107.1:0-10184 GCF_042887545.1 Streptomyces sp. NPDC057939
TGCAGGGGGGACCCTGTGGGAGAGTAGGACGCCGCCGAACAATCATTGTGGGAAAGCCCCGCACCAGGTAACTGGTGCGGGGCTTTTCTGCGTTTGGGGGTCGATCGGGTTTTCGGTTTAGGATTCCCGGTCATGGACCAGCATTCGATACGTTCCGTACGGGCCGGCGAGTGGCGGCAGGTCAAGGAGCTGCGGATCGCCGCGCTCAAGGATCCGGCGGCCCCCGTGGCCTTCCTGGAGACCGTCGAAAAGGCGGAGTCCCATCCCGACGCGTTCTGGCGGGGGAGGGCGGACGGAGCCTCGCACGGGCGGACGGCCCGGCAGTTCGTCGCCGAGGGGCCCGACGGGACGTGGGGCGGGGGCGTGACCGTGCTGGTCGAGGACGCCGGGACCGTCGACATCTTCGGACAGGGCGTCGAGCAGGGACAGGGGCACCTCGTCGGGGTGTTCGTACGCGAGGAGTGGCGCGGCAGCGGGATGGCCGGAGCGCTGTTGGCCGCCGCGGTGGAATGGGTGTGGTCCCTGGAGGAGCCGGTGTTGGATCGGGTACGGCTCTTCGTGCACCGGGACAATCCGCGGGCGGCCGCCTCCTACCGGCGGTTCGGGTTCACCGCGAGCGGGCGCATCGTACGGCTGGACTCGGGCGCGGAAGAGCACGAGTACCTGCTCCGACGGCCGGACTAGCGGGGGTCGAAGGAAGCCTGGGGCCAGCGGGCTCTGGCCTGTTCGCGGCTGCGGCACAGCGCCAGCAGGGGGAGCGTGTCGTCATCGAGGAGGTCCGGGAGCTCCGGGATCGGGGCGACGGCCGCGACGTCCTCCAGGACCAGGGTCAGTGGTGGGTCGAGCCGACCGTGGGATGACCGTGCGGCCATGCGCCGGCCGTGCTCGACCACGCTGGAGGCGAGTGCGGTCAGCAGTGGCATCGCACCCGGGTGGGAGCGGGGGTCTTCGAGCGGTTCTCCCACCACGTAGAGGCTGCCCCCCTCGGTCACGAACGAAGCCAGGGTGAGCGAATCCGTTCGATTGGGATTGCAGGCCTCACGGATGTGGATCGACGTGAGGGAGCTCAGGGCGCGGGCCGTCAGTTGGAGGGCCTGTTCCCGGCGCTCCGGGTGTGCCGTCAGGGCGCTCTCCAGCTCGCCGGCCGTACCCGCGGCCGCGCGGGGGTGCGTGCGGAGGATGCGTACCGGGTCCTGGGCGGAGGTGCCCTGGGCCCAGCGGTGGAGCTGCTTGAACGGGCGCTCTTCGAGCGCGGCCGCCTGGAGCCAGCTGCGGAGGAGCGTTTCCGCGGTGTCGGCGAGCGCGGAGTCGATGCGGGCCTGGGGGCGTACGGGGGCCAGCAGGGCCGCGGCCCGGGCGGCGGCGGTGTCGCGGTCGGCGCAGCCCTCGGCGGGGTTCCAGTGCATGCGGGCCGGGGTGTCGCACAGGTGCGAAGGGTCGTAGAGGAGGACCGGGCCGAGCTTGGCCCGGGCGTCCTTCGTGTCCGCCCAGAGCGCCGGCGACGACGTGACGACCAGGACCGCGCCCTCGGCGGCGGCGATGGCCTCCGCGGCGAGGCGTTGGCGGGAGGGCGGGGTGTCGTAGGCCAGACCGGCGGAGGTGTGGGCCGTCGCCGTGGCGGCGGTACCGGCGGGAGCAGGGGTTTTCGTCGGGGTGGCCGGTGCGTAGCCGAAGCCGTAGCGGTAGGCCTCGTCCACGGGGGAGGGGCGGGGTGCGGGCGGTGCCGGCGGTGCCGTTTTCGGGGCGGGGGCCGGAGCCGGCGTGGGAGCGGGAGCGGGGGCCGGCGGTGCGGCCGGGGCCGTCGCCTGTGTCGGGACGGGGGCCGCTGCCGGATGCGGGGCGGGAGCCGGGAGGGGGGCCGGCGGTGCGGTGCGGGCGGCCTGGCGGCGGGCCTTCGTGCGGGCCACCACGCCCAGGGTGAAGATCGTCAGGACCAGTAGGACCAGGAGTTGGCCGATGAACAGGCCCCAGAACAGGCCCCAGCCCGGGAGGGCCGAAGGGTCGGTGCCGGGCCAGGCCGCCGCGATGTCGTGCGGCTCCGCTATCAGGGCGCGGACGGCCTCCGGGGTGCTGCGGAAGGTGACGGTGTCCGGCCAGGCGCCCTTCGCGAAGAACGCGGCGAGGCCCGTGGCCGACCAGACCATGACGGCGATCCCGAGGAGGAAGGCCAGCAGGCCGACGAGGAGTCCGTCGGGGACGCCGCCGGCTCGCGCCGGGGGCTCCGTACGTCCGGCATGGGGCACGGTCAGGCCACCGTGGTCGCTGAACCGGGGCCGCCGTGGCGGTGGCGTTCCATGTACAGGGCTCGTTCCTCCGCTTCGAGTTCGGCCGCCAGGAGTTCGTCGGGGAGCTGCGGGCCGGAGGACTCCGTCATCGCGCGGTCCGTGTAGACGAGGGGACGTTCGGCTTCGGTGATGAGGTGCTTGACGACCTGGACGTTGCCGTTGACGTCCCACACGGCGATGCCGGGGGTGAGGGTCGGGATGATCTCCACAGCCCATCGGGGCAGGCCGAGGACGAGGCCGGTGGCGCGGGCCTCGTCGGCCTTCTGGGCGTAGATGGTGCGGGTGGAGGCCATTTTGAGGATGGCCGCGGCTTCGCGTGCGGCCGCTCCGTCGACGACGTCGGAGAGGTGGTGGACGACGGCGACGAAGGACAGGCCGAGGCGACGGCCGAACTTCAGGAGCCGTTGGAACAGCTGGGCCACGAAGGGGCTGTTGATGATGTGCCAGGCCTCCTCGACGAGGAAGATGCGCTTCTTCCGGTCGGGGCGGATCCAGGTGTGTTCCAGCCACACGCCGACGATCGCCATGAGGATCGGCATCGCGATGGAGTTGCGGTCGATGTGGGAGAGGTCGAAGACGATCAGCGGGGCGTCGAGGTCGATGCCGACGGTCGTGGGGCCGTCGAACATGCCGCGCAGGTCACCGTCGACGAGGCGGTCGAGGACGAGCGCGACGTCGAGGCCCCAGGCCCGGACGTCGTCTATGTCGACGTTCATGGCTTCCGCGGACTCGGCCTCGGGGTGGCGGAGCTGGTCCACGATGTCGGTGAGGACGGGCTGACGGTCCCTGATGGTCGCGACGACGTAGGCGTGCGCGACCTTGAGGGCGAAGCCGGAGCGTTCGTCGAGGCCGTGGCCCATGGCGACTTCGATGATGGTCCGGAGCAGCGCGAGCTGGCCGGTCGTGGTGATCGCCGGGTCGAGGGGGTTGAGGCGGATCCCGTCGTCGTTCGCGGCGATGGGATCCAGGCGGATGGGGGTTATCCCCAGCTGCTGGGCGATCAGGTTCCACTCGCCGACGCCGTCCTCGCCCTGCGCGTCGAGGACGACGACCTGGCGGTCGCGGAAGCGGAGCTGGCGCAGGACGTAGGTCTTCTCAAGGGCCGACTTCCCGTTTCCGGACTCGCCCAGCACCAGCCAGTGGGGGGCCGGGAGCTGCTGGCCGTACAGCTGGAAGGGGTCGTAGATGTAGCCCTTGCCGCTGTAGACCTCGCGGCCGATGATGACGCCGGAGTCGCCGAGACCGGGGGCGGCGGTGGGCAGGTACACGGCCTGCGCCTGCCCGGTGGAGGTGCGTACGGGCAGGCGGGTGCTTTCCACCTTGCCGAAGAGGAAGCTGGTGAAGGCGTCCGTCAGAGCGGTCATGGGATCTCGCATGGGCGGCACTTCCCTCCAGCTAGCGTCGGATGCCGGTGGCGAACGGCAGGGTGTTGACGAAGGCGCGGTGGTGCTCGCGGTCGCACCACTCCAGCTTCAGGTAGGACTTGCCGGCGGAGGCGCGGATGGTGCGCTTGTCGCGGGCGAGGGCCTCCGGGGATCGGGAGGACACCGTGATGTACCCGACCAGGTTGACCCCTGCCGCACCGCTGGCGAGATCTTCACCCCTTTGGTCGAGTCGGCCGTGGGCGGCGATGTCGCGGGGGTCGACGGTGCGGTTCATCTTCGCGGCGCGGGAGGCGTCGGCCTCGTCGTTCGTCTTCTCCGTGAGCATGCGCTCGATGGCGATCTCGGTGGGTTCGAGGTCCATGGTGACGGCGACGGTGCGGATGACGTCCGGGGTGTGGACGAGGAGCGGGGCGAGGAAGTTCACGCCGACCGGGGTCATCGGCCACTCCTTGACCCAGGCGGTGGCGTGGCACCAGGGGGCGCGGGTGGAGGACTCGCGGGTCTTGGCCTGGAGGTAGGTGGGCTCCACGGCGTCGAGTTCGGCCGGCCAGGCGTTGCGCTTCGTCATGGCCTGGATGTGGTCGATGGGGTGGTCCGGGTCGTACATGGAGTGCACGAGGGAGGACAGGCGGCCCTGGCCGAGGGGCTGGCGGACGCGGATGTCGGCCTCGGCGAGGCGGGCGCAGATGTCGGTGAGTTCGCGGGCCATGACGATGGCGAGGCCGGAGTCGCGGTCGAGCTTGCGGCCCTTCTGGGGGCTCGACGCGCGGGCGATGGCGACGGCTTCGGCGGCCAGGTCGCGGGTGTAGTGCATGCAGGCGACGAGGTACGCGCGGTGCTGCTCGGAGGACGTCGACACCATCGACTGGAGTTGGTCGTAGGAGTCGCGGAGCCAGACGGGGGCGTGGGTGTCGCCGCGCTGGGCCACGTCCTTCGCGTGGGCGTCCGGGTCGGCCGGGAGGGTGCGGGCGAGCATTTGGAGACGGGTGACGAAGCCGTCGCCGTTCGCCACGTGCTTGAGGAGGGTGCCGAAGCGGTCGACGAGGGCTTCCTGGTCCTCGCTGTCGCGCAGGCCGACGCCGGGGCCCTCGATCTCGATGGCGGCGGTGACGGTGCGGCGGTCCGCGTGGAGGAGCACGGCGATCTCGTCGGGGCCGAACGGCGCGGCGAGCCAGTTGATGCGGCCGATGCCGGGGGGCGGGCCGACCTCGACCTCGCGGCCGTCGGCGGCGCGGGTGCCGGCTTCGACGGCCGAGGAACGGTAGGTGGCGCCGCGGCGCAGGATGCGCTTGTAGCTTCGGCTGATCTCGAACCAGCGGTAGAAGGTGCGGCCCTTGTAGGGGACGTACACGACGGCGAGGGCGAGGAACGGGAAGCCGACGAGCGCGACGATGCGCAGGGTGAGGTCGGGGACGAGCAGGCCGCTCATCATGCCGAGGAAGGCGCCGGCGATGATCAGGGCGATCTCGCCCGTCTCGCGGTTCTTCCCGACGATCGCGTTCGGCCGGGCCCGGCCGATGAGATACGTGCGGCGGGGTGTGATCGGGTGGAGCTGGTGGGACTGGGTCGTCAACGCCCGTCACCTCCTGTGTTCCTCGTGCTTGAACCGGTGCGGGGCGGGGGTGCGGCCGGAGGGACGGTTCCGCCGCCGGATCCGCCGCCGGATCCGCGGCTGCTGTGGGCGGCCATGCCTCCGGAGATCTGGTTGCCGCCGCTCCCGCCGCTGCCTCCGCTGCCTCCGTCGGCGCGGTGGGCGCCGCCGCCGCGGCTGCTGTGGGTCTTGATGCCCTGGGAGACGAGGGAGGCGGGGGAGCTGATGACGGCGGCGGCCTGGGCACCGTCGGTGGCCTTGGAGCGGTTGCTGCGGGCGGAGGCGATCTCGTCGCCGAAGCCGGGGACGAAGCGGTAGATCATCGCGGACGCGAAGATCGCGAGGAGGATGATCGCCAGTCCGGAGACGACGGCGGAGAAGGCGTCGGGGCCCTTGTCGCCGGCGAGGGCGCCGGCGAGGCCGAGGACGATGACGATGACCGGCTTCACGAGGATGACGGCGATCATGATGCCCGCCCAGCGGCGGACGTGGCCCCACATGTTGCGGTCGACGAGGCCCGCGTAGACGACGGTGCCGAGGAGGGCGCCGACGTAGAGGAGGGCGGCCCGGATGACGAGCTCCAGCCACAGGATGCCGGCGGCGAGGACCGTGACGAGGGAGACGACGATCAGCATGATCGGGCCGCCGCCGATGTCCTCGCCCTTCTTGAGGGCCTCGGTGAAGGAGCCGAAGAAGACGTCGGTCTGGCTGCCGGTGGCGGAGGCGATGACCTCGGTGACGCCGTCGGTGGCGGAGACGACGGTGTAGAGGATCAAGGGGGTGAAGGCGGAGGCGAGGACGGTCAGCCAGAGGAAGCCGATGGCCTCGGAGAGGGCGGTGGTGAGGGGGACGCCGCGGACGGCCCGCTTGGCGACGGCGAGGAGCCACAGGACGAGGGTGAGGATGGTGGAGGCGGCGAAGACCACTGCGTACTGCTGGAGGAAGGCGGGGTTGGTGAAGTCGACGTTGGCCGTGCCCTTTACGGCTTCGCTGAGTTTGCCGACGATCCAGGCGGCGGCGTCGGCGCAGCCGCGGGCGAGGGAGGAGAGGGGGTCGAGGGCGCCGGCGGGGGAGTCGGGGGAGAGGCCGGTGTTCGGCGTACTGCCCGGATTGGCGCCGACGCTGCGTTCACAGGATTCCCTGACCGGACCGATGACGCCTTCGCAGCGGGTGTCCTTGGACGGTGAACCCGACGGGCTCGGCGAACCCGATGGGGTCGGAGTCGGGGTCGGCGCGGCGAAGGCGCGGGCGGACGTCAGGACGACTGTGGTCTGTACGGCGACCAGGGCTCCGGCGATGCGGAGGTGGCGGCGGCTACCGGGCATAGGTGAACCCTCCGAACTCCTGGACGGCCTTGCTGATGTCGTCGGACGTGGAGGCGGGGACGTCGCCCGGTACGGGAGCGGGGCCGTCCTGCTGGGTGTCGGAGGCGACCTTCCAGTCGTCGCCCACCCAGGACAGTTCGAACGTCCAGGTCTTCCAGGTGGTGCGGACCGGGTTGGTCGACTTCGCTCCCGACATCCCCAGTAGGCCCGTGTACCAGACCGCGACCTTGGCGGTCGTAGGGCTGTAGCTCTCGACGCGGGTGCCGATCGGAACGGCACGGGTGACGAAGGTGCTGCCCTGCGGAGCGGCCCCGTTCGCATCGAGTCCGAGGGTGGCGAGGAAGGCCGGCGAGTACGCCGCGTCCTGCGCGCCCTTGCGCTGGGCTGCCGCCTCCGGCGTGTAGATGGTGTCCACGAGAGTGTGGCGGACGTCCTTCTTGAGCATCCCGTCCGAGCCGAGGGCCACCGCGTAGTTGGTGGCGGCCGATTGGGCGCCCTGTTCGTCGTGGGCGAAGCCCTTGGGGATGCCGGTCGTTTTCGTGGTGACCGGGCTGGTGCCCGTGGGGGCCGTCGCGTTGCCCGTCGGGGGCTTGTCCGAGGCCTGGTTCGGTGGGGGGTCCTGGGACTGGTTGGCGAAGGCGATGGCGGCGATGAGCAGGACCACCACACCGACCACCGTGACCAGGCCGCGGGAGGCGCGGGGGGTGCGGCGGGGGGTGCCGTAGGAGTCGGAGGGGGAGTCCGGGAGGCGGGTGCGGGTTTGGCCCGTGCCGCCGACCTCGCCGTGGCTTCCGCCGCCGCCGTACTGGTCGTCGTTGCTCATTCCGTGTCCGCCCCCTCCGCCTCGTACGACGGTAGCGCTCGTTCCCGCGCGGACGCGGTGTGGTGATTTGCCATCAGGTACGACGGCCGCCGGGCTGCACGGCTAGACGGCCATTCCGTAGACGATCGTGAAGAGGGTGCCGAGGGAGCCGATGATGAAGACGCCCGTGAGGCCGGCGACGATCAGGCCCTTGCCCTGTTCCGCGCTGAACGTGTCGCGCAGGGCGGTCGCGCCGATGCGCTGTTTGGCCGCGCCCCAGATGGCGATTCCGAGGCAGAGGAGGATCGCAATGGCCATGACCACTTCGATCATGACCTTCGCTTCGTTGCCGAGACTGCCGAACGGCCCCCAATTCGGGGCGATTCCGCCGATGATGGTGGTGATGTCGCCCTTTTCCGCTGCCAGGATCATGTAACTCACCGCCCCTGTATGGGTAGTTCCGGTAGCCCGTGCCCGTCGGCAGGGGTCACGCACTATCTTCCCTGATGAAACCGCCGCCGTCGTCGACTTGGTGGCTCTCTTTACCCGTTCTCCCGGCCCGCACCCGGTCCGTGCGCTCTGACCTGGGCGGGGGTGGGGTGCGTGCGGAAGAACGTATGGTCACTCTGTGTATCACGGGGGGTGACCCCGGGCAATGATTGTCGGGTCGCCGTGCGGGGGGCCGGGTGAGGGGCGGCCAATCGGCGCATCGGTGCCGCGTGTCGTTGGGCCGAGCCGCTGACATCGTCCGACATTCCGTCAGTCGTTCGATCCTCACGGTGGATTGCGCGGGATGCTTCGCCGCGTTCGATGGCGCGAAGCGAGGAGACTCGGATGGGTACTGCGGGGAAGACCGGGCGGCGGGCTTGGCTGGCCTGTGGATTGGCCGTGCCGTTGGTGCTGGGGCTCACGGGCGGGCCCGCCTCGGCGACGGCCGCCGTGCCCGGGGCGGGTGCGACGGTGGCGGCGGCCGGTTCGGGCGGCGGCAAGTGCGCGAAGAACGAGGTGACGGCGCGGGCGAAGGCGTCGAGGGCCCCGGGAGCCGTCGGCGACGGATGTACGGGGGCGCGCGGCGAGAAGGGCCCGAAGGGGCCCAAGGGCGACCGGGGTCCGGCGGGTCCGGCCGGGCCGGCGGGGCCGTGCGTGGACCTGGTCACCGTGCCGGGGCCGGGGACTTCCGAGTACAGCGCGGCGGTGACCAGGGGACGGACGTACGTGGGGGCGCGAGCCACCGTGACGGGTGCGTACAGCTGGCGGGACCTGACCCGGCCCGAGGCTACCCCGGGGTATCCGCGGACCGCGTGCTCGGTGGCGCTGCGGCTGATCGGTGAGCGGGTGTACGTGAAGGTGCTCACCACGACGGGTGACGTCTTCGAGAACTGGTGCACGGCGACCCTGAGCTGTACGCAGGGATGGACGGCCGTGCGCAAGCCCTGACGGGACGTCGGGTCGCGGGTGTCGCCGCGGCACGGGGGCGCGTGGAGGCATGAGGGGCGCGTACGGGTGGTGGTGGGCGCGGGTGGGGGAGGCCGGGGAGGGGCGGTGGACGGCGGGTGTCGGTGGGATGCGGGAGGCTTGGGGGATGACGACTCCCTGGACACTCGCGGACCTCGAGGCGGCCATTCGGGCGGGCTGGTCGGCCGAGACCTGCTCGCCCGACGATGTCGAGCGGGCGCCCTGGACCGCCGACAATCCGGCCTGGGGGCACTGCGACATCACCGCGCTGGTCGTGCAGGACCTCGTCGGCGGGGAGCTGATGGTCGGTGAGGTCTGGCTGGACGGGGAACAGCACGGCTACCACTGCTGGAACGTGCTGCCCGGCGGGATCCGGATCGACCTGACGCGGGAGCAGTTCCGGCGCGGGCAGACGGTGACGCCGGGGCGGCCGATGGGCAAGCGGCCGGGCGGGCGGCTGCCGCGGCGGTGGGAGGAGTACCAGTTGCTGCGGCAGCGGGTGGCGGAGAAGTTGGGTCCGCTGCCGGGGGTGGTGGAGGTCGCGGGGGCCGGGGTCGGTGGGCCCGGCCGGCGGTTGGCGTACACGGACTTCGGCGGGGCGGGGGCGCCGCTGCTGGCGCTGCACGGGCACTTCCAGGACGGACGGTCCTACGAACGGTTCGCCCGCGACGTCGGGCCGCGGTGGCGGGTGATCGCGGTCGACCAGCGGGGGCACGGGGCGTCGGACCGGGCGGCGGAGTACGGGCGTGAGGGGTACGTGGCGGACGCGGCCGCCGTACTGGAGCACCTGGGGCTGGGGCCGGCGGTGGTCATGGGGCACGGGCTGGGCGGGGTCAACGCGTACCAGCTGGCCGCTCGCCGGCCCGATCTGGTGCGGGCGGTGGTCGTCGAGGACGTCGGGGCGGTGGTGGACGGCGACCTGTCCCACGTACGGGAGTGGCCGCGGCGGGCCGGTACGCGGGCCGCGTTCCTGGCGGGGGTGGGGAGCGCGGCCGATGCCCTGGCCGGGTCGCTGAGGGAGTACCCGGACGGGTGGGGGACGGCGTTCGTGCCCGGGGACGCGGTGGAATCGCAGCGGGGCCTGAACGGGGACCACTGGGCGGACTGGCTGGCGGTGCGGCAGCCGACGCTGCTGGTGCGGGGGGATCGGAGCGGGGTGCTGTCCGCGGAGCACGCGCGGGAGATGGCGGTGCGGAGGGGTGGGGTGCGGTTGGTGGAGTTGCCGGTGGGGCACGGGGTGCGGGCCGGGGATCCGGAGGGGTTCGGGGCGGTGGTGGCCGGGTTCCTGCGGAGGCTTTGAGGGGTGGGCGGGGGCCGGTGCCGGTGCGCGGGCCTCGGGGC
>NZ_JBHVPG010000108.1:0-9963 GCF_042887545.1 Streptomyces sp. NPDC057939
ATCTCCTTCAACGGGAGTTCATGGGCCATCCGTTCGCACACCGCGTCCAGCGCGCCGGCGAACACCGGGAAGGTTTCGTACAGTTCGCGGCCCATGCCGAGGCGCTGGCTGCCCTGCCCGGTGAAGAGGAAGGCGAGTGATCCGGCGGACACCGTTCCGCGGGCCAGGCCCGCCGCCGGGTCGTCGGCCGCGATGGCGGTGAGCATGCGGAGCAGGCCTTCGCGGTCATCGGCGGTGAACGCCGCGCGGTGTTCCAGGCCGGCGCGGCCGGTGGCGAGGGAGTACGCCAGGTCCACGGGACCGGAGCCTTCCTCGTCCGCGGTGGCGGCTTCGGCCACGGGGAGCAACCGGGCGGCCTGGTCGCGGAGCGCCTGTGGCGTCCTGGCCGACAGGACGAAGGGCACCGGTCCGGTGGGCGGGTTCGTCGCCCCGGGACGGTCGGTGTCCTGCGGCGCCTGCTCGATGATCGTGTGGGCGTTGGTGCCGCTGATGCCGAACGAGGACACAGCGGCTCGGCGCGGCCGTCGGGTCGCGGGCCAGTCCGTGGCCTCGGTGAGCAGGGCGATGTCGCCGGCCGTCCAGTCGACGTGCGGGGTCGGCTCGTCGACGTGCAGGGTGCGGGGAAGGGTCCCGTGGCGCATGGCCATGACCATCTTGATGACGCCCGCCACGCCCGCGGCGGCCTGCGTGTGGCCGATGTTCGACTTGACGGTGCCGAGCAGCAGCGGCTGCCCTTCGGGCCGTTCCTGGCCGTAGGTGGCCAGCAGCGCCTGTGCCTCGATCGGGTCGCCGAGGCGGGTGCCGGTGCCGTGAGCCTCCACGGCGTCGACCTCCGCGGCCGACAGGCCCGCGTTGGCGAGGGCGGCACGGATGACCCGCTGTTGCGAGGGCCCGTTCGGGGCGGTCAGGCCGTTGGAGGCGCCGTCCTGGTTGATCGCCGAACCACGGACCACCGCGAGGACCGGGTGTCCGTGGCGGCGGGCGTCCGACAGCCGCTCGACGAGCAGCATGCCGACTCCCTCGCCCCAGCCCGTACCGTCGGCGGCCGCCGCGAAGGCCTTGCAGCGGCCGTCGGGCGAGAGTCCGCCCTGGTGGCTGAACTCGGTGAAGGTGCCCGGCGTCGACATGACGGTGACGCCGCCCGCGAGGGCGAGGGTGCATTCGCCGGCCCGCAGGGCCTGGATCGCCCAGTGCAGGGCGACCAGCGAGGACGAGCAGGCCGTGTCGACGGTGACGGCCGGGCCCTCCAGGCCCAGGACGTAGGAGACACGACCGGACATGACGCTGCCCGCGTTGCCGGTCATCACGTGGCCGAGGACCGCGTCCGCGTCCGCGGAGCCTTCGAGTTGGGCGTCGTAGCCGGTGTAGGCGGCGCCCACGAAGACGCCGGCGCGGGTGCCGCGCAGCGACGACGGGTCGATGCCCGCCCGCTCGACCGCCTCCCAGGACGCTTCGAGGAGGAGGCGCTGCTGCGGGTCCATGGCGAGGGCCTCGCGCGGCGAGATGCCGAAGAAGTCGGCGTCGAACGAGTCCGCGTTGTAGAGGAATCCGCCCTGGAAGGATCGCCCGTGACCGCCTCGATCCGCCTGTCCGTCCTGTACGCCCTGTCCGTCCTGTCCGTCCTGTCCGGCGTACAGCTCGGCGGTGTCCCAGCCCCGGTTGCCGGGGAGGCCGGCGATGGCGTCGCCGCCGGTCTCGACGAGCCGCCACAGGTCCTCGGGGTTGCCGACCCCGCCCGGGTAGCGGCAGCTCATGGCGACGATCGCGATGGGGTCGTCGGCGTCCGCGGCCGGCCCGTGGCCCGGGTGCCCTTCCCGCTCACCGGTCTCCGCTTCCTCGCCGAGCAGTTCGACGAGCAGGTGTCGTGCGAGCGCGACGGGCGACGGGTGGTCGAAGACGAGGGTGGTGGCCAGGCGCAGTCCGGTGGCGGCGCCCAGGCCGTTGCGCAGTTCGACGGCGGTCAGCGAGTCGAAGCCGAGGTCCTTGAACGCCTTGGCGGGTTCGATGCGTTCGGCCGAGGCGTGGCCGAGTACGGAGGCGACCTGTGCCCGTACGAGTTCGAGCAGGGCCCGGTCCTGTTCGGGGCGGGTGAGGCCGGTCAGTCGTTCGGTGAGCGAGGTGCCCGAGTCGTCGCGGGTGTGCGCGGTGCGGCGTCCCGCCGGGCCCAGGAGGTCCCGGAACACGGGGGCGACGGGGCCGGGTGCGGCCGAGGCGCGCAGGGCGGCCGGGTTCAGTCGCGCGGGGACGAGGACGGGGCGGCCGGAGGCCAGTGCCGCGTCGAGGAGGGTCATGCCGTCGGCGGCGGAGAGGGCGCCCATGCCGTGCTGCTCCATGCGGCGCAGCTGGGTCTCGTCGAGTCCGCCGATCATGCCTCCGGACGCGGCCCACAGGCCCCAGGCGAGGGAGGTGGCGGGCAGGCCCTGGTGGTGTCGGTGTTCGGCGAGGGCGTCCAGGTGGACGTTGGCGCAGGCGTAGTTGGCCTGGCCGGCGGCGCCGAGGGTGCCGGCGATGGCCGAGTAGAGGACGAACGCGGTGACGGGCAGGTCGCGGGTCAGTGCGTGGAGGTGGAGGGCGGCGACGGCCTTCGGTCGAAGGACGGCGTCCAGGCGTTCGGGGGTGAGGGAGGCGATGACGCCGTCGTCGAGTACGCCCGCCGTGTGGACCACCGTGGTGAGGGGGTGTTCGGTGGGGATCCGGGACAGGGCGGCGGCGAGGGCGTCGCGGTCGGCGGCGTCGCAGGCGGCCCAGGTGACCTCGGCGCCCAGCGCGGTGAGTTCGGCGGTGCGTTCGGCGGCGCCGGGTGCGTCGGCGCCGCGCCGGCCGAGCAGCAGCAGGTGGCGCACGCCGTGGGCGCCGGCCAGGTGGCGGGCGACGATCCCGGCGAGGCTGCCGGAACCGCCGGTGATCAGGGCGGTGCCGTTCGGGTCGATGTGGACGCCGTCCGCCGGGCCGGCGGGGGCGTGGGACGGAGTGCGGCGCAGGCGCGGCACGTGGACGGTCGCGTCGCGGAGCAGCAGCTCCGGTTCGCCGGCGTCGAGGGCTGCGGCGAGCAGGGCGCCGCCGGCCGGCTCGGTGAGGTCGGCGAGGTCGGTGACATCGGCGAGGACGAAGCGGCCGGGGTTCTCCGTCTCCGCGGAACGCAGCAGTCCGCGGATGGCGGCGTGCGGCAGGTCCTCGACGTCCTCGCCGGGTCCGGCGACCGCGCCGGCGGTGACGGCGACCAGGCGGGACGTCTCGAACCGGTCGTCCGCCAGCCAGGCGCGGGCCAGGCCGAGGGCGTGCTGCGCGGCCAGGTGCAGGGCGTCCGGCGCGGAGCCTTCGGTCTGTCGGGGGAAGGGAGCCAGGACGTACGCCGGTACGGGCGTGCCCGCCTCGATCGCGTCGGCGAGCTCCGCGAGGTCGGCGTAGCCGCGGGCCGGTCCGTATCCGGTGGCCCCGAGGACCGCCCAGCCGCCCGCGGGCTCGGCCCCGGTGGGGGCGGCGGAAATCGGCAGCGGCGTCCAGTCGAGCTGGAACAGGGCGTCGCGGACGACGGCCGGGACCGGGGCCGTGCCGCTGGTGGTGTCGGTGGTCGCGGTGGTGAAGGGGCTCGGGACGAGCCGGCCGATGGTGGCCACGGGGTCGCCGAGGTCGTCGGCGAGGTCGAGGGCGTACGTCCCCTCCCCGGCCGGCCGGACGCGTACGCGCAGGGCGCCCGCGCCGACGGCGTGCAGGGTCACGTCGGACCAGACGCTGCCCGGTCCGACGGCGGCGCCCTCGCACTCGTCGTCGTACGCGTCGCCGGTCGCGGCGCCGGCCAGGGCCACCGCGGCGTGCGCGGCGGCGTCCAGGAGGACCGGGTGCAGGCCGAACTCGGCTCCCTGCGGGGCGCCTTCGGGGAGGCGCACCTGCGCGAACCACTCCCCGTCGCGGTGCCAGGCGGCCTCCACGGCCCGGAACACCGGGCCGCGTGCGGGCGCGTGGGCGCCGTGACGCCCGTCGGTGGCGTAGAGGTCATCGATGTCGACGGCTTCGGCGCCGGCGGGCGGCCACTGCCCGGGGTCGGACGCCGGGGTGGAGCCGGTCTCGGGGGTGAGGACGCCCCGGGCGTGGCCGGTCCAGCCGCTGTCGCCGACCTGCGCTCCGGCCGCGTCGTCCGGGCGGGCGGACACGGTGAACGCGCGGTGGCCGTGCTCGTCGGGGGTCTCCACGAGGACCTGGATGCGGACGCCGCCCTCGGCGGGCAGCGCGAGCGGTGCTTCGAGCACGAGTTCCCGTACGTTTCCGCAGCCGGCCAGGTCACCGGCGCGTACGGCGAGTTCGACGAACGCCGCGCCCGGCAGCACCGTCGTACCGGCCACGGTGTGCTCGGTGAGCCAGGGGTGGGTGCGGGCCGAGAGCCGGCCGGTGCACAGCACCCGGTCTGAGCCGGCCAGGGTGACGGCGGCGCCGAGCAGCGGGTGTGCGGCGGGGTCGAGTCCGGCGACGGCGACGTCGCCGGCCGTACCGGTGGCGGGCTCCAGCCAGTACCGCTCGTGCTGGAAGGCGTAGGTGGGCAGGTCGACGCGGCGGGCGCCGGTGCCGGCGTAGTACGCCGCCCAGTCGACCGCGGCGCCGTGCGCGTGGGCGCCTGCGAGGGCGGCCAGGGCCGTCTCGGGCTCGGGCCGGCCACCGCGCAGCGTGGGGAGGAAGACCGCTCCGTCGCCGGTGACGCAGTCCTGGGCGAGGGCGGACAGGACGCCGTCGGGGCCGATCTCCACGTACCTCGTCACGCCGGCGGCTTCCAGGGCCCGGACACCGTCGAGGAACCGGACCGCCTCGCGGACGTGTCGGACCCAGAACTGTGCCGATCCCATCTCGTCGGAGACGAGGGCGCCGGTCAGGTTGGAGACGACGGGAATGCGCGGGGCGGCGTACGTGAGGCCTTCCGCGACCTCACGGAAGGCGTCGAGCATGCCGTCCATGAGCGGCGAGTGGGAGGCGTGGCTGACCGCGAGCCGCTTGGTCTTGCGGCCCCGCGCCCGGAAGTCGGCCTCGATGCGGGCGGCGGCGTCCTCGTGTCCGGCGATCACGAGCGACCGCGGTCCGTTGACGGCGGCGATGTCGACCCGGTCCGTCAGCAGCGGCAGGACCTCGTCCGGTGTCGCCTGGACGGCGATCATCGCGCCGCCGGCGGGCATCTCCTGCATCAGCCGTGCCCGTGCGGCGACGAGTCGGCACGCGTCGTCGAGCGGGAGGACCCCCGCCGCGTGCGCGGCGGAGATCTCACCGATGGAGTGGCCGGAGAGGTAGTCCGGGCGCAGGCCCCAGCTCTCCACGAGCCGGAACAGGGCCGCTTCCACTGCGAACAGCGCGGGCTGCGTGTACTCCGTGCGGTTCAGGAGATCCGCCTCGGCGGCGAACAGCACGGCCTTCAGGGGGTGTTCGAGGTAGGCGTCCATGTGGACGCAGACCTCGTCCAGGGCGGCGGCGAACACCGGGAAGGTTTCGTACAGTTCGCGCCCCATGCCCAGCCGCTGGCTGCCCTGTCCGGTGAACAGGAACGCGGTCCGGCCCTCGGTGGCGGTGCCCGTGATCAGGCCCTGTGCCGTCCCGCCCGCGGCGAGCGCCGCCAGGGCGGCGTCGAGGCCGGCGTCCGTACGGCCGAGGAGGACCGCTCGGTGCTCCAGCGCGGCGCGGGTGGTGGCGAGCGAATGCCCGAGGTCGAGGGCCGGGACGTCGGCGGCCCCGCCGGCGCGGGTCGCGATCAGCCGGGCGGCCTGGGCGCGCAGCGCGGCGACGCTGCGGCCGGACAGGGTCCAGGCCAGGAGCGCCGGCCGTACCAGACCGGCGGCGGGCTCCGCACCCGGCAGGCCCGCGCCGGCCGGGACGTCGGCCTGCGGGGCATCGGCCTGCGCGAGCTCCTCCTGGGGGGCCTCCTCGATGATGGTGTGCGCGTTGGTGCCGCTCACGCCGAACGCGGAAACGGCCGCGCGGCGCGGTGCGCCGGTCTCGGGCCAGGCCATCGGTTCGGTGAGCAGCGACACGTCTCCGGCCGACCAGTCGACGTCGGGGGTCGGCTCGTCGACGTGGAGGGTCTGCGGCAGGACGCCGTGGCGGATCGCCATGACCGTCTTGATGATGCCGGCGACACCGGCCGCGGCCTGGGTGTGTCCGAGGTTCGACTTCAGGGAACCGAGGCGCAGCGGCCGGCCGGCCGGGCGGTCCTGCCCGTACGTGGCGAGGAGCGCCTGCGCCTCGATGGGGTCACCGAGGCGGGTGCCGGTGCCGTGCGCCTCGACGGCGTCGATTTCGGCGGCGGAGAGGCGGGCGTTCTCCAGGGCCTGCCGGATGACGCGCTGCTGGGCGGGGCCGTTGGGGGCGGTGAGCCCGTTGGAGGCGCCGTCCTGGTTGACGGCGGACCCCCGGACCACGGCCAGGACCGGGTGGCCGTTGCGGCGGGCGTCAGACAGTCGCTCGACGAGGAGGACGCCGACGCCTTCCGACCAGCCGGTGCCGTCGGCGGCGGCGGCGAAGGACTTGCAGCGGCCGTCCTCGGCGAGACCGCGCTGGCGGCTGAACTCGACGAACACGTCGGGGGTGGGCATCACGCACACGCCCCCGACCAGGGCGAGCGAGCACTCGCGCTGGCGCAGGGCCTGTCCGGCAAGGTGCAGGGCCACGAGCGAGGAGGAGCAGGCCGTGTCGATGGTGGCGGCCGGGCCCTCCAGGCCGAGGACGTAGCTGACGCGGCCCGACAGCACGCTCGTCGCGCCACCCGTCAGCAGCAGCCCCTCCAACCCCTCCGGGACCTCCTTGAGGTCGGCCCCGTATCCCATGGCGCCCGCGCCGATGTAGACACCCGTGCGGCTGCCGCGTACGGACGCGGGGTCGATACCGGCCCGCTCGAAGACCTCCCAGGAGGTTTCCAGGATCTGGCGTTGCTGCGGGTCCATCGCCAGGGCCTCGCGCGGCGATATGCCGAAGAATCCGGGGTCGAACGCGGTGGCGTCGGCGAGGAAGCCACCGCCGGTGTTGTAGAAGGTGCCCTTGCGGTCGGGGTCCGGGTCGGCGAGGGAGGCGATGTCCCAGCCGCGGTCGTCGGGGAACCCGGTGATGGCGTCGCCACCCTCGGACACCAGCTGCCACAGGTCCTCGGGCGACCGCACCCCGCCGGGAAAGCGGCAGCTCATCGCGACGATCGCGAGGGGCTCGTGGGCGTCCTGCTCGACCTCCTGGAGGCGGCGGCGGGCCCGCCGTAGCTCCGTGGTCATCCACTTCAGGTTTTCGAGAAGCTTTTCTTCGTTCACGCCGGCCACTGGAACGTCACCTCCTGGAGAAATGCGGATTGCATGCGGACTGCGGCTGAGAATTCAACGAATGCGCCGGTTCCAGCGTTCGACGAATCCAACAGGTGCGTTGCATTCGCGTAACTCGATGGACTCGACGGATTCGATGGGGACATCGGATCGGGCATCAAGGTCAGGCTTTTCCGAATTCGTTGTTGATGATGTCGAAGAGGTCCTCGGCAGATGCCGATTCGATGACCGTTTCCTCGTCCTCCCGGGCGAGCGCGGCTCGTTCCGTCCTGTTCCAGTTCGCCAGGAGCGCTTCGAGCCGTGTCGTGACGCGGGCCCGTTCGGCCGCGTCCTCCTCGGGGACCGAGGAGAGGACGAACTCCAATTTGTCGATCTCGGCGAGGGCCGGGAGGACGGGTTCCGCGTCCCCGCCGAGGAGTTCCGCGCGGATGTGCGCGGCCAGGGCGGCGGGCGTCGGGTGGTCGAAGACGAGGGCTGCGGGCAGTCGCAGTCCGGTCGCCGCGCCGAGGCGGGTCCGCAGTTCGACGGCGGTCAGGGAGTCGAAGCCCAGCTCCTTGAAGGCGCGTCCCGCCTCGACCGTGCCGGCCCCGTCGTGCCCGAGGACCGCCGCGACGTGCGTACGGACCAGGGTGAGCAGGGTCCGTTCGGCCTCGTCGGCGCTCGCACCCCGCAGTTCGGCCAGCAGCCCGTCGACCGCACCCTCAGTGCCCTCGTCGCCGCCGGCGCCGCCGGCGTGCTCCTCGGCGTCGAGCACGCGGCGCACCTCGGGGAGGTCGGCTATGAGCGGCCGCGGCCGGGAGGCCGTGAAGGCCGGGACGAACAGGTCCCAGTCGACGTCGGCGACCGTCACGGTCGTGTCGTCCGCGTCCAGCGCCTGCTGGAGCGCGGCGACGGACCTTTCGGGGGCCATCACCGGCAGGCCGCGGCGCCGGAGTTGCCCGGCCGCCTCGTCGTCGGCGACCAGCCCGCCCTCGCCCCACGGCCCCCAGGCGACGGCCGTGGCCGTCAGCCCGCGGTCGCGGCGCCGCTGCGCCAGGGCGTCGAGGTGGGCGTTGGCCGCCGCGTAGGCGCCCTGCCCGCCGCTGCCCCACACGCCGGCGATGGAGGAGAAGAGGACGAAGGCGTCCAGCTCCGTGTCGCCGAGCAGCTCGTCGAGGTGCTCGGCCCCCGACACCTTGGCCGCGAGGACCGCGGCGACCTCGTCCGGTCCCGTCGCGTCGAGCGGCGTCAGTTGACCGACGCCCGCCGTGTGGAAGACGGCGCTGAGGGCGGGAGCCGTGGTGTCCTCCCGGAGCGCGGTGAGGAGCTCGGCCACGGAACGCCGGTCGGTCACGTCGCATGCGACGGCCGTGGCGCGGGCGCCCAGTTCGGCGAGTTCCGCGACGAGGGCCCCGGCGCCGGGCGCCTGCGGTCCGCGCCGCCCGACGAGCACCAGGTGTTCGGCGCCGTGCGCGGCGAGCCAGCGGGCGACGTGCGCACCGAGCGCACCCGTACCGCCGGTGACCAGGACGGTCCCGCGGGTCCGCCACGGAGCCCGCGCCGCGGTGGTGGGCGCGGAGGCGACGGGCGAGCCGCCCGCCGGTGCGGCGGTGTCCGACTGCGCGGCGTGCTCGATGCGGCGCACGAGGAGACCCGCCGACCGGACCGCGATCTGGTCCTCGTGGGTCCGCCCGGCAGCCCCGCCCAGTACGGACAGCAGCCGGTCGAGCGTCCGCCCGTCCACGCCGCCCGGCAGGTCCACCAGACCGCCCCAACGCTCGGGGTGTTCCAGGGCGACCACCCGGCCGAGCCCCCAGACCTGCGCCTGTGCGGCGCTGCGCAGCCGGTCGGTGGGGCCGGCGGCCACGGCACCGGAGGTCACGCACCACAGCGGCGCGTCGACCTCGGCGTCACCGAGGGCCTGGACCAGGGTTCCGGTCAGCAGCACCCCTGCCGGCGCGGCCGGATGGGTCGGGTGGGGGGCTTCGGCGAACGCCAGCAGGGACACCACACCGTCGGCCCGGTTCCCGGCGAGCGCCTCACGCAGCCTGTCGGCCACGACGGCCCGACCGGTGTCCGCGAGGCCGAGGGCGACGTCCCGTACGTCCACGCCCCGCGCCCGCAGGGCGTCCGCGATCCCGGGGAGTCCGGCCCCGTCGCCGGTCTCCGCGCTGACTACGAGCCAGGTTCCGGCGGGCAGGGCGGCGGCGTCCGGGGCCGCCAGGGCCTTCCAGGTGACCCCGTACCGCCAGGTGTCGACGACGGACCGCTCCGCGCGCTGCCGCCGCCAGGCGGACAGAGCCGGCAGCAGGGCACTCAGCGGCTGGTCGGCGTCGATGTCCAGGGTCGCCGTGAGGGCGGCCAGGTCATCGTTCTCGACGGCGTCCCAGAACGGGGCGTCGACCACACTGTCAGCGGCGCCACCGGGCCCGGCCACCGAGGGGCGGGAAGCCTCCTCCAGCCAGTACCGCTTGCGCTGGAAGGCGTACGTCGGCAGGTCGACGCGCCGGGCACCGGTCCCGGAGAAGTATGCCGACCAGTCGACGGTGACCCCGTGGACGTGGGCCCGCGCGAGGGCGGCGACGAACGCCTCGGCATCGGCGCGGCCCTTGCGGAGCGCGGGCACGAACGTGGCCGTCGATCCGGCGGTGACGCATTCCTGGGCGAGGGCGGAGAGGATTCCGTCGGGTCCGAGTTCGAGGTAGGT
>NZ_JBHVPG010000109.1:0-8529 GCF_042887545.1 Streptomyces sp. NPDC057939
GCCAACCCGCCAACCGCTCCGCCTGCGCCCGCAACGCCGCCGCACTCCTACCCGACAACACCCACGGCACCACCGGCAAACCCACACCCGACCCGGCAGCCTCCACCACCCCGCCCTCAGGCGCCTGCTCCACGATCACGTGCGCATTCGTCCCACTGAACCCGAACGACGACACACCCGCACGACGCGGGTGACCCGTCTCGGGCCACGTCGTGCGTTCCGTGAGGAGCTCGACCGCGCCGGACTCCCAGTCCACGTGGGGTGAGGGCTCGTCGACGTGCAGGGTCCGGGGCAGTACGCCGTGTCGCATCGCCAGCACCATCTTGATCACGCCGGCGACGCCCGCCGCGGCCTGGGTGTGCCCGATGTTCGACTTGACCGATCCCAGGAGCAGCGGCTGCCCCTCGGGGCGGTCCTGTCCGTACGTGGCGATCAGGGCCTGCGCCTCGATGGGGTCACCGAGCGAGGTTCCCGTGCCGTGGGCCTCCACCACGTCGACCTGATCCGTGGAGAGCCGGGCGTTGGTCAGGGCCTGGCGGATGACGCGCTGCTGGGACGGGCCGTTCGGGGCCGTCAGACCGTTCGAGGCGCCGTCCTGGTTGATCGCGGAGCCACGGACCACGGCGAGGACCGGGCGGCCGTTCTTCCGTGCGTCGGAGAGGCGTTCCAGGAGCAGGACGCCCACTCCTTCCGCCGGGCCGAAGCCGTCGGCGTTCGCGGCGAACGCCTTGCAACGGCCGTCCGTGGACAGGCCGCGCTGCTTGCTGAACTCGACGAAGAGTCCGGGCGTGGACATCACGTGGACGCCGCCGGCGACGGCCAGGGAGCACTCCCCCGCCCTCAGGGCCTGCACCGCGAGGTGCAGGGCCACGAGGGAGGCCGAGCAGGCCGTGTCGACGGTGACGGCGGGGCCTTCGAGGCCGAAGGTGTAGGAGAGGCGGCCGGACAGGACGCTGGAGGCGTTTCCGGTGCCGAGGTGGCCCGCGTAGTCCTCGCTCGCTTCGAGCAGCGGGGTGAGGTAGTCGGATCCGTTCATCCCGACGAAGACGCCGCTCCGGCTGCCGCGCAGGGTGTGCGGGTCGATGCCGGCGCGTTCGAACGCCTCCCAGGAGGTTTCCAGCAGCAGGCGCTGCTGCGGGTCCATCGCCATGGCCTCGCGCGGGGAGATCCCGAAGAAGTCGGCGTCGAAGGCGGAGGCGCCTGCGAGGAACCCGCCCTCGCGGGTCGTCGTGGTGCCCTGATCGTCCGGGTCGTCCGAGAACAGGTGGTCCAGGTCCCAGCCGCGGTCGGTGGGGAATTCGGTGAGCGCGTCGCCGCCGGCGGCCAGCAGGTCCCACAGTTCCTCGGGCGAACGGACACCGCCGGGGAACCGGCAACTCATCGCCGTGATGGCGACGGGCTCGTGGGCCTGGCTCTCGATGTCCCGCAGACGTCCGTACGCCTCGTCGAGATCCGTCGTGACCTTCTTGAGGTATTCGCGGAGCTTTGCTTCGTTCGCCACTGGCGCTTCACCTATTCGCGTGATCGAGACCGTGGAGGGACGGCTCAAGAATTCAGGGAGTTCGGGAGTTCGGGAGTCAGGAGGAGAAGGGGACATCGGGGAGCCGGCGGAACCCGAGGATATTTGAGGGATATCGGGAAGCCCGTGGCCGTACCGCCGGAACAGGGGTTCCGGCGGTACGGCCTGGGGGTGGTTGGGGTTCAGCCCTGGCCGAACTTCTTGTCGATGAGGGCGAACAGCTCGTCGTCGCTCGCCTCCTCGATCTCTCCGGCGCCCGCTTCGTCGTCCGTACCGCGGGCGTCGTTCCACTGCGCCAGCAGGGTCTGGAGACGCACCGCGATCCGCGCGTGGGCCGCGTCGTCGCCGGCCGCGGAGGCCAGTTCCGTCGGGTCCATGGAGGAGAAGGTGCTTTCGAGGCGGTCGAGTTCCTCCAGTACGGACAGCTTGCGGCCGCTCGTCCCCTCGGGGGCGAGCTCGCCCAGCACCTGCCGGGCCAGCGCGGCCGGCGTGGGGTAGTCGTAGATCAAGGTGGCGGGCAGCCGGAGCCCGGCGGCCGCGCCGAGCCGGTTGCGGAGTTCGACCGCGGTGAGCGAGTCGAAGCCCAGGTCCTTGAACGCCTGCTCCTCCCCGATCTGTTCGACCGACCCGTAGCCGAGTACCGCGGCGACCTGGCCGCGCACCAGGTCCAGTACGGTCCGCTCCCGCTCGGCGGGCGACAGCCCGGCGAGCCGCTGCGCGGGCGACTGCTCCCCGGCACCGTCGGTCGTGGTCGGCGTGCCGTCCGTGCGGTGCGTGTCGGGCATCGCCTTCGCCCGTCGACGCTGTCGGACGGGGGTGCGCACCAGGCCGCGGAACATCGGGAGGATCTCACCGTCCGCAGCCCGGGCCCGCAGGGTCGGCAGGTCGACGGCGACGGGCAGCAGGACCGGCTCGCCGTCCACCGCGAGGGCGGCGTCGAAGAGCGCCAGTCCTTCCTCCGCCGACAGCGGCGCGACGCCTCCGCGCGCGGCGCGTTCCCGCTCCGCGTCGGTGAGCCGGCCCGCCATGCCCCGTTCCTCGGCCCACATGCCCCACACCAGGGACAGTGCGGCGAGGCCTCCGGCCCGGCGGTGCCGGGCGAGGGCGTCGAGGAAGACGTTCGCCGCACCGTAGTTGGCCTGACCGGCGCCACCGAGCGTGCCGGCAGCGGCGGAGAACATGACGAACGCCGACAGGTCGAGGTGACGGGTCAGCTCGTGCAGGTGCAGTGCCCCGTCGACCTTGGGCCGCATCACCCGGTCGACGCGCTCGGGGGTGAGCAGGTCCACGACCCCGTCGTCCAGGACGGCCGCCGTGTGGACGACCGCCGTCAGGGGACGCTCGGCCGGTACGGATTCCAGGAGCGCGGCCAGCGCGTCCCGGTCGGCGACGTCGCACGCCGCCCACGTGACGTGGGCGCCCAACGCGGTCAACTGCGCGGTGAGCGCGGCGGCCGTGTCGGTTTCACCGCCCTTGCGACCGGTGAGCAGCAGGTGTCGTACGCCGTGTTCGGTGACCAGGTGGCGGGTGAGGAGACCGGCGAGGCCGCCGCCCGCCCCGGTGACGAGAACCGTGCCGCGCGTGTCGATCCGGCTCTTCGTGTCGTCCCCGGCCGTCGCGGTGTCGGCTGCGTCGACCCGCGCCAGGCGCGGGACGTACAGCATGCCGTTGCGCACGGCCAGTTCGGGCTCTTCGGAGGCGAGGGCGGCCGCGAGGGCCCGTCCGGAGGCGTCGGTCCCGTCGAGGTCGACGAGTACGAACCGGTCGGGGTGCTCGGTCTGCGCGGCGCGCAGCAGACCCCACACCGGGGTGTGGACGAGGTCGCCGACCTCGGTGTCCGTGTGCGCGGCCACGGCGCCGCGGGTGACGACGGCGAGGCGCGTGCCGGCGAAGCGGCCGTTGTCGAGCCAGCTCTGCACGGTCGCGAGCGCCCGGTGGGTCACCTCGTGCACCTCGTGCGCCGTCGGAAGGGCGGAGGTGCGGCCGGTGTTCGTCATGAACGGCACGATCACGGTGTCGGGCGCCGGCCGGCGTCCGACGGTGACGGCGTCGTCCAGCGCCGCCAGGTCCTCGTACGTGGTGACGGGAACCCCGGTGCCGCCCAGGGCGGCGGCGAGGTGGGCGGTGGCGTCCTCGGAGGTCGCGATGAGCGCCGGGGACGCGGAGCCCGCCCGGGCCGACGTCGCCGTCCGCACCCAGTCGAGGCGGAACAGCGAGTCGTGGACCCCGTCGGGGGCCGCCACGGAGAACCTCTCGACGTCGAGCGCCCGGGTCACCAGTGCCCCGACGGACGCGACGGGCGCGCCCTGTGCGTCGGTCAGTTCCACCGAAACGGTGTCCGCGCCGCCCGGGGTGATCCGCAGGCGGAGCGTGCCCGCTGCGTCCGGTGCGCCCGTCGTGCCGGGTGTGCCCGCTCCGGGCGTGTGCAGCCGTACGCCGCGCCAGACGCACGCTTCCCGTGCGGCGGCGTCCCCGCCCGTGGCGGTGGCGGTGGCCGCGAGCGCCTGCAGCGCCGTTTCGAGCAGGGCGGGGTGCAGGGCGAATCCGGTTGCCGAGGAGCTCGGTCCACCGGAGAGCCCGGCTTCCGCGAAGACCTCGTCGCCGCGCACCCAGATCCGGTTCAGGGTCCTGAGGTCCGCTCCGTGGTGGATCCCGGCAGCGGCGAGGCGCGCGTGCACTACGTCGACGGAGACCTCCTCGGCGTCGGCGGGCGGCCACTCCCGGGCGCCGAAGGCTTCACCGGCATCGACACCGGAACCGGAACCGGCATCGGCATCGGCCTCGGTGAGGAAGCCCGTGGCGTGCCGGGACCAGGTCCCGGCGGGCTCGGTGTGGCCGTCCGCCGCTTCGGGTCGGCTGTGCACCTGCACGGTGCGGCGTCCGGTGTCGTCCGCCCCGCCGACGGTGAGCCGCAGCTGTACGGCCCCGTCCTCCGGCAGCACGAGCGGTGCCTCGTCGGTCAGTTCCTCCAGCAGGCCGCAGCCGGCTTCGGCCGCTGCCCGCAGCGCGAGTTCGACGAAGGTCGCGCCGGGCACGACCACCGAGTCGGCCACGACGTGACCGGCCAGCCAGGGGTGGGTTCGGCGGGACAGCCGGCCGGTGAACAGGAACCCGCCCGTGTCCGGCAGTTCGACCGCCGCACCGAGGAGCGGGTGCCCGGCCGACTCGATGCCGAGCGACACGGCGTCCTCCAGCGCCGCGAAGGAGTCGATCCAGTAGCGCTCGCGCTGGAAGGCGTACGTCGGCAGGTCGACGCGGTGGGCGCCGGTCCCGGCGTAGAAGGCGGTCCAGTCGACGGTGACGCCCCGGACGTGAGCCTGCCCGAGGCCGGTGACGACGGTCGCGGCCTCGGCGCGCGAAGCGCGGAGCAACGGCACGAACGTGGCGTCCGCGGTGTCGGTGAGGCAGTCCTGGGCGAGGGCGGAGAGGATCCCGTCGGGCCCGAGTTCCAGGTACGTGCTCACCCCGGCGGCCTCCAAGGTCCGGACACCGTCCAGGAAACGGACCGCCTCCCGGACGTGCCGGACCCAGAAGTCCGCCGAACCCATCTCACCGTCGGCAACCAGGGCGCCGGTCAGGTTCGAGACGACCGGAATGCGCGGAGCCCCGTACGACAGCCCCTCGACCACCTTGCGGAAGTCGCCGAGCATGCCGTCCATGTGCGGCGAATGGAACGCGTGACTCACCGTGAGCCGCTTGGACTTGCGGTCCGGGAAAGCCGCCACGACCACGGCCGCCGCGTCCTCATCACCCGCGATCACCACCGACTGCGGACCATTGACCGCCGCGACGCTCACCCGATCCGTCAGCAGCGGCAGAACCTCCACCTCCGACGCCTGCACCGCGATCATCACGCCACCACCGGGCAGCGCCTGCATCAACCGACCACGCGCCGCAACCAGCGTGCACGCGTCATCCAGGGAAAGCACACCGGCAACATGCGCGGCGACGATCTCACCGATCGAATGCCCCGACACGAAGTCCGGCCGCACACCCCACGATTCGAGCAGACGGAACAACGCGACCTCGACCGCGAACAACGCCGGCTGCGTGTACTCCGTCCGATCCAGCAACTCCGCGTTCGCCCCGAACAGGATCTCCTTCAAAGGGAGTTCCAGCAGTGCGTCCGTCCGGGCACAGACGGCGTCCAGCGCATCTGCGAACACCGGGAAGGTTGCGTACAGTTCACGCCCCATCCCGATCCGCTGGCTGCCCTGTCCGGTGAACAGGAACGCCACCTTCTGTTCCGTGCTCGCCACGTCCCGGGTCAGCTCGGCGACGGAGTCGCCGGCCGCCAGCGCCGTCAGCGCCTTCGTGTAGTCCTCGCGGGCTCCCGCGAGGATCACGGCTCGGTGGTCGAGCAGGGCCCGGCCCGTCGCGAGGGAGTGGCCGATGTCCACCGGCCGCGTCTCGTCGTGCCCGGCGAGGTGCCCGAGGAGTCGGGCGGCCTGGTCGCGCAGAGCCGCCTGCGTACGGCCCGACAGGATCCACGGCCAGGCGCCGGAGGTCTCCGGTTCCACCGTCTCGGGGGCCTCGGGGGCCTCGGGGGCCTCGGGGGCCTGCTCCAGGATGGTGTGGGCGTTCGTGCCGCTGACACCGAACGAGGAGACGCCGGCCCGGCGCGGGCGGCCGGTCTCCGGCCATGCCCGCTGTTCGGTGAGGATCTCGACGTCGCCCGCCGTCCAGTCGACGTGCGGGGTGGGGCCGTCCACGTGCAGGGTCCGCGGGAGCGTCCCGTGCCGCATCGCCATGACCATCTTGATGACACCGGCGACACCGGCGGCGGCCTGCGTGTGCCCGATGTTCGACTTGATCGAGCCGAGCAGCAGCGGCTGCCCCTCGGGCCGGTCCTGGCCGTACGTCGCGAGCAGCGCCTGCGCCTCGATCGGGTCACCGAGCTTCGTGCCGGTGCCGTGCGCCTCCACCGCGTCCACGTCCGCCGGCGAAAGACCGGCACCGGCGAGCGCCGCACGGATCACCCGCTGCTGCGAAGGACCGTTCGGAGCGGTCAGGCCGTTGCTCGCACCGTCCTGGTTGACGGCCGAACCACGCACCACCGCCAACACCGGATGCCCGTTGCGACGCGCGTCCGACAACCGCTCCACGAGCAGCATGCCGACACCCTCACCCCAACCCGTACCGTCCGCACCCGCCGCGAACGCCTTGATCCGACCGTCCGCGGCGAGACCGCCCTGGCGGGCGAACTCGACGAAGGCACCCGGCGTCGACATGACCGTCACGCCTCCGGCCAGGGCGATGGAGCATTCGCCGCTGCGCAGGGCCTGCACGGCGAGGTGCAGGGCCACGAGCGACGCCGAGCACGCCGTGTCGACGGTGACGGCGGGGCCTTCGAGACCGAAGACGTAGGAGAGCCGGCCGGAGACGACGCTCGCGGAGTTTCCGGTGCTCATGAAGCCGTCCCCGCCGTCGGCGGAGTTCAGCACGAGCGACAGGTAGTCCTGGCCGTTGGTCCCGACGAACACGCCGGCCTGGCTGCCGCGCAGGGACGACGGATCGATACCGGCCCGCTCGAACGCCTCCCACGAGGTTTCCAGCAGCAGGCGCTGCTGCGGGTCCATGGCGAGGGCCTCGCGGGGCGAGATGCCGAAGAATCCTGGGTCGAACTGCGCGACGTCGTAGAGGAATCCGCCTTCGCGGGCGTACGGGGCCTCCTGCTCGGACCGGGGCCCGAAGAGTTCCTCCGCGTCCCAGCCCCGGTCGGCCGGGAACTCGCCGATGGCGTCGCCTCCGGCGGCCAGCAGCTGCCACAGGTCCTCGGGGGTACGCACCCCGCCGGGAAAGCGGCAGCTCATGGCGACGATCGCGATCGGGTCGTCGTCGGCCGCCGTGGCCGTCGCCGCCGCGGAGGGGGACACGGTGGCTTCGGTGCCGAGGAGTTCCGCGCGCAGGTGGTCCGCCAGGTCCGCGGAGGTCGGGTAGTCGTAGATCAGCGTGGCGGGGAGCCGCAGTCCGGTGGTGGCACCCAGCCGGTTGCGGAGCTCGACGGCGGTCAGCGAGTCGAAACCGAGCTCCTTGAACGCCCGCCCCGCGCCGACGCTTTCCGCTCCGGTGTGGCCGAGGACAGCGGCGACCTCCTTGCGGACGATGTCCAGCAGCAGTCGGTCCCGCTCGGTGGCGGGGAGTCCCACCAGCCGTGACAGGAAGGAGTGCCGGTCGTCGACCGACCGGCCGGTGGACCCTGCGTCGGCCCCGCGTGCGGCGAGCGCGTGCCGGGCCTCGGGAAGTTCGGCCAGGAGGTTGCCCGTGCGTGCGGCGGTGAAGCCTGCGGCGAACCGGTCCCAGTCCACGTCCACGACGGTGACGACGGTGTCGTTCGCGTGTACGGCACGGTGGAGGGCGTCGATGGCGGACGCGGCTGCCATGGGCGGTACGCCGCCCTTGCGCATCCGGGCGTCCATGGCACCGTCGGCGGCCATGCCGCCTTCGGCCCACGGACCCCAGGCGATCGACGTCGCGGCCAGACCGTCCGCCCGACGCTGCTCCGCCAGGGCGTCCAAGTAGGCATTGGCGGCAGCATAGTTGGACTGTCCTGCGGTGCCCCACGTGCCCGTGACGGACGAGAAGAGGACGAAGGCCGAGAGTTCGATGCCGAGCTCGACCGTCAGCTCGTGCAGGTTGAGCGCGGAGGTGGCCTTGGCCCGCAGCACGCTCTCGAAGCGCTCCGCCGTCAATGCGTCCAGCACCCCGTCGTCGAGGATCCCCGCGGTGTGAATCACTGCGGTGAGCGTCTCCGCCTCGGCGACCAGGAGAGTACGCAGGGCATCCCGGTCGGCGGCGTCACACGCCACCACGGAGACCTCCACACCCATGCCCGACAACTCCGCGGCCAGCTCAGCCGCACCGGGAGCATCCGCACCCCGCCGGCTGGTCAGCACCAGACGCTCCGCGCCGGCACCGGCCAGCCAACGAGCCACCCGACCACCCAGAGCACCCGTACCACCGGTCACCAGGACCGTTCCGGACGGGGTCCAGGACGGGTCACCCTGAAC
>NZ_JBHVPG010000110.1:5000-6623 GCF_042887545.1 Streptomyces sp. NPDC057939
CCGCTTGTGCGGGCCCCCGTCAATTCCTTTGAGTTT
The DNA here is from genome assembly GCF_042887545.1 of Streptomyces sp. NPDC057939. NCBI lineage: Bacteria > Bacillati > Actinomycetota > Actinomycetes > Kitasatosporales > Streptomycetaceae > Streptomyces > Streptomyces sp. NPDC057939. The sequence goes on from NZ_JBHVPG010000110.1 coordinate 5,037, forward strand.
CAGTCTTGCGACCGTACTCCCCAGGCGGAGTGCTTAATGCGTTAGCTGCAGCACTAAGGGGCGGAAACCCCCTAACACTTAGCACTCATCGTTTACGGCGTGGACTACCAGGGTATCTAATCCTGTTCGCTCCCCACGCTTTCGCTCCTCAGCGTCAGTTACAGACCAGAGAGTCGCCTTCGCCACTGGTGTTCCTCCACATCTCTACGCATTTCACCGCTACACGTGGAATTCCACTCTCCTCTTCTGCACTCAAGTTCCCCAGTTTCCAATGACCCTCCCCGGTTGAGCCGGGGGCTTTCACATCAGACTTAAGAAACCGCCTGCGAGCCCTTTACGCCCAATAATTCCGGACAACGCTTGCCACCTACGTATTACCGCGGCTGCTGGCACGTAGTTAGCCGTGGCTTTCTGGTTAGGTACCGTCAAGGTGCCGCCCTATTTGAACGGCACTTGTTCTTCCCTAACAACAGAGCTTTACGATCCGAAAACCTTCATCACTCACGCGGCGTTGCTCCGTCAGACTTTCGTCCATTGCGGAAGATTCCCTACTGCTGCCTCCCGTAGGAGTCTGGGCCGTGTCTCAGTCCCAGTGTGGCCGATCACCCTCTCAGGTCGGCTACGCATCGTTGCCTTGGTGAGCCGTTACCTCACCAACTAGCTAATGCGCCGCGGGTCCATCTGTAAGTGGTAGCCGAAGCCACCTTTTATGTCTGAACCATGCGGTTCAAACAAGCATCCGGTATTAGCCCCGGTTTCCCGGAGTTATCCCAGTCTTACAGGCAGGTTACCCACGTGTTACTCACCCGTCCGCCGCTAACATCAGGGAGCAAGCTCCCATCTGTCCGCTCGACTTGCATGTATTAGGCACGCCGCCAGCGTTCGTCCTGAGCCAGGATCAAACTCTCCGATAAAGTAGTTTGACTGACTACGCACATCGCTGTGCGATTTATTTAAAACTTTGAATTAACAGGTACGTTTTGTCTTGTTTAGTTTTCAAAGATCATTACCGCTTGTTGAAGCAACTTTATTATCTTACCACTCAGCTTCTTTTATGTCAACAACTTTTTTTAAGTTGTTTCCGAAGCTTTTTGTTGTTGTCTGCTGTTCATCAGCGACGTTTAATAATATACCATGCACTTTAAATGAGGTCAACACTTTTACGAAACTTTTTTCTCACTTATTATTCCCTTCTATATAATAAATAAAAAAGCAGGATTCCTAGGAACCCCGCGTCTATTCAGATTACCCGCTCACCTCAGCTTCTGCGCTATTACGATCTGTTTTTTCATAAGCACGGAAGTTTTGTTCAAGCTGTTCGAGCGACAGACCTTTCGTTTCCGGAAGGAACCTTTTCACAAATATAACGGACGCTATCCCTAATAGAACAAAAATGAAGAAAGTTACAGACAATCCGATGTTGGCGAGCAGGACCGGAAAAGTTAAACCCACAAGGAAGTTCACGATCCAGAGGCAGAAGACAGTGACCCCCATACCAAGCCCCCGCAATCGAAGCGGGAATATCTCCGACAGCATCAGCCAGGTCACCGGAGAGACAGCCCCCTGCTGAAACGCAAGGAAAGTGAC
>NZ_JBHVPG010000111.1:0-6480 GCF_042887545.1 Streptomyces sp. NPDC057939
CAGGCCGGGGCCTACGGCCCGCTGCCCACCAAGGGCCGCGCCTTCATCTCCGTCGCCAACCGCGACAAGCGCACGATGATCTTCCCGGCGCGCGAGCTCGTCGCCCACGGCTTCGAGCTGATGGCCACCTCCGGCACGGCCGAGGTGCTGCGCCGCAACGGCATCAACGCCACCGTCGTGCGCAAGCTCAGCGAGGGCGAGGGCCCGGACGGCGAGAAGAACATCGTCCAGCTGATCCACGACGGCCAGGTCGACCTGATCGTCAACACCCCGTACGGCACCGGTGGCCGCCTCGACGGCTACGAGATCCGCACGGCGGCCGTGGCGCGCAGCGTCCCGTGCCTGACGACGGTCCAGGCGCTCGCCGCCGCCGTCCAGGGCATCGACGCGCTCAACCGCGGCGACGTGGGCGTGTGCTCCCTCCAGGAGCACGCGGAGCGACTGACCGCGGCCCGCGACTAACACCCGTACAGCCCGGACACGGGAGGGGGGACACCGGTTTCACGACGGGTGTCCCCCTTTCCATGAGCGCAGAGGGATCCTCTCGACGATGTACAAGCTCTTCTTCAACCTGGTCTTCAAGCGGATGGACCCGGAGCAGGCCCACTACGCGGCCTTCCGCTGGATCCGCCTCGCCGCCCGCACCCCCGTCCTGCGCACCTTCGTCGCGGCCGCGCTCGCCCCCCGCCACGAGGAGCTCCGCACCGAGGCCCTCGGCCTGCGGATGCACGGCCCGTTCGGCCTCGCAGCCGGCTTCGACAAGAACGCCGTCGCCATCGACGGGATGTCGATGCTCGGCTTCGACCACGTCGAGATCGGCACGGTCACCGGCCTGGCCCAGCCCGGCAACCCCAAGAAGCGGCTGTTCCGCCTCGTCGCCGACCGGGCCCTGATCAACCGCATGGGGTTCAACAACGAGGGCTCCGAAGCCGTCGCCGAACGCCTCGCGGCCCGCAACCCGGTCTTCCGGACCGTCGTCGGCGTCAACATCGGCAAGACCAAGGTCGTCCCGGAGGCCGAGGCCGCCGCCGACTACGTGCTGTCCACCGAGCGCCTGGCCCGCCACGCCGACTACCTCGTCGTCAACGTCTCCTCGCCGAACACCCCTGGCCTGCGCAACCTCCAGGCGACCGAGTCGCTGCGCCCGCTGCTCACCGCCGTCCGCGAGGCCGCGGACCGGGCGGTCACGGACCGGCGGGTCCCGCTCCTGGTCAAGATCGCTCCGGACCTGGCGGACGAGGACGTCGACGCGGTCGCCGACCTCGCCCTGGAGCTCGGCCTGGACGGCATCATCGCCACGAACACCACCATCGCCCGCGAGGGGCTGGGCCTGAAGTCCTCCCAGGCCCTGGTGAAGGAGACCGGCGGACTGTCCGGGGCGCCTGTCAAGGAGCGCTCCCTGGAGGTCCTGCGGCGCCTGTACGCCCGCGTCGGCGACCGGATCGTCCTGGTGGGCGTGGGCGGCATCGAGAACGCCGAGGACGCCTGGCAGCGCATCCTCGCGGGCGCCACCCTGATCCAGGGCTACAGCGCCTTCATCTACGAGGGCCCCTTCTACGCCCGCGCCATCCACAAGGGCCTGGCCGCCCGCCTGGCCAACAGCCCCTACGCGACCCTGGCCGAGGCCGTGGGCGCCGAGACCCGAAAGGCCGCGCTGTGAGCCCCGAGACCCCTGTGATCCCCTTCGGAACCCGTCTGCGCGCCGCCATGGACGAGCGGGGCCCGCTGTGCGTCGGCATCGATCCGCACGCCGCCCTGTTGGCCTCCTGGGGGCTGGACGACGACATCGCGGGCCTGGAGCGGTTCTCGCGCACCGTCGTGGAGGCCCTCGCGGAGGAGGTCGCCGTCTTCAAGCCGCAGGCCGCCTTCTTCGAGCGGTTCGGCTCGCGCGGTGTCGCCGTGCTGGAGAGGACCGTCGCGGACGCGCGCGCGGCCGGGACCCTGGTCGTGATGGACGCCAAGCGCGGCGACATCGGCTCGACGATGGCCGCCTACGCCTCCGCCTTCCTGGACCCGTCCTCGCCGCTGTTCTCGGACGCGCTGACGGTCTCCCCGTACCTGGGCTACGGCTCCCTGAAGCCGGCCGTCGACCTGGCGCGCGCGTCGGGCGCGGGCCTGTTCGTGCTCGCCCTCACCTCGAACCCCGAGGGCGCCGAGGTCCAGCGGGCGCTGCGCGAGGACGGCCGGACCATCGGCGCGACGATGCTGGCCCACCTGGCGGCGGAGAACGCCGGGGCCGAGCCGATGGGCTCCTTCGGCGCGGTGGTCGGCGCCACCCTCGGCGACCTGTCCTCCTTCGACCTGGACATCAACGGTCCGCTGCTGGCCCCCGGCATCGGCGCCCAGGGCGCGACCGCCGCCGACCTGCCGGCCGTGTTCGGCCGGGCCGTCGGCAACGTCGTCCCGAACGTCTCGCGGGGCGTCCTGAAGCACGGCCCGGACGCGGCGGCCCTGCGCGCCGCGGCGAAGGGCTTCGCCGACGAGGTCCGCGCGGCCGTCGCGGCGTAGCGCTCCCGGAGCACCCGGGGACCGAGGGGGCCGGACCGCTTTCACCGCGGCTGGCCCCCTTCGGCGTCCCCGGGTGGGCAAGGTCACGTACGGCCGTCCCGGGAGGCGGAATCGAGTGCTTCATCGGCGCCGCCGATCGGGCCCGTGGCACGGCCTGACGAAATTCGAACGTCTTTCCCCGGACAAAACCGGGGTACTTTGTCCGTGATGTACGGTTCAGTGGAGGCTGACCAGGACTTTTCGTCCGTTCTCGCTGACTGGAGCGGCCTTGGCCGCTAGTCTCCGACCAGAGTGAACGAGCAGCGAACGAATTTTGTCGCTGTTCGGGGGCTCGCCCGGCGTGGTGCCCAAGTGCTCCGTGCCGGTCCGTATCCGACAGTTCGACATCCGAGGTGACGTAGGCGTGGCTCTTCCGCCCCTTACCCCTGAACAGCGCGCAGCAGCGCTCGAAAAGGCCGCCGCGGCTCGCCGGGAGCGGGCCGAGGTGAAGAATCGACTCAAGCACTCCGGCGCCACTCTCCACGACGTCATCAAGATGGGTCAGGAGAACGACGTCATCGGCAAGATGAAGGTCTCCGCCCTTCTGGAGTCGCTGCCCGGCGTGGGCAAGGTCCGCGCCAAGCAGATCATGGAGCGCCTCGGCATCTCCGAGTCCCGGCGTGTCCGAGGTCTCGGTTCCAACCAGATCGCCTCTCTGGAGCGTGAGTTCGGCGGTAGCAACGCCTGAGGCGTTGCCCGAAGTTCTCCCGGCGTTCTCAGGCAGTCCCGAGAACCTGGATAATCGCTCTATGGCAGCAGAGGTTCGTCCGCGGCTGACCGTGCTCTCCGGCCCTTCGGGGGTCGGCAAGAGCACGGTCGTCGCGCATATGCGTACAGTCCACCCCGAGGTATGGCTCTCGGTGTCGGCCACCACCCGCAAGCCGCGGCCCGGTGAGCGACACGGAGTCCACTACTTCTTCGTCAACGACGACGAGTTCGACAAGCTGATCGCCAACGGCGAGCTGCTGGAGTGGGCCGAGTTCGCGGGCAACCGCTACGGCACACCGCGCGGCGCGGTGCTGGAACGCCTGGACAACGGCGAGCCCGTACTGCTGGAGATCGACCTCCAGGGCGCCCGACTCGTCCGCGAGTCCAAGCCCGATGCCCAGCTGGTCTTCCTGGCCCCTCCGAGCTGGGACGAACTGGTCCGCCGGCTCACCGGCCGCGGCACCGAGTCCCCCGAGGTCATCGAGCGCCGCCTCGCGACCGCCAAGATCGAACTCGCTGCCGAATCCGAGTTCGACACCACCCTGGTCAACACCTCCGTCGAGGACGTGGCGCGCGAGCTGCTAGCCTTGATGAATGTCGTCTGATCGTTGATCGATTGATCGTTGATCGATGTCATGTCGATCAACAGTCGGATCCCCCATGCGGTCAAGCATGTGATCCACCATGTGGTCGCGGTCAATACTTGATCGTTTCGATCATTCACCCATCTTCGGAAGGTAGAGCGTGTCCTCTTCCATCACTGCGCCCGAGGGCATCATCAACCCGCCGATCGACGAGCTGCTCGAGGCCACGGACTCGAAGTACAGCCTCGTGATCTACGCGGCCAAGCGCGCGCGTCAGATCAACGCGTACTACTCGCAGCTCGGTGAGGGCCTGCTGGAGTACGTCGGCCCGCTGGTGGACACCCACGTCCACGAGAAGCCGCTTTCGATCGCGCTGCGCGAGATCAACGCGGGTCTGCTGACGTCCGAGGCCATCGAGGCCCCGGCTCAGTAAGGCACCGAGATTCCTTCGCCACAGGCCCGGCAGAACATCTGCCGGGCCTGTGGTGTGTCATAGCTCGGACGGGCCCCGGGGGCCCGACGGGCAACACCGACGGATCGATCCTGAAGGGGAGTGCGTGGTGGGTAAGCCGAAGGTCGTGCTGGGGGTCAGCGGCGGGATCGCCGCCTACAAGGCCTGCGAACTGCTCCGCCGGCTGACCGAGTCCGGTCACGACGTACGGGTGGTGCCGACGGCGGCGTCCCTGAACTTCGTCGGCGAGGCCACCTGGGCCGCGCTGTCCGGGAACCCGGCCTCCACGCAGGTCTGGGAGACCGTCCACGAGGTGCCCCACGTGCGCATCGGCCAGGCCGCCGACCTCGTCGTGGTCGCCCCGGCCACCGCCGACATGCTGGCGAAGGCCGCCCACGGGCTGGCCGACGACCTCCTCACGAACACGCTGCTCACGGCCCGCTGTCCGGTCGTCTTCGCCCCCGCGATGCACACCGAGATGTGGGAGCACCCCGCCACCCGGGAGAACGTCGCCACCCTGCGCCGTCGCGGCGCCCTCGTCATCGAGCCCGCCGTCGGCCGGCTCACCGGCAAGGACACCGGCAAGGGACGACTGCCCGACCCCGAGGAGATCTTCGAGGTCTGCCGCACGGTCCTGGCCCGGGGCGTCCACGAACCGGACCTCGCCGGCCGGCACGTCGTGATCAGCGCCGGCGGGACGCGCGAACCCCTGGACCCCGTCCGTTTCCTCGGCAACCGGTCCTCCGGCAAGCAGGGCTACGCCCTCGCCCGCACCGCCGTCGCCCGTGGCGCCCGGGTCACCCTGATCGCCGCCAACGCGGCCCTCCCCGACCCGGCCGGCGCGGACGTCGTGCGCGTGGGCACCGCCCTGCAACTGCGCGAGGCGGTGCTCAAGGCGGCCGCCGACGCCGACGCCGTGGTGATGGCGGCGGCCGTCGCCGACTTCAGGCCCGCCCGGTACGCGGACGGGAAGATCAAGAAGCAGGACGGGCAGGAGCCCGAGCCGGTGGCCCTCGTGCGCAATCCCGACGTGCTCGCGGAGATCTCCGCCGACCGGGCGACGGCCGGCCAGATCGTCGTCGGCTTCGCCGCCGAGACCGACGACGTCCTCGCCAACGGCCGCGCGAAGCTCCGCCGCAAGGGCTGCGACCTCCTCGTGGTCAACGAGGTGGGGGAGACCAAGACCTTCGGTTCGGAGGAGAACGAGGCCGTGATCCTCGCCTCCGACGGCACGGAGACGCCGGTTCCCCACGGTCCCAAGGAAGCCCTGGCCGAAATGATCTGGGACCAGGTCGTCCCGCGGCTCGCGCCCGCCCGGGTCGGCCGACGCGACTGAGCGTCGCCCTTTTCGCGGGCCGTCGGGTGCGTAAGAATGGAGTGCCGCAGGTCACATGGCTCCCATAAGGCGAGACGGGTGGTCCGGCAAACGGTGGCGACCGATAAACTGCACCAAGGAACGTGATCGGGCGCAGCCCCCGATGTGGTTCCGCCAAATGATCAGCCAGCAGCCGCTGCAACCCCAGGGAGCGTTGTGTCCCGTCGCTTGTTCACCTCGGAGTCCGTGACCGAGGGTCACCCCGACAAGATCGCTGACCAGATCAGCGACACGATCCTCGACGCGCTCCTCACCGAGGACCCCACCTCGCGTGTGGCCGTGGAGACTCTCATCACGACCGGTCTCGTGCACATCGCGGGCGAGGTGACGACCAAGGCGTACGCGCCGATCGCCCAGCTCGTCCGCGAGAAGATCCTCGAAATCGGCTACGACTCGTCGAAGAAGGGCTTCGACGGCGCCTCGTGCGGCGTCTCGGTGTCCATCGGCGCGCAGTCCCCCGACATCGCGCAGGGCGTCGACACGGCCTACGAGAAGCGGGTCGAGGGCGACGAGGACGAGCTCGACAAGCAGGGCGCCGGCGACCAGGGCCTGATGTTCGGCTACGCCTGCGACGAGACCCCCGAGCTGATGCCGTTGCCGATCCACATCGCGCACAAGCTCTCCCGCCGCCTGTCCGAGGTCCGCAAGAACGGGACCATCCCGTACCTGCGCCCCGACGGCAAGACCCAGGTCACCATCGAGTACGACGGCGACAAGGCCGTCCGCCTCGACACCGTCGTCGTGTCCTCGCAGCACGCCGCGGACATCGACCTGGACTCGCTGCTCGCGCCCGACATCCGCGAGTTCGTCGTCGA
>NZ_JBHVPG010000112.1:0-5276 GCF_042887545.1 Streptomyces sp. NPDC057939
CTTTGTACTCACCCTCTCGGGCTTTCCTCCGGGCTTTCGTTCTGTTGTTCTTGCGTTTCCGACTCTATCAGACTCTCTCGGGCCCGATTTCCTCGATGCTTTCCAGGTCCTGCGCTTTCGCGCTTTTCCTTTCCGGCGATTCCGACTCTATCAGAAGTTCGCCACCGGATTTCCCGGCTTCGACGTTCTCGAATGAAGAGTCGAGTACACCTCACGAGAATCGAAGTCCTTGTGAGGTGTGGGGTGTTGTTGCCGAACCTGTCCGGTTCGAGGCAACCGTTTAACTCTACAACCCTGCCTGGGGGGAGTCAAAACGAGGCCGGGCGGCCTCGTTCCGCAGTCGCCCAGGTCCGTGGTGCGGAAGGAGGCCGCCACCGCTTGCGAGCGCCCGCACCGGCTGTAGCTGCGCTCCGCGCATGATGGCCTGCATGGAGAACGCGGTGGAGGAGATCAAGGTCTGGTTCCGGTTCGTCCCTCGTGAGGGGTGGATGGCCATGGACACCGAAGGGCTCTGGGCGGCGAAGGTGGGTCCCGACACCGCCAGCGTTCGAAACGCCCCCTTCTTCCAGGACGGGGTGGCCGAGGGCGACGTCGTACGTTTCCGCACCGACTCGGACGGGGTCCACTGGGCCGTGGGCCGCGTCGGTTCGTCGGGAAACTGCACGATCCGGGTCGTCCCCGTCCCGACCGGTCCGCTGGGCCGAAGTGCTGCGGCGGTGCACCAGCACTTCTCCCCGTTCGGGATCGGAGGCGAGGTCTTCAGCGCGGAGTTCCCCATGGTCGCCCTCACCGCTCCGGCCGGCTCGGACTTCACCGGGATCAAGGCCCTCCTGGTCCGCGGCCAGGAGGAAGGGTGGTGGCACTACGAAATGGGCTGCGCGAGCGCCGACTGGTGGAGCGCCTGAGCCCAGCTGCCCAGGCCTCCAGAGCGCTTCCGCCGGGACCCCCGCGGGCCACCGCTTCCCCGCACGGAAGACCGGGACGTCCGGACTGCCGTCATCAGGGTGATGCACCCGGCGCCGAGGCCGGCGACCACGACGACATCGTCCGCGCCGGCGGGGGCGGCCTCGACGCCGGCTCTCCCCTCTCCGTATACGCGGCAGACACAGCGGGGAGGGCGCCGTGCAGCAACGTGTGCCCCGTAGGACCACAGCCCCATGGGGCCCCTGGTTCGCGCAGCCCGATGCCGCGCACGGGACGGTGAGGGAGGTTCGTGTTGCTGGGCGTCCGGCCGGCCTCGATCCATACCCGTGCCCATGCCTCGGCTTCCGGGCCACTGCAAACGGCACGTTGGTCACCGCGGACGGGGTCGAGGAGGGGGTCGTGGGCCGCGACATTGTCCTCACCGGCCTGGGGCGAGTCAGGTCCACCACCCCGGATCCCCGAGATCGGGCCGGCCCGACCCTGGCGGCCCCTGCCCCACCCGGGCCGCTCACCCCCGCCGTCCGAGCCGCCTCCGGGCAGGTCCCTCACTGCTGATGACGGCCGGCGTCCCGCGCGGCCCACACCCAGTGGTCGCGGGTTCGACTCAGCCGGTGGCGGAGCCGAACCACCTCGGCAGTCGGTCGAGCAGGTCCTGCTGGTCGTCGCCGACCCACGCAACATGCCCGTCCGGGCGCAACAGCACTGCGGGAACGTCCAGTTGATCGCTCCCGTCTACGACGTGGTCGACCCGGTCCGCCCAGCCCACCACCGAGAGCCGGCCCGTCCGGTCAAGCAGGAGTCCGCGTCCCTCGTGCATCAGCTCGTAGAGACGCCCCCGCTTCAGCTCCACGTCCTTCATCCGGCGACCGAGCAGTTCGTGGCCCTCTCCGAAGTCGTAGCGGACCCCGATCGCGGTGATCTTCTCGATCAGGTACTCGTTCACCTCCTCGAACTCCATCAGCTCCGCCAGGAGCCGACGTACCGACCGGGCACCGGGTTCGGGGGACAGCAGTTCCATCTGCGCGCGGGTGTTGTCCAGCACATCGGCTGCCACCGGGTGCCGTTCGGCGTGGTAGCTGTCCAGCAACCCCTCCGGCGCCCATCCGGCCACTTCTGCGGCCAGCTTCCAACCGAGGTTGAACGCGTCCTGGACACCGAGGTTGAGACCCTGCCCGCCGGTCGGCGGATGGATGTGGGCGGCGTCGCCGGCCAGGAGTACCCGGCCGACCCGGTATCGCTCGGCCAGGCGGGTGGCATCGCCGAACCGGGACAGCCGGCGAGCCGAGTGCACCCCGAAGTCCGTGCCCGCGACAGCCATCAACCGCTCCTTGAACTCCTCCAGCGTCGGCGCGGTCGTGCGGTCCTCGGTCACCCCGTCGGCCGGCACGATGAAGCGGTACACCCCCTCCCCCTCGGGGATCGCGCCGAACCGCAGCTGCGTCTTGCGGACTTCGGCGATCACCGCGCCCAGCGTCTCCGGGGGCACGCCCACCTCCATGTCCCCCAGCAGCGTCTCGGTCCTGGACGGCTCCCCCGGAAAGTCGACCCCGATCATCCGACGCACCGTGCTGCGGCCACCGTCGCAGCCGACGAGATAGCGCGAACGCAGCTGCGTACCGTCCGCCAGGCCGACGGTCACCCCCTGCTCGTCCTGGCTCAGCGCGACCAGCTCGCAGCCGCGCCGGATCCCGACACCGAGCTCGGTGGCGCGCTCGGTCAGCAGGCGCTCGGTGACGGCCTGCGGGATGGCGAGGACGTACGAGTGCGTGGTGTCCAGCCGGGCGGGCCACGCCGTACTGATCCCCGCGAAGAAGCCGCCGACCGCGAACTTCTCCCCGAGCGGGAGGAACCGCTCCGCCAGGCCGCGCTGGTCCATCACCTCGATGCTGCGCGCGTGCAGCCCGCGGGCGCGGGAGCGCCTGATCGGCTCCGTCTCCTTCTCCAGCACGAGCACGTCCACGCCGTGCAGCCGCAACTCCGCGGCGAGCATCAAGCCGGTCGGTCCGCCACCGACCACGATCACGTCCACCATGAAATACGCCCCACTCAACGAGATTGATTTCGCCGGCCGCCCCACACGGTTCGCGGGACCGCGCACTCACGCACGTACCCGTTCGCTCGGCGCCGCGAGTTCAACGCCGGTGCGGCGCATACGGGCCCGGATGCGGCGCCCATGCGGAGCCGCCCTTGGCCCAGCCGCCCCCGGCCCAGTCACCTCAGGCGCGTACACCGCCAAAGGCGCACGCACTTCGCGAACCCCGGATATCCGCCGGTTACGGCTCAGGTCGGCAATTCTGCGGCACGACCCGGGTCTTGCCGCAAGACCCCCCACCCGCTATACCTTGATAGTGGCAAGGAGTGGGCAACCCTCCTTGCCTTTGCTTTTGTCTGTGATCCCCAGCCATCCGCGGCCATCTGCGGCCGGCAGTTGCGCTCGGCACGTCCGATTGCGCGTCCGTGCGGAGGATCAGCGGAGTTCCACGGCAATGCCGACCTGAGCGAGCAGCCGAAGTACGCCGTCCAGGTAGGGCGTCTCCCCCGCCGTGTCCACGGTCACCGCGGCGAGCGCGCGCGTCGCGACATCCGCGTCGTGCCAGATCAGCGTGAACGGCGAGCTCGGCACGTCCCCGCCGCACGGGCAGCCTCGCAACGTGTGCCAGCACTGGTTGAAGTGACCGCCGGGCCCTGCGAAGGCCTCGCCGATCGCGCACACGAATCCGGGGATGTCCGTGACGTGCCGACCGTCCAGATGCCTTACGTATCCCGGCAGTTGACTGCCGGTATCCGACCTGGCGGCGGCGAAGGCGGCCCATTCCCTCCGGCCCTCCGGGGAGAAGCCGGTCCATCCACCGGGCTCGGCCGGCGCCCCCTCGAACCAGGCGTCCCACACCGGTCGGACGGCAGGATCGGGCCGGTCCGCAGGGCCTTCACGCAACCACAGGTCGACGAGGGCCCCGCCGCCGAGTTGGGAAGGGCGGGAGGCGATGACCTGCAAGCGCAGGTGCTCCTGGTGGCGCATGACCCGGCCCGTCCGGTCCACGGCCAGGAGCGTGACGCGGTCGCCGTCGCCGCGCGGACGCACGAGCCGCCGCAACAGCCGCTCACCGGGTTGGCAGCCGATCAGCCGCATCGGCGGCGGGGCGGGAAAGGGGCGTTCGCCGTACAGGCCCTCCACCCGGTGGCAGGCACCCAGATTGCCTCCTCCCGAACCGTTGAACAGCTCCCATTCGGCTTCCGCGGGCTCGCCTCGCCATACCGGGCCGTCCGTCTCGGCCTCGATGACGAGATCCACCAACGTCGCGTCGTTGGCGGCGGGTTGGCAGTCGATCAGGACCGGGGCGAGCAGTTCCCAGTGGTCGGTGTCGTAGGCGTGGAACGGGTCGCCGGCGGGATCCGCTCCGGGCACGCGGAACTCCGCGATGAGACCGAGCGCCCCGAGGTCGATGGGCGTCCCCGGTCGGTCGCGGAGTTGCTCAGCAGCCTTGAGCAGCCGTCCGGTCGGGCTGCCGCCCACGAGCGTCAGCCGTTGCCGACGCGGCGCAGATTCGACGACCAGCCCGTCAGCGTCGGCGCAGTGGGCCCACACGATCAGCTCGTCGTCCCATTCCTCGCTGACCAGTACATACTTGAGCGGCAGCGAACGCTCCCAACTCCAGACGGTCTCCAGGATCTCCACCGCGTCCGCGTCCTCCTCGCTCGTCATCCCGCCGTTCAACCGGACCCGGTACCGCCGTCAGGACCGGAGCCGTCGTCCAACGGCCTCACGAACCCCATGCCGGGCCGCCCGTCCAGGAGGAGCTCGCCCGCGGGGAGGAAGCCGGTACGGGTCAGCACGGTTCGAGAGGCCGCGTTGTCGAGGGTGGTGACGGCCCTCAGCGAGGTGAGGCCGTAGTCCGCACCCGCCAGGACGCACACCGCACGGACCGCTGCAGTTGCCAGGCCCTGGCCGGCCGCCCGTTCTGCGATCCGGTAGCCGAGTTCGGCGGAGCCGTCGGCCACGTCGATCAGGTTGACCCGTCCCAGCACCCGGTCGCCGTCGTCCACCAGGACGTGGAAGAAGTGGAGGCCGGCCTGCTGCTCGGCCATCAGCTCCTGGTGTCGCTGCTCGAAGCCGGCGAAGTAGGCGTCGCCGCGGTCGGGAACCGAGGCGGCGAAGTAGTCCCGGTTCTCGCGCTCGAAAGCGAGGAGTGCCGGCGCATGGTCGAAGCGGAGCAACCGAAGGCTGGGCATGCGCCGATGCTACGGAATACCACCCGGCCCGTAAACGCAGAAAAGCCCCGCACCAGTTACCTGGTGCGGGGCTTTCCCACAATGATTGTTCGGCGGCGTCCTACTCTCCCACAGGGTCCCCC
>NZ_JBHVPG010000113.1:0-5061 GCF_042887545.1 Streptomyces sp. NPDC057939
AGGGGTGGCCGGCTGGGAGGCGGCGGGGGCGTCGCTGCTCTTGTCGGAGGCCGTCGGGTCGCCGCCGGAGTCGGAGCAGGCGGTGAGGGCGAAGGGCAGGACGGCGGCCGTGGCGACGGCGAGAGCGGTACGACGCAAACGCAGCGTGTTCGACATGATCGGAATCTCCTGTTGTGTTCTATTGAATGGGCAAAGGTGGATTGTGTGTCGGCGCGGGTCGGACCGCGCCGACAAGCCGGGGCGTGACCTGCCGGTCGTTACGTGGTGACGAAGACGCTGTGCCAGCCGCTCGCGCCGTCGGGGATGGTCCTTTTGCGTTCTTCGGTCTGGACCTGGCCGGTTCCGTCGGTGGCGCGGACGGTGAGGTTGTGGCCGCCCGGTGTCGGTTTCCACGGGAACGACCACTGGCGCCAGGTGTCCTGGTTGGCCTGGGGGGCGAGGTCCGCAGTCTGCCAAGGTCCGTCGTCGATGCGGACTTCGACGCGGTCGATGCCGCGGTGCTGGGCCCAGGCGACGCCGGCGACCGTCACCACTTCGCCCGTGGGCCGGGCGAAGGGCTTGGGGGTGTCGATGCGGGCCTGCGTCTTGATGGGGGCCTTGCGGGCCCACTTGCGTTTGACCCAGTACGGGTCGTAGGAGTCGAAGGTGGTGAGCTCGATCTCCTGGATCCACTTGCAGGCCGACACGTACCCGTACAGGCCGGGGACGAGCATCCGGACGGGAAAGCCGTGGTCGAAGGGGAGCGGTTCTCCGTTCATCCCGACCGCCAGGATCGCGTCCCGGCCGTCCATCACGTCCTCGACCGGTGAGCCCAGCGTCATGCCGTCGACGGAGCGGGCGACCAACTGGTCCGCGCTGCCGCCCCGGGACGGCGCCTTGACCCCGCACTCCTTGAGCAGGTCGTCCAGGCGCACGCCGAGCCAGCGGGCATGGCCGATGTAGGGTCCGCCGACCTCGTTGGAGACGCAGGTAAGGGTGATGTCCCGCTCGATGAGGGGCCGGTTCAGCAGTTCCTGGAACGTGTACGTACGGGGACGGGCGACGCCCTTGCCGCGGATACGCAACCGCCAGGTGTCCGCGTCCACCTTCGGGACGACCAGTGCGGTGTCCACCCGGTAGAAGTCCTTGTTCGCAGTGGTGAAGGTGCTGATGCCCTCCACTTTCAGTTGCGCTCCGGCCGGCAGCGCGGGGGCCGCGGAGGCGGGTGCGGGCAGTTTGATCGCGGCACGGGATGCTGCGGCGCCCTGGCCGCTCCTGCCGATGAGCGCGCGCCCCACGGCGCCGGCGCCGGTGGCCGCGAGGGCGGTGACGGCGGCCGCGGTGAGGAAGCCCCGCCGCGACGAGCCCCCTGGGTCGGCCCCTGTACCGGCGGGAGAGCTGCCGGATGTGAGTTTCCCGGCCAGGAGGTGGAGGACGGCGGCGCCTGTGAGCGCGCCGGCCACGGAAGGAAGGGCGTCCGCGATCCCTTGGGCATCGGGCCTGCTCAGTGCGGCAGCCGCGCCGATCACACCGAAGAGCAGGACACCCGCGGCGCCGCCTCGTCTGTGGCGCAGGGAGACGATGCCGAGGAAGACGCCGAGGAGACCGAGGACGGCCAGGATGCCGAGCTGGAGGACGACCTTGTCGTTCTCGCCGAACGTACGGATCGCGAAGTCCTTGACCGCGGCAGGCGTCCGGTCGATGGCGGCGCCGCCCACGACGGTCACCGGGCCGGCCTGCGGCCGGACGAGAGAGGCCACGAGCTCGGCCACGGCCAGCGCCGTATACCCGGCCAACAGACCGGACACGGCGCCCAGCGCGTTACGGGCGAGGGATTTGCGGAAGGTACTCACAGCCCTCATTCGCTGTGCTCCATCCGAGGGATTGGTCGCTTGCGCGATCAATCGGTTCTCGCATTCCTCCCCGAGGCCCCCGGGATCGAGGGCCGGGAGCCGAGGGAAGCCACCACGCTGCCGCTGGGCCGCACCAGCTACGAGGCGTTCAGCGCGGCAAAAACGTGTCTTCGACGCCGTCCACCGGACCCCGAGGGTTTCTCCACGACCAACCCGTACCTGCAAGTCGATCAGGAACCGGTTGCCTCGTCCTCGTTCTCGTCCTCGGCGGCCTGCTCTGCGCCGTCCTCGTCCCGCACCCGGACGACGCAGGACGGCCAGGGCCGGCCCGCCCTTCCCGTGTCGGGTTCTCGTCGCACGCGGTTCGGTCGGGCGGGGGCGGAGAGTGTTTCAGGCGGCCAGGGTCATCAGCAGCAGGGGGGTGCTGGTGGGCTGGGGGGAGCCCGAGGAAGGTTCGAGGGTGAGGCCGATGGCGCCGGCGTCGGCGGGGTCGCCGTCGAGGAGGACGGTGCCGTTGGCGTGGATGAATCCGGCCGGGTGCATGGTGCCGTCGATGTCGAGCCACAGCTGGTAGGTCCTACCCGGTGCGGGCGTGGGCAGGCCGGTGGCGGTGAAGACGGCCCGGTTCTGCCGTTTGGAGGCGACGACGGTCGTCAAGGCTCCGTTGGTGGCACGGCCGTGCGTGGCGCGGGCGTCCGGCGCGGCCAGCACCGCGGTGACGGACGCGAGTTGCTGTTCGGCCTGGCGGGCCCGCTGAGCGGACTCTTGGCCCTCCTGGTGCTGCAAGGCGGCAAGACCTGCGAAGGACGCGGCGGCTGCCAGGCCGGCGGCGAGGGCGACGGGTACGGCCTTGCGCCGGAGCATGGTGGCGAGCCGCTTGGCCGGTGCGGTGGCGGGCAACGGAGGAGGGAGCTGGCGGATACCGTCGATGGCGGTCAGCGTTCGTGTCTTCATGGCGGCGGGTGGGGTTCGGGCGGTGGCGGCGGCGAGCCGTGCCGCGGTGGCCTCGAACTCGGCCACCTCCTGACGGCATACCGCGCAGTGCGGCAAGTGGTCGCTGAAAGCCACGCGTTCCGCGGGGTCCAGGGCGTGCAGTGCGTAGGCGGCGGCCAGGGTGTGGACATCGGTGTGGTGCGGGTTCATGCGGTCACCCCCATGCAGTCGCGGAGTCGGATCAGTCCGTCGCGCATGCGTGTCTTGATGGTGGGAAGCGGTGTACTCAGGGACTCGGGGACCTCACGGTAGGTGAGCCCCTGGTAGCAGGCCAGGGTCACGGCCTGGCGCTGAAGATCGTGCGTCGTACGGGGCTGTAACGGCCTCCTTGTCGCTGTGGGCGACCTGTCGCATGACCTCGGGGAGGCCGATGTGGCTGCCCGGAGAGCCTTGCCCGAAGGGGGCGGACCGAGTCACAGGAGGACCTCCGGTCGGGACGACCAACGGTGGCCGGCTGCGCCCGGTCCGGGGTGTCCATCGCATACGAGCCCTTCGCTGCGGGTGCGGCACCGGGTCGGCGCGGGAGCGGTCCGGTCCTGGATCCATCCAGGGATGGTCCGACTGTTCTTCGGAGCCGACACGCGCATGGATGGGGGGACATCTCATCACGGGAGGGGGCTCTCGTTCCCCCAGGAGGGTGAAACGGGCGATCCGGGCCAGGCCGGACGCCTCATGGCCGCGAACGGCGAGGTGAGGGGCATGCGGGTCTGGCCCCTTCCCGGTCGTACGGGATGTCCGGACGACCGAGATGTTCCCTTTACAAGGAGGCAACGCAATGCTTCGTGTCCTCAAGAGCCTGGCAGTGGCCGCGGCGGCCGGATCCATGATGATCGGCGGAGCTTCACTGGCGGCGGCCGACGCGGGCGCGCAGGGCGTGGCCGCCCACTCGCCCGGTGTGGCGTCGGGCAACCTGATCCAGATTCCGATCCACATCCCCGTCAACGTGTGCGGAAACACCCTGAGCGTCATCGGCCTGCTGAACCCGTCGTTCGGCAACACCTGCGTCAACGCCTGACCCGGTATTCCTGACGGACTCCGGTCCGGCGCCGAGGCACGGGGAGGCGCCGGACCGGCGGCTCGTTCCGTCGCGCGGGCGGCAGGTCTTCCGAGACCTTCCGTCGCACACGCAGCGCGCGGCCCGGAACGGGATCGCTGCGGGCGGCTGACGGCACAGTCGCCCGCAGTACCCCTGGAGACCAGCACCGAGCCGGCCCTCGGGATGCCACATCCGACGGCCCCGGAACCCGGGCTCCACAGCACGATGGAAGAGGGAGCCCAGGCACTGGTGCGACCGGAGGAGCGCGCTGCGCACGCTGCTGCTGTGCCTGGTGCCGGTCCCCGGCCGGCCCGCCTGATCGAACGTCGTCCACGCCGGCTCCTGCCGCCTCACCGGGGGTGGCCACCGTGAACACCGTCATCGTCTCGGACCGAACCCCGCCGCGGCCACGGACCGGGACCAAGTCCTCGCCACGCTCAGGTACGCGCCCGACAGTGACGGTATGCCCCTGCAACCAGGCCGCCGGGGCGTGGACAGCCCCACGACACGGATGCCGGCGCACAAGTCCTGAGCCCTCCGCCACGACGAAGTCATTCGTTCGGGGGACGGACCAATCCGCCGGGTGGGTGCTGCCGAATGCCGTGTGTGAGCAGCTTCCGCACCACCCTCACCCGGGCCCGCATCGGGGCCCTGTCCGGCCTGCCGGCCGGTTTCACCGCGCCGGCGGTGGCCGAGCCGACCGCTGCCCCGGTGCGGCCCGCGGCCGGTCCGGTGACGGTGGTCGGAGGCGCGGCCATCGACCGATCTCCCTCCGGGGGTGAGGACTTCGGGATCCGCGCATTCGGGGAGAACGACAACTTCGTTTCTCCGACGCGGCGTCCGTCCTTCTTCCGCCGGCCCTGCGCGCGATCGCGCGGGCCCGTTCGCCACGCGGCTTCCCGGCGGAGCGAGTGGCCGGAACCGCGTCTTCGTCGCCGCACCCCAAACCACCGGACCGGCCTCCCCGTGTCCGACCTGGTAGCACGACCAACGGGTGACAAAACCCTGATCAATATCAATGCGTCCAAGGAGCAAACAATCATGAACAGCATGCGGATCCGCCGTACCGCGCTCGCCGTCACCGCCGCGGCGGTGCTGCCCTTCTCGCTGGCCGCCTGCTCGGATTCCGGCAGCGATGCCAAGGCCTCCTCCACCCCCACCGCAGGTGACGCCGCCAAGACGGGCGAGAGCGCTCCTGCC
>NZ_JBHVPG010000114.1:0-4876 GCF_042887545.1 Streptomyces sp. NPDC057939
GCCGGGGGGGGGGGGGGCCCGGGACCCCGCGCGGGGGGGGGGGGCCACGGGGCCCCCCCCCGCCCCGGCCCGCGCGCGGCCGGCGGGGGCGCCCCCCCCGAGGCCGTGTCCTGCTTCCGCGCGGGTTCCGCGTCTCGCTCAGGTCTTGAGCAGGCGGTTGAAGAACGAGCGGTAGTGCTGCAGGGCCAACCGCAGGTCCTCCGTCGCCACCTGCTCGCCCCGGTCCCACCGGCCTTCCAGGCCCTGCTTGTGCGCCGCGAACGACCCGGCCAGCGTCTGCATGACCTCCGCGACCAGGGTGTCCGCCGACCTGACGGCCTCCTGCGGGTCGTCGACGAAGCGGCTCTGGATGTCGCTCCACGACTTGCGGAACCCCTCCGCCTCACCGCTGGGGAGCAGCGGGTCGGTGTCGTCGGCCGCGCCGACGTCGCCGGTGGCGGTCGTGGGTCCGGTCCGGTCCGTGGTCGCGATCCGGTCCGTGGTCGCGTCCGCGTCCGTCGTGCCGTCCACGTCCGCGGTCGCGTCGACGTCCGCGTCCGCCGTGAGGGGATCCGCCGTCCTGTCGGGCCGGCCCGGGTCGGGCCTGTCGTACTCGTCGGCACCGGTTCCCGCGTCGCGGGTCACCCCGTCGCGGCTTCCGCCCTGACCGAAGCCGGTGGTCGCCTCGCCCGGGTAGACCGGTGCCTGGCCGCGTTCCGGGCCGCCCGGATGGGCGAGGTCCTCGGTGGTCAGGCCGGGCTCGCCGCCCCGCCCCTCCCCTGCGTTCTCGTCCTGGATGCGCATGTCACCTGCTCCTCTGGTCGGTGAGCAGTTCCTCGAACAGGGCGCGGTAGTGGACCATCGCCCCTCGGAGCTCCTCGGTCGTCGCCTGTCCGTTCCCGCTGCGTTCCTTGACGCCGTGCGCGGCCCGGTAGTGCTCCAGCGTGCGGCCGTGTTCGACCGACAGGTCGCGCACGGCACCGCTGTACCCCTCGGTGGGGTAGCCGCGCTCCCTCATCAGCCGCGACACCAGCTCGTCGGCCTCGGACAGGGAGCCTTCGGGGCGGTCCACGAAGTGCTCCTGGACGCCGCTCCACTCCTGTGCGTACTGCTGCCGCCGTTCTGCGGGCAGTTCCTTGATGTCGAGCTTGTCGTGCCGTTCCTCACGGGCCCGGAGGTCTCGTTCGGCGGCCATCCGACCGCCCTGCTCCTCCACCGCCCGCTCGTACTCGGGTCCGAACCGACTTTGCAGGTGGCGTCGTCGGGCCTGCATCGAAACCAGTGCGGCGATTGCCGCCACCACGATCACAGCGACGACGATGATGACTATCAGCATGCTTGTTGACATCTCCGGCCTCCGTCCCGGGGCCTACCATTTGTTGACGCGCGGCTGCCCGGCCTACCGCCGGACAAACCCGTCGCACGCCGCGAGTGCGTGCGGTCAGAGTTCCGCGCGGGACATCGACTGGGCGGCGCGCACCGCGACGTTGGCCGCGTCCTCGACGAGCGGCGCGGCCGGCCGACCGTCACCGGTCAGCGTCCACCCGCACAGGGCCGCCCAACCCAGGGCCGCGGCGGCCGCGACGGAACGTTCCCGCCGACCGGCCAGGAACGTGCCGAACAGCAGGGCGTCCCCGGCGTCGACCGTGACCCGGCACAGGACCGCCGTACGCAGGGCGGCTCCCTCGGGGAGCGCGACCATCGCGGCCCCGATCACCGCGTCCCGGACGCCGAGGGCCCGGATCAGCAGGGCCGAGGAGCCCTTGTCCGACAGGCCGCAGGGCCCGGCCAGCACGCGGGGGCTGCAGGCGACCGCCACCCCGTACCCGAGGGTGGCCACGCCCATCGCCCGTGCCGCTGCGGTGCGCATACCGATCACTCCGTTTCGTTGGGCCGGGCCACTTCGACGGGACTCCGGGTCAAGGGGCGCCTACCCGCGCGGACGTCGGCCACTCGCCGCGCCCCGCCCGGCGGCGCCGTCACAGCGCTCAGGTGACCGGCTCCGGGGCCGGTCCGGGGCCGGGCAGCGGGCCCGGCTGCGGGAAGGGGTCGGGGCCCGGCGCGGGCGCGGGGTGCGGGTCGGGACCGGGCGCCGGCGGGGCCGGAGGCACCGGGTCGGGGCCGCCGGGTCCGGGCACGGGCCCCGGGAGCGGACCCGGTTGGGGGCCGGGACCTGGGCCCGGGGCGGGGGTGGGAGAGGGAGGAACGGGGTCGTTGGGAGGGGTGCCCATGGCTTCTCCGTCGCTGTGCGGGGCGGGTGGGGGCGGAACGTCGGGAACCGGTCCCGTGCCGTCAGGAGCCGTGGTTGCGGAACTCCTTGACGAACGCCGTGCAGAAGGCCTCCAGGTCGTCCGGCTTCCGGCTGGTGACCAACGTCGCGGGCGCCGCGCGACAGACCTGCGCCTGTTCGTCGACCCAGGTCCCGCCGGCGTTGCGGATGTCGGTGGCGAGGCTCGGCCAGGAGGTGAGGGTGCGGCCGCGCAGCACGTCCGCCTCCACGAGCGTCCACGGCGCGTGGCAGATCGCCGCGACGGGCTTGCCCGCCGTGAAGAAGTCACGGACGAAGCCGACGGCCTTCTCGTCCGTGCGCAGGGCATCCGGGTTGGCGACGCCACCGGGCAGTACCAGGGCGTCGTAGCCGTCCGAACTGCCCCCGGCGAGCACGTGGTCGACGGGATACGTGCCCGCCCTGTCGAGATGGCGGAACGCCTGGACCCTGCCCGGTCCCGTCGATACCAGTCGTGGGTTCCAGCCGGCCTTCTCGGCCGCCTTCCACGGTTCGGTGAGTTCGATCTCCTCCACGCCCTCCAGCGCGGTCAGGAACGCGATGCGCACCAGGTCCACCTCCTCGTCTCGTACTTCTCGTCCCGGTCGGGTGGTTCAGGCACCGCCGGCTGCTCGTCCGGCGCCTGCCCTACGGGACGCGCCTCAACCGGGAGGGTGGGTGTGACGCCCCGGGATGCGCATCGCGGGCGGTCCCGCGGTCGATCAGTCGAAGTAGGAGACGAGGCCACCGCGGCGGCGGATGTCGAGCGCGGCGCAGTGGAAGGACCCGCCGAACGCGGCGTAGTGCAGGAGGTCGCACGGGACGGGCTCGAACCCCCACCCCTCCGGCGCGCGCAGCACGGCCGTGTGGTGCCGCTCCACGATCACGCGCGCCTCTCGTCGATCACGCGTCGATCATGAGGACGTTCGTGCTCGGCCACTTCCCGCACGGCGTGCGGGATCGTCCGCTCACGACGTTCCGTGCGGCGGCTCCGGCTCCGGCGGCACCGCGGCGCGCTGCTTGTCGGCCGCGCCCGGCCGGGGCACGCCGTCGATCGCCAGGCAGATGCCGAAGACGCGGTCGTGGCCGGTCCAGCCGTTGACCCGGCCCCGGTTGTTGCTGATCCGCACCCGTCCCCGGGTCCGGTCCACGGAGGACACCAGGTGCAGGTACACCGTCCCCGCGACCCGGGCGAGGACGATGTCCCCGACCTCCAACCGAGCCGGGTCCACCGGTGCGACGACCACGCGTTGCCGACTGCGGATCAAGGGGACCATGGACGACCCGCTCGGCCGGAACTCCACGGTGGCACCACCCGCGACCCGACCCGCCACCGCCTCCAAAGCGCCCATGCGGGTGATCGTGTCAGGTCCGGTCGCCCGTCGGCCGGCGATTTACGGTCGGGCCGACCCGCCCGGGCGGCCGTAGGGCCGTGGCGCTTCAGGGCCGTGGCGCTCAGGCCGTGGCGCGGCGGGGTCAGTCCAGCGGGAGGGCCGCGAGGCGGTCGGTGGCCTGGGGGTAGAGCCGGTTTCCGCGCTGGACGATCATGCTGGGTCCGTCCGGCATGTTCACGGCTCCCCCGGACACCGTCCACGCGGTCCGGCGCGCCGCGACGTCCACGGCGACGACGGCCTGCCCGTCGCCCGCGACCGCCGCGTAGACCTCGCCGCTGAACGGTGCCGGTGGGGCCAGCATGGAGACGTACGCGCCCGGGTCGTGGGACCACGCCTTCTTCCCGGTCGATTCGTCGACGGCATTGAACGCGCCGTCCGCGACGTACACCGTGCCGTTCGCCCAGACGGGCGCGCTCAGCAGCTTCGGTCCCTCGGGCTCCAGCGTCCAGGCGACGGCCCCCGTCGCCAGGTCGACCGCCGTGATCCTCTCCTCGAAGTCGAAGGCGTGGCGGTCCGAGACGACCGGACGGTTGAAGCCGCCCGACTCGGTCGGTGTGACCGCCTGCTGGTCGGTCCGTACCCGGGTAGCCCACAACAGGTGGCCGTCGCGCACGTCGACGGCGAACAGGCGCGCGGGATCCGAGGCGATCAGGCGACCGCCCGCGACGATCGCGGACATCATGAGGGAATCGTCGGCGTCCAGGACGGCGCCCTCGATGCGTTGGCGCCAGCGCACCTTTCTTGCTCCCAGGTCGTACGCGACCAGCCAGGGTTGGTCCTCCTGCTCGCCGGATCGGTAGTACGCCTTGAGGTAGAGGCATTCGGCGTCGGCGGCCAGCAGACCCGTGGTGTAGGTGAGCTCGCCCAGGACGGCGGGGCCGGACGCGTCGCCGGTGAGCCGGCCTGTCAGCGGGTCCATGTGTCCCGCGCTCGCGTTGCCGTCGTCGTCGAAGACGAGGCCCACGAGCCGGTTGCCGCCCACGACCGCACGGTTCTTGGCCGTCTGGGCCTCCCACAGGATCCGGCCGTCGGCGGTCGAGATGCCGCGCATGACGTCGTTCATGTGGATCAGGACCTCGTCGGTCGCGACGGCCGGGGAGGCGGAGAACGGGGAGGGGACCGACCACAGCGGGGCCGGCGGGGTGCCGGGCGGGCGGGTGCTGCGGCCCGGGCCGGGGCCCGCCCCCGGGCCGCCGGAACCGGCGCCCGCGCCCCCGCCCGTGCCCGGGAGGGTGCC
>NZ_JBHVPG010000115.1:0-4849 GCF_042887545.1 Streptomyces sp. NPDC057939
GGCCGGGAGGCCCCTGCGCGCGCGGTCCCGCCGGCCCCGTCAGGGGGCGCAGGCCCCGACCCGTGCGCGGACCAGGTCCCAGTCGGCGTCCAACCGGGCGGCGCGGGCCCGGGACGCCTCGTCGGTGAAGCGGGAGTGGGCCCGCCGCTCGCGGTAGAGCAGCAGGGTCAGGTTCACCAGGAACCCGGCGACCTCCGCCGCGGGGACCCCGGGCCCGGCGGCCACCGCGTCGATCCGCTCGCGCGCCCCCGGCACCCCGCCCAGCAGCAGCCACAGTTGCGCGAGGTCCGCGCCGGGCAGGAACACGGCGGCGCTCGCCCAGTCGATCAGGGCGTGTCCGCCGGCGGCGCGCACCACGTTCGCGAGAACGAGGTCGCCGTGCCCGATCTCCCGCGGCGGCCCGGCCGACTCCAGGAGCCGGACCACGGCCGCCCCGTGCGCCGCGTCGAGGTCGCCCCGGGCGATGACGCCGTCCAGCATCGGCCGGTAGTCGACGTGCCAGGAGGCGGGTACGTCGGGGCGCCAGCCGCGCAGCCGCCGCACGGCGTCGAGGACTCCCGTCAGGTCCGCTTCCGGCACCGGGGCGGCCGGGAACCGCTCCGGTGCCACCACCCCGCCGGGCAGCCGTTCCAGGACCAGCACCGCGTGCTCCCGGTCGGAGGCGAAGCGCCGGGGCACCGGCACGGGGGGCGGCGACACGTCGAACAGGTCGTACGCCTCGATCTCGCGCAGGCTCTGCCGGCGCCACTCGGGCGTGCGCACCTTCGCGACCACCTCCGTGCCCGCCAGTTCGCCGGAGACCACCAGGGAGGTGCGGCTGCGGTAGACGACCGAGGCCGGTCGGAGCGCGGGGCACACCTCCAGGACCAGGTCCAGGAGTTCCCGTTCGCCCTCGGCGAGGTCGTGGAGGTCGGATGGGGGGTTCGCCTTCAGCACGGTGTGCTCCTCACGTCCGTAGGAAGCCGATGAGGCTCTTGTTGACGGCTTCCGGCTGCTCCAGGTAGCCGTAGTGCCCGCAGTCGGGCAGGACCTCGAACTCGGCGCCGGGGATCGCCTCGGCGACCTCCCGGCCGAGCCGAGGCGGTGAGATGAGATCGTCCTCGAAGGCGATGACCCGGGTCGGGACCCGGATGGCCCGATAGGCCGTCCGCCGGTCCGAGCCGACGGTGATGCCGAGGTGGGCCCGGCTGCCGGGCCCGGAGGCCCGGGTCAGCTCCAGCAGGTCGAGCCAGTCCCGGGCCCGCTGGTCGTCGTCGAGGGTGGTGGGCGACAGCATCTGCATGGCCTCGATGACCGCCTCGTAGGAGGCGGGCAGGCGCACGTCCGTGTCGTACAGCTCGATCTCGGCGCGGGACAGCGCGCTGCGGACCGCGTCCGCGCGCCCCCGGGTGGCCATCAGGACGAGCCGGTCGACGAGTTCGGGCCGGGCCAGTGCGAGTTCCTGGGCGACGTAGGCGCCCATCGAGGTGCCGACGACCTGGCAGGGGCCGAGCCGCAGCTCCTCGATCAGCGCGGCCGTGTCGGCGATCAGGTCGGCCAGGCCGAAGCCGCCGGCGCACTCGTCGCTCGGGGCGATGCCCCGGTTGTCGAAGGTGATGACGCGCAGTCCCGCGGCGACCAGGGCCGGTACCTGGTGCAGGTGCCAGGCCCGACCCTTGCTGCCCGACCCCATGATGAGCAGGACGGCGGGCGCGGTGCGGCCGGAGCCGGTCGGCGCGGCGGGGCCGGCGGCGTTGGCGGCGTTGGCGGCGTTGTCGTAGTAATGGAGCCGGATGCCGTTGACGTCGATGAGGGGCATGGCGTCAGGCCGTTTCGTTCGGACGGGACATGGCGGTGTCTCCTTCGGTGGGCAGCAGCCGATCGGTCAGGGCGCGGGCGATCAGGGCGAGCGCGTCGTCGGACTGGACGAGCCCGAGGTGGTCCGAGTCGACGCCGACGCGGTCGATGCGGCCCGTCGCGTGGGGGCGCCACGACTCGGCGTCGCGGCGGGCGAGCTTCTCCGCGGACACCCGCTCCGCGGACACCACCAGCACGTCGCCGTCGAAACGGCCGGGCAGGTGGCCGCGCATCAGGCCCGCGTTGTTCATGAACACGTCAAGCACCGCGCGGAGTTCGTCCGCTTCGAGGCGGCCCATCGGGTCCCCGGTGGCGTGCAGGAACTCCCGGTAGCGGGCCGCGGGGAAGGCCCCGCCGGCCAGTTCTCCGGGTGTCACGTCGAAGCCGGCGTCGCGCAGGTTGTGGGCGAACACCTCGGCCAGTTCCGGTTCCGCGCCGGCCGTGCGGCGCCGCGGGTAGGAGTCCAACAGGGTCAGCAGCTCCACCTCCTGGCCGCGCCGGCGCAGTTCGTCGGCCATGGCGAAGGCGACGTTCCCGCCGAGCGACCAGCCGAGCAGCCGGTACGGGCCTTCGGGCTGGACGCCGCGGATCAGGTCGGCGTACTCGGCGGCCATCTCCTCCAGGGTGGCGGGCAGCGTGCCGTCACCGTCGAGTCCCGCGGCCTGGATCCCGTACAGCGGGATCCCGGCGGGCAGGTGGCGGACGAGACCCGAGTAGCACCAGCTCATCCCGGAACCGGGATGGACGCAGAACAGCGGACGTTCGGAGCCCGAGGCCCGCAACGGCAGCAGGCGTTCCATCGGCTCGCGGGCGCCGCCGGCGGCGAGCCGCGCCGCGAGGTCCGCGACGGACGGCGCGGCGAACAGGTCCCGCACCGTCATCACCACGCCCAGCTCGGCCCTGACCCGCTCCACGAGCCGGACCGCCAGCAGGGAATGGCCGCCCAGGTCGAAGAACCCGTCGTCGGGATCGACGAGTTCCAGTTCCAGCACCTCGGCGAACAGCCGGCACAGGACCTCCTCGCGCGGTGTGCGCGGCGCCCGACCGCTCGACGCGCGGTACGCGGGCACCGGCAGCGCCCGCCGGTCGAGCTTGCCGTTCGACGTCAACGGCAGCGCGGGCAGCACGGTGACCGCCGCGGGGACCATGTACTCGGGCAGCAGCTCCCGCAGTCGGCGGCGCAACTCGGCCGGGTCCGGGGCGAAGCCGCTCTCCGGGACCGCGTAGCCGACGAGCCGGCGCTCGCCCGGGGTGTCCTCGCGGACCAGCACCGCGGCCTGGGCGATGCCGGGCAGACGGGTCATGGCCACTTCGATCTCGGCGGGCTCGATGCGCATGCCGCGTAGCTTGACCTGGGTGTCGGTGCGTCCCAGGTACTCCAGTTGGCCGTCCCGGTTCCAGCGGACCAGGTCGCCGGTGCGGTACATGCGGCTGCCGGGCGGGCCGTACGGGTTCGCGACGAACCGTTCGCCGGTCAGGGCGGCCCGGCCCAGATAGCCGCGGGCGAGGCCGGGGCCGCTCACGTACAGCTCGGCGGGCACGCCGGGCGCCACGGGCTGGAGGGCCTCGTCGAGGGCGTGGACCGAGGTGTCGGCCACCGGGCCGCCGATCGGCGGGGTGACCGCGCCGGTCAGGGGACCGCTCATCGTCGCGCAGACGGTGGCCTCGGACGGGCCGTACGAGTTGAGCATCAGCCGGCCCGCGGACCAGCGCGCGACCAGCTCGGGCGGGCAGCTCTCGGCGGCCACGACCAGCGTCATCCCGGCGGGCAGCGCCCCTTCGGGGATCAGCTGGAGCACCGCCGGTGGGATCGCGGCGTGCGTGACGGACGCGCGGACCGCCAGCTCCGCGAGTTCCCGTCCGGGGAGGGTCTCCGGGGGTGCGATGACCAGCGTCGATCCGGTGAGCAGGCCCATGGACAGCTCCCAGACCGCACCGTCGAAGGCGGGGGACAGGTGGTGCAGGACCCGGCTGCCGGGGACGACCCCGGCGTACGAGGTGAAGATGTCGACGAGGCCGGGCAGGCCCGCGTGGGTGACGGTGACCCCCTTGGGGCGGCCGGTCGTGCCCGAGGTGTAGATGACGTAGGCCGGGTTGTACGGGGAGAGCGGGGCCGTCCGGTCGGCGTCGGCCGGGTCGCCGGCGTCCTGACCCGCGAGCAGGGCGGCCGTCGCGGGATCGTCCAGCACCAGCCGGGGCACGTCGGTGGCGGGCAGCGTGCCGCCCGTCGCACCGGTGGTCACGAGGACGACGGGGGACGCGTCCCCGAGCGTGCCGGTGATCCGCTCCGCGGGGTGTCCCGGGTCGAGGGGCAGGAAGGCGGCGCCGGCCTTGGCGGTGGCCAGGACGGCCACGGCCAGTTCGGTGGAGCGCGGCAGCGCCAGGGCGACGAGGCGTTCGGGACCGGCTCCGTACGAGACCAGCAGCCGGGCGAGCCGGTTGGCGCGCGCGTTGAGCTCGGCGTACGTCAACGACTCCTCGCGCAGGACGAGGGCCTCGGCGTCGGGGCGCCGGCGGACGTGCTCCTCGAAGAGCGCGGCGAAGCCCGCCGGGGCGAGGTCCTTCGCGGGGCCCTGCGCCCGCGACAGGACCCGGCCGCGCTCCTCGGGTCCCAGGACGTCGATGCGGCTCAACCGCTGGGCGGGGTCCGCCACCGCTTCGACGAGCACCCGGACGAACCGGTCGGCCAGGGCCTGGGCCGTCGAGCGGTCGAAGAGGTCGGTGCTGTAGTCGAGGACGCCGGTGATGCCGGCGGGGGCGTTGTCGCCGTCGCGGCGCTCCGACACCGAGAAGCCCAGGTCGACCTTGGCGGCGGTGGCCGCGCCGCCGGCGCGGGAGATCGTCAGCCCGCCGGGCAGGGCCGGGCCGCCCTGCGCCTCGGGCCCGCGCGGACCGGTGTTCTGCAGGGAGAGGACCACCTGGAAGAGGGGGTGGTGGGAGAGGGTGCGGGTGGGGTTGAGGGCTTCTACGAGGCGTTCGAAGGGGAGGTCCTGGTGGGCGTAGGCGGTGAGGT
>NZ_JBHVPG010000116.1:0-4285 GCF_042887545.1 Streptomyces sp. NPDC057939
TCCCGGTCGCGGCCGTCCAGCCACGTCAGGTAGTCCCGGTAGGGACGGACCCGCGGCAGGGCAGCCGCGCCACCATCGGCCCCCGCGTACAACGCCATGAGCTCGCGGAGCAGGACCGGCATGGACCAGCCGTCGAGCACGATGTGGTGGTTGGTCATGACCAGCCGGACCCGGTTCTCGTCCAGTCGGACGGCCGTGAACCGCAGCAGCGGGGGCCGGCCCAGGTCGAAGCGTTCGGCGCGGTCCGCGGCGGCGAGCCGGGCGGCCTCCGCCCGCTGTTCGTCCTGTGCCAGACCGGACAGGTCGGCCTCGGCGAACGGGAGCGTCACCTCCCGCAGGACCAGCTGCGCCCAGCTGCCGTTCTTGCGCTGCCGGAAGCCGGCGCGGAGGTTGGCGTGCCGCTGGAGCAGGGCCTGGCCCGCCGCCCGCATGCGGGCCGCGTCGAACGGACCCTCCAGGTCGAAGGAGACCTGGCTGACGTAGACGTCCGGCCCGTCCGTGTGGAACAGGCTCAGGAACAGGAAGCCCTCTTGCAGCGGGGAGAGCGAAAGGATGTCCTCGATCTTGCTGCGCGAACGAGACGGTTGCTGGCTCACTGCTCTATCTCCCACTCGGACTCAAGGTCGGCTTCGAATTCCTCGATCTCGGACTGACTGAGAGAGGCGAGGGTCACGTCGGACGGGGTGAGGCCTCCCGCATCGGGGCGGCCTGCGTGCGATACCAGTGCTTCGATGGCGCGGAACCAGAGTTCGGCCAGGTCCCCGGCCTCCTCGTCGCTGATCAGGCTCCGTGCCCAGGTCCAGTCGGCGCGCAGTTCCGGGCCCTGCTCGCCGTCGTGCGCCACCGCGCTGATCTCGACGGCGTGGGCCATGGGCGCCGCCGGGCGGTGACCGGCGACACCACCGCCGATGACGCTCCACGGGCCGGCCGCGCCCGGGGCGGGGGCCGTTCTGCGCCCGAGGTAGTTGAAGCCGAAGCCGGGTTCCGGGAGCGCGGCGAGGCGTGGTCCGGTGCCGGCGTTGAGGTGGCGCAGCAGACCGAAGCCGAGGCCGTCGCCCGGGACGGCGCGCAGCTGCTCCTTGACCTGCTTGAGGGCGTCGCCGAGGGCCGTCCCGTCCCGCTGGACCAGGCTCCAGTCGGCGACTGCCGGCGCCAGGCGGACGGGGTACAGGGCCGTGAACCAGCCCGCGGTGCGGCTGAGGTCGGCTCCGGGGACGGCGTCCTCGTGCCGGCCGTGGCTCTCCAGGTCGACCACCACCGGGGCGTCGGGGTCGCCGCCCCGGCCGCGCCGCCAGTCGGCGACCGCGAGGGCGAACGCGGTCAGCAGGACGTCGTTGACGCCGGCGTTGACCGTGCCGGGCACCCACGTCAGCAGGGCCTCCGTCGTCGCGGTGGGCAGGGTGAGGCTGACGCGGCCCGCCAGCGCGTGGACGTCCCGCGTACGGTCCACCCGTAGCGGATCGTCCCCGGCGGCGGTGCCCTCCCAGTGGCCGAGCTCGGCCTCGATCCGGGGGTCGGTGGCGAGCTCCGCGAGCGCGGTGGCCCACTGCCGCCACGAGGTGCCCACGGGCGCGAGGTCGCCGCCCGCGTAGGCGCTCTCCAGGTCGGGGACCACGATCCGCCAGGTCACCGAGTCGACGACGAGGTGGTG
Source organism: Streptomyces sp. NPDC057939 (assembly GCF_042887545.1). Classification (NCBI taxonomy): domain Bacteria; kingdom Bacillati; phylum Actinomycetota; class Actinomycetes; order Kitasatosporales; family Streptomycetaceae; genus Streptomyces; species Streptomyces sp. NPDC057939. The sequence goes on from NZ_JBHVPG010000116.1 coordinate 1,652, forward strand.
GGCGACCACGATCAGCAGGCCCTCGGTGGAGGCGCCGAGGTCGAGCCACACGGCCTGGACCATGCGGCCCCCGGCGGGTGCCAGACGCTCCCGGGCGGCGGTCGCCAGGGCCGTGACCAGTTCCTCCACGTCCTCGGCGGGCACCGTCCCGGGTGCTTCGACGCGCAGCAGGACCTCCGCGGCCGGTACGGCGCCGGGCTCCAGGACCTCCATCGTGCCGTCGGCACCGGCCCGCAGCCGGAACGCGTCGTGGTGGTCGAGGACCCGCTGGAACGCGGAGGCCAACCGGTCCGGGTCCAACCCCGCGGGCACCGACACCACCACGGACTGGTTGAAGTCGTCGCCCCCCAGACCCAGTTCGTGGATCCGGGCCATCACCGGGGTGGGCGGCACGGGCCCGTACGGGGCGACCTCCGCGAGCCGCTCCGGAACACCGCTGTCGCGTCCCGCCAGCGCCTCGGCCAGCGCGGCGACCGTCTGGTGCTCGAAGACGTCACGGACCGCCAGGACGAAGCCGGCCGTACGTGCCCGGCCGACGAGCTGGATGGAGAGGATGCTGTCGCCGCCGAGGTCGAAGAACCCGTCGTCGACGCCCACCGCCTCCGCGGTCACGCCCAGGACCTCACCGAACAGCGTCCGCAGGCTCCGCTCGACCGGCGTGAGATCCGACCGCCCGGCGGACCCGGTGGTCCGGTCGGGGGCGGGGAGCGCCTTGCGGTCGAGCTTGCCGTTCGCGGTCAGTGGGAGCGCCTCCAGGGTGACGAACGCCGACGGCACCATGTAGTCCGGCAGGGTCGCCCGTACGAAGGAGCGCAGCGCCTGCGCGTCCACCGCGTGCGGACCGCCGTCACCCACCACGTAGGCCACCAGCCTGCGGTCCCCGGGCCGGTCCTCGCGGACGATCACGGCCGCCTGGGCCAGTTCGGGGCGCCCGGCGAGCGCGGTCTCGATCTCGCCGAGCTCCACGCGGAAGCCACGGATCTTGACCTGGTCGTCGGCCCGGGCCAGGTACTCCAGGTCGCCCGCGCTGTTGAGACGTACGAGGTCACCCGTGCGGTACATGCGCTCCCCGGCCCCGCCGTACGGGTCGGCGACGAACCGCTCGGCGGTCAGCGTGCCGCGGTGCAGGTAGCCGCGCGCCAGGCCGCCCGAGATGAACAGCTCGCCCGGCACTCCCGCCGGCACCGGCTGGAGCCAGCGGTCCAGCACGTAGGCCCGGGTGTTGCCCATCGGTCGTCCGATGGGCAGGCTCGGCTGCGCCGTGTACGGGGCCCGCACCTCGTGCTGGGTGACGCACAGGGTCGTCTCCGTCGGCCCGTACAGGTGGCGCAGCACCGTGTCCGGCGCGTGCTCCAGCACCCGGGCGACCGCGACGGGCGACACCACGTCACCGCCGGTGAGGACCTCCCGCACCCCGACGAACGACTCCGGGGCCTCCTCGGCGATCACCCGGAACAGGCCTGCGGTGAGGTGGATCGCCGTGATGCGGTGGGTGGTGATCAGCTCGCGGACCGAAACGGCGTCCAACTGCTCCGGCGGTGCCACGACGACCGTTCCGCCGGACACCAGCGGCACCCACAGTTCGTACGAGGACACGTCGAACGCGTGCGGTGCGTGCAGCAGCACCCGGGCGTGCGTCCCCGGCCGCCAGGCGTGGTCGCGCACCAGGTCGACGACACCGCGCTGGGTGACGGCCACGCCCTTGGGGACGCCCGTCGAACCGGACGTGTACATCACGTACGCCAGGTCCAGCGGCCGCAGCCGCACGTCCAGGTTCCGGTCCGGGTGCCGCTCCGCCGGCGCGCCGTCCTCGTCCACCACCAGCACCCGGGCGCCGAGCTCGGCGGCGCGCGCCTCCTCGACCCGGTCGGTGAGGATCAACGGGGCGCCCGTGTCGTCGACGACGAAACGCATCCGGTCGAGCGGATGGGTGTCGTGGAGCGGGGCGTAGGCACCGCCGGCCTTCGAGATGGCGAGGGTCGCCACGACGTGGGCCGCCGACCGCTCCATCAGCATGACGACCGGCGTCCCCGGCCGGACCCCCTCCTGGCGCAGCAGGTGGGCGAGCCGGTTGGCGCGCGCGTTGAGCTCCGCGTACGACAGCGACCGGGTACCGGACACCAGGGCCGGCGCGTCGGGCGTCAGGGAGGCCTGCGCCTCGAACATCTGCGGCAGGGTCGCGTCGAGGTCCTCCAGCACCGGCCCCGCCCAGGCGTCGAGCAGCTCACCGCGCTCGGCCGGGCTGAGGATCCCGACCGCGGAGACCCGTACGTCCGGGTCCGCGGTGACCTCCTCCAGCACCCTGACGAACCTGTCCACCAGGGACTGCGCCGTCGACCGGTCGAACAGGTCGGTCCGGTAGTCCAGCGCACCCGTCAGAGCGGCGGCCGGCCCGTCGCCGGCACGGGTCTCGGCGAGCACGAACGCGAGGTCCACCTTCGCGACGCCGAGCCGGCTCCGCTCGGGCGTCACCCGCAGCCCGGGCAGGACGAGCGTGTCGTCGGCGGCGCCCCCCGCGGTGCTCAGGTTGAGCATCGTCTGGAAGAGGGGGTGGTGGGAGAGGGTGCGGGTGGGGTTGAGGGCTTCTACGAGGCGTTCGAAGGGGAGGTCCTGGTGGGCGTAGGCGGTGAGGTC
>NZ_JBHVPG010000117.1:0-4000 GCF_042887545.1 Streptomyces sp. NPDC057939
CCTTCGGGCTTGAGGGGCCGGCGGTGACGGTGGATACGGCGTGTTCGTCGTCGTTGGTCGCTCTGCATTGGGCGATTCAGGCGTTGCGGCAGGGTGAGTGCGATATGGCGCTTGCCGGTGGTGTGGCGATCATGGCGACGCCGGAGACGTTCATCGACTTCAGTCGTCAGCGTGGTCTGGCGTCGGATGGTCGGTGCAAGTCGTTCGCGGAGGGTGCGGACGGGACGGGTTGGGCCGAGGGTGCGGGCATGTTGCTCGTGGAGCGTCAGTCGGACGCGGTGCGCCATGGGCATCGGATCCTGGCGGTGGTGCGTGGTTCGGCGGTCAACCAGGACGGTGCGAGCAATGGTTTGACGGCTCCGAACGGTCCTTCGCAGCAGCGGGTGATCCGTGAGGCGTTGGCGAGTGCGGGTCTGTCGACGGCCGATGTGGACGCGGTGGAGGCGCACGGGACGGGTACCCGTCTGGGTGACCCGATCGAGGCGCAGGCGCTGTTGGCGACGTACGGGCAGGAGCGGTCGGCGGACCGGCCGTTGCTGCTGGGGTCGATCAAGTCGAACATCGGGCACACGCAGGCTGCGGCGGGTGTGGCCGGTGTGATCAAGATGGTTATGGCGATGCGGCACGGGGTTCTGCCCAAGTCGCTGCATGTGGACGCGCCGTCCTCGCACATCGATTGGGAGGCCGGTGACGTCCGTCTCCTGACGGATGCGGTGGACTGGCCGGAGACGGGCCGTCCGCGTCGCGCGGGTGTGTCCTCGTTCGGCATCAGCGGCACCAACGCCCACACCATCATCGAACAGCCGATGACCTCGGAAGCGGCGGTCTCGTCCGGGGACGAGTCCGTACTACTCCCGTCGGTGCCGTGGGTCCTGTCGGCGAAGGGCCCGGAAGCGCTCCAGGAGCAGGCGAGCCGGCTTCGGTCGTACGTCCTGTCGACCCCGGACGCTCGTCCGGCGGATGTCGCGTGGTCGCTGACGGCGGGCAGGGCCTCCTTCGAGGACCGCGCCGCCATCGTCGCCACGGACCGTGACGAACTCCTCTCCGGCCTCGAAGCACTGGCCGAGGGTCGCTCGACGTCGACGCTCGTGAAGGGCTCGCCGGTCGGCGGGAAGCTTGCCTTCCTGTTCACCGGGCAGGGCAGTCAGCGGTTGGGGATGGGGCGTGAGCTGTACGACGCGTTCCCGGTGTTCGCCGAAGCCCTGGATGCGGTCTGCGCCCGCCTCGATCTGGAACTGCCCCTGAAGGATGCGTTGTTCGGGTCGGATGCGGGTCTGTTGGATGAGACGCGGTTCACGCAGCCGGCGCTGTTCGCGGTCGAGGTGGCGTTGTTCCGGCTGTTCGAGTCGTGGGGTGTGAAGCCGGACTTCGTGTCCGGGCATTCCATCGGTGAGATCGCCGCCGCACACGTGGCGGGCGTGCTGTCCCTGGACGACGCGTGCACGCTGGTTGCGGCTCGTGGTCGGCTGATGCAGGCGCTGCCGGCCGGTGGCGTGATGATCGCGGTGCAGGCGTCGGAGGATGAGGTTCTGCCGCTGCTCACGGAGCGTGTGAGCATCGCGGCCGTCAACGGTCCGCAGTCGGTCGTGATCGCGGGTGACGAGGATGCCGCTCTGGCGGTGGTGGAGTCGCTCGGCGATCGGAAGAGCAAGCGGCTCACGGTGAGCCACGCGTTCCACTCGCCGCACATGGACGGCATGCTCGACGAGTTCCGCCAGGTGGTGGAGGGTCTGTCCTTCGCCGCCCCGCGGATCCCGGTCGTGTCGAACCTGACCGGTGCCCTGGTCGCGGACGGTGAGATGGGGTCGGCGGACTTCTGGGTCCGTCACGTCCGTGAAGCAGTCCGCTTCCTCGACGGCATGCGCGCCCTGGAGACCGCCGGGGTGACGACGTACGTCGAACTCGGCCCGGGTGGCGTGCTCTCGGCCATGGCCCAGGACTGTGTGACCGGCAACGAGGGCGTTGCCTTCGTTCCCGCTCTGCGCAGCGGGCGCACCGAGACCGAGACGGTGGTCGCTTCGCTGACTCAGGCACATCTGCGGGGCCTGGACGTTGACTGGTCGAAGTTCTTCGCCGGTACGGGTGCCCGGAGCGTGGAGCTGCCGACGTACGCCTTCCAGCGGCAGCGCTTCTGGCTGCAGCTCACGGGCACGGCGCGCAGCGGCTCCGGCCCTGACCTGGATTCCCGCTTCTGGGATGCGGTGGAGCGCGAGGACCTGGAGTCGCTCGCCGACACGCTGGACATGGACGACCAGGGGGCGTGGAGCTCGGTTCTGCCCGGGCTGTCTGCTTGGCGTCGCAACCTGCGGACCCAGTCCGAGGTGGACCGCTGGCGCTACCGGGTGTCGTGGAAGCCGCTGACGGATGCCGGCACCGGTGCGCGGCTGTCGGGTACCTGGCTGGTCGTGACTCCCTCCGGGGGCGTGGACGACACGGCCGTGGTCGGCGCGCTCGCCGAAGCTGGTGGCGAGGTCCGCCGGGTCGTCATCGAGTCCGGTGCCGATCGTGCTGCGTCGGCCGAGCTGCTGGCCGACGTGGCACCCGGACCCGTCGCGGGTGTGGTGTCGCTGCTCGCCCTGGACGGGGCCGCGGATGTGGTGGATACCGCCGTTCTGGTGCAGGCGCTCGGTGATGCCGGGGTGGGAGCGCCGTTGTGGTGCTTGACCCGTGGTGCGGTGAGCGTCGGTCGCTCCGATGTCCTGACCTCGCCCGTTCAGGCGCAGGTGTGGGGTCTGGGCCGGGTTGCGGCGCTTGAGGTTCCCGAGCGCTGGGGTGGTCTGGTCGACGTTCCCGAGGTGTGGGACGAGCGGGCGATGGCCCGGTTGGTCGGTGTCCTTGCCGCTGGTGCGGGCGAGGACCAGGTCGCGGTTCGTACCTCCGGTGTCTTCGGGCGTCGTCTGGTCCGCGCCGTGGCCGGGATCACGGGCTCCTGGACCCCGTCCGGGACGGTCCTGGTCACCGGTGGTACGGGTGCTCTGGGTGGTCGGGTGGCTCGTTGGCTGGCCGGGGCGGGTGCCGGGCGTCTGGTGCTGACCAGTCGGCGGGGTGCGGATGCTCCCGGTGCGGCTGAGTTGGCCGCGGAGTTGTCGGGCATGGGTGTGGAGGTCTCCGTGGTGGCGTGTGACGCCGCCGACCGGGATGCCCTGCGTACGGTCCTGGCCGCCGAGGCGGAGACGCTCACGGCTGTCGTGCACACCGCCGGAATTCTGGACGATGGCGTTCTTGACGCGCTGACGCCGGAGCGGTTCGAGAGCGTGCTGCGGGCCAAGGCCACGTCCGCGCTCAACCTGCACGAGTTGACCGCCGAGCTCGACATCGAGCTGTCCGCGTTCGTCTTGTTCTCCTCGATGAGCGGGACCATCGGTGGTGCCGGGCAGGGTAATTACGCTGCCGCGAACGCGTACTTGGACGCCCTGGCCGAGCAGCGTCGTGCGGCGGGTCTGGCTGCGACATCTCTGGCCTGGGGTCCGTGGGCCGACGGTGGGATGGCGGCGGACGAGGCGATGGACGCCCGGATGCGGCGCGAGGGTCTGCCGCCGATGGCGCCGGATACGGCGATGGCCGTTCTGCGTCAGAGCGTGTCCGGATCGTCCGATGCGGCTCTGCTCGTCGCGGACGTGGACTGGGACCGCTTCGGGCCCGCCTTTACCGCTGTGCGCCCCAGCACGCTGTTCGCCGAGCTGCCGGAGACCCGGCCGGCCGGGCCTGCCGCGCGCGCCGAGGACACCGTCGCACCGGTCGGGAAATTCGCCGGTCTTGGTGCGGTCGAGCTGGAGCGGGAGCTGCTCGGTTTGGTCCGTGCGCAGGTCGCGGCGGTTCTGGGCCATGACGGCTCGGAGGCGGTGGGTGCGGATCGTGCTTTCAAGGAGTTGGGCTTCGATTCGCTGACGGCTGTCGAGCTGCGCAATCGGATCGGTGCGGCGACGGGTGTGACCCTCCCGGCGACGTTGATCTTCGACTATCCGACGGCTTCCGCTCTGACCCGGTTCCTGCGGGACGA
>NZ_JBHVPG010000118.1:0-3714 GCF_042887545.1 Streptomyces sp. NPDC057939
TTCGGTATTTCGCCGCGTGAGGCCCTGGCGATGGATCCGCAGCAGCGGTTGTTGTTGGAGACGACGTGGGAGGCGTTCGAGCGGGCGGGTATCGACCCGGCCGCGGTGCGTGGAACCCAGGCGGGTGTCTTCGTCGGCACCAACGGCCAGGACTACGACTCGACCTTCCAGGTAATCCCCGAGGGCATCGAGGGCTTTCTCGGTACCGGAAACGCGGCGAGTGTCGTGTCGGGGCGTCTGTCGTATGCGTTCGGGCTTGAGGGTCCGGCGGTGACGGTTGATACCGCGTGCTCGGCTTCGTTGGTGGCGTTGCATTGGGCGGTGCAGGCGCTCCGTAACGGTGAGTGCAGCATGGCGTTGGCCGGTGGTGTGACGGTCATGTCGTCGCCGGGTGCGTACATCGACTTCAGTCGTCAGCGTGGGCTTGCGGCCGATGGTCGGATCAAGGCTTTCGCGGCGGGTGCGGACGGTACGGGTTGGGGTGAGGGTGTCGGCATGCTGCTCGTGGAGCGGCTGTCGGATGCCCGCCGCAACGGTCACCCGGTCCTCGCGGTGATCCGTGGCTCGGCGATCAACCAGGATGGTGCGAGCAATGGTCTGACGGCTCCGAACGGTCCTTCGCAGCAGCGGGTGATCCGTGCGGCGCTGGCCGGCGCCGGCCTGTCGGCCGCCGACGTGGACGCCGTCGAGGCACACGGCACGGGTACCCGTCTGGGCGACCCGATCGAGGCGCAGGCGCTCCTCGCCACGTACGGCCAGGAGCGGGCCGACGGGCAGCCGTTGCTGCTCGGTTCGATCAAGTCGAACATCGGGCACACGCAGGCCGCTGCCGGTGTGGCCGGTGTGATGAAGATGGTCCTGGCGATGCAGCACGGGGTGCTGCCGCGGACGCTGCATGTGGATGAGCCCACCCCGCACGTCGACTGGACCGCGGGTGAGATCGCTTTGCTGACGGAGCGGCGGGCGTGGCCGGAGACCGGTCGTCCGCGTCGGGCGGGTATTTCCTCGTTCGGGTTCAGCGGCACCAACGCCCACACGATCATCGAGCAGGCTCCCGACGTCGAGGGTGACGCGGAGGTATCGCTTCGGCCGCAGCAGGGTCGTGCGGGTGGCCTGCCGTGGATTCTGTCGGCGAAGAGCGATGCGGCTCTGCGTGTGCAGGCCGAGCGGCTGGCGGCGTGGATCGCGTCGGACGAAATGCTGGAACCCACCGACGTCGCCTACTCCTTGGCCACATCGAGGTCCACGCTCGATCGTCGATCCGTTGTCCTCGCGGAGGACCGGGCGGCATTCCTCACCGGACTGACTGCCCTTGCGGCCGGAGAGCAGGTGCCGGGGGTCCACCAAGGTGCGGTCTCGGGTGGCGGACTGGCCTTCCTGTTCACGGGGCAGGGGAGTCAGCGGCTGGGCATGGGGCGTGAGCTGTACGAGGCCCACCCGGTGTTCGCGGACGCGTTGGACGCCGTGTGTGCCCGAATGGACGGGCTGCTGGAACTGCCGCTGAAGGAGCTGCTGTTCGGGTCGGATGCCGCTCTGCTGGATGAGACTCGCTTCACCCAGCCGGCGTTGTTCGCCGTCGAGGTGGCGTTGTTCCGGCTGATCGAATCGTGGGGTGTGAAGCCGGACTACCTGTCCGGGCACTCCATCGGTGAGATCGCTGCCGCGCATGCGGCCGGTGTCCTGTCGCTGGACGACGCGTGCACGCTGGTCGCAGCGCGCGGACGGCTGATGCAGGCGCTGCCGACCGGTGGCGTGATGATCGCCGTTCAGGCGTCGGAGGCGGAGGTTCTGCCGCTGCTGACCGACCGGGTGAGCATCGCGGCCGTCAACGGTCCGCAGTCCGTCGTGATCGCGGGTGACGAGGACGAAGCGGTCGCCATCGCCGCATCGCTCACCGGCCGCAAGACCAAGCGCCTCGTCGTCAGTCATGCCTTCCACTCGCCGCACATGGACGGCATGCTCGCCGACTTCCGCAAGGTGGTCGACGGCCTGACCTTCAACGTGCCGAGCATCCCGGTCGTCTCCAACCTGACCGGCGCCCTCGTCACCGACGGCGAGATGGGCACGGCCGACTTCTGGGTCCGCCACGTCCGCGACGCCGTCCGCTTCCTCGACGGCATCCGCACCCTGGAAGCCGCCGGCGTGACCACCTACCTCGAACTCGGACCCGACGGAATCCTCTCCGCCCTCGCCCAGGAATGCGTCACCGCCGGATCGACGGCCACGTTCGTGCCCGCGCTCCGTCGGCACCGTCCCGAGGTCCAGGTCGTCACGACAGCCCTCGCGCAGGCTCATGTTCACGGTGTGGCCGTCGATTGGTCGGCGTTCTTCGCCGGTAGTGGTGCCCGACGGGTTGACCTGCCGACGTACGCCTTCCAGCGGCAGCGGTTCTGGCCCAGTGAGGTGGCGTACACGACCGGGGACCCGGCAGCGATCGGATTCGGCGACGCCGACCACCCGCTGCTCGGCGCGGCGGTCACTCTCGCCGACTCGGACGGGGTGCTGCTCGCAGGTCGACTGTCGCTCGACACCCACGCCTGGCTCGCCGATCACACGATCCACGGTGGTGTCCTGCTGCCGGGAACGGCCTTCGTCGACCTCGCGATCCGCGCCGGCGACCAGGTCGGATGCGACGTGGTCGAGGAGCTGACGCTGGAAGCTCCGCTGGTCCTGCCCGAGCGCGGCGGCGTGCACCTGCAACTCGCCGTCGACGCGCCGAGCGCCTCCGGCAACCGGGCGTTCGCCGTGTACTCCCGGCATGAGGACGCACTCGCGGGCGAGCCGTGGATCCGTCACGGGTCCGGTGTGCTTGCCGTCGGTGCCCGGTCCGAGGCGGCGGCGGACTTCGGTGCGCTGGCGGTCTGGCCGCCGGTCGACGCGGTCGCCGTCGACGTGAGCGGACTGTACGAGGAACTCGCAGGGGACGGCATGACCTACGGGCCGCTGTTCCAGGGCTTGAAGGCGGCCTGGCGGCGCGGTGGTGAGTTGTTCACCGAGGTCGTGCTTCCGGAGGACGGGCGTCGTGACGCGGCGCGGTTCGGTCTGCATCCGGCCCTCCTCGACGCCGGTCTGCACGCCATAGGCCACGGCGACCCCGCCGCGGCGGAGACCGGTGCGCAGCTGCCGTTCTCGTGGTCCGGGGTTTCGTTGTTCGCGGCGGGTGCTTCGGCGTTGCGGATGCGGTTGACGCCGGTGTCCGCGGATGAGTCGCACACGTTGGCGTTGTTGGTCGCGGACGAGTCCGGGCGGGCGGTGGCGGCGGTGGAGTCGCTGACGCTTCGGCCGGCCTCGGCCGAGCAGGTCAACGCCGCTGCGGGAGCCCACGTGGAATCCCTCTTCCGCGTCGAATGGACGCCCGCCCCCATGGGCGAGGCTTCCGCCGCCGGCCTTCGCTGGGCCGTCCTCGGCCGGGACGAACTCGACCTGGGCACTTCGGGTGCACAGGTCACCGCGTACGCCGATGCCGCCGCCCTCGCTGCGGCTCTCGACGGGGGCGAACCGGTTCCGGACGCGGTATTCGTACTGCCGCCCGCCATCGGGGACGACGCCGACACGGTCGGTTCCGTCCACGCGGCGGTGAACGCGGCCGTGGAGACGGTGCAGGGTTGGTTGGCGGACCATCGGTTCGCGGGTGCTCGTCTGGTGTGGTTGACGTCGGGTGCGGTGGCTGTCGGTGTCGGCGAGGGTGTTCGGGACCTGGCGGGTGGCGCGGTG
>NZ_JBHVPG010000119.1:0-2975 GCF_042887545.1 Streptomyces sp. NPDC057939
ACGCCGCGTAACCGGTCAGGCCCTCCTCCAGCGGCGCGACCTTCCGCAACGCGCAGCACCGGTCCGGATCCCGGTCATGGAGCCGCGGACCGTACTGCGCGTCCTGCTCCGCGACGCTCTGCCGCGGGGTCAGCGTGATGACGTTGACGTCCATCACCGCCTCCACCGCGTCCCGCGTCCCGATCGTCTCCTCGAAGTGGTAACCCGTATCGAGGAACACGACGTCCACGCCGGGGCGAACCCGGGAGGCGAGGTGGGCGACCACCGCGTCCTCCATCGAGGAGGTGACGGCGAACTTGTCGCCGAAGGTGTCGGCCGCCCAGCGCAGGATCTCCAGCGCGGAGGCGTCCTCCAGTTCCCGGCCCGCCCGCTCGGCCAGTTCCTTCAGGTTCCGCGTTTCCTGAACCGTCGTCATATCTCGTCCCCTCCAGCGGTGTTGGACTGATACACCCCGGGACAGCAGCCCGAGGTACTTCAGCTGGAAGGCTCGGTTGCAGGCCCTGCATTCCCACGCGCCGTGACCGGCCTCGTTGGGGAACAGGTCCTCGTCACCGCAGTACGGGCAGTAGAACGGGGCCGCTCGCTCGCTCATGACAGGGCCTCGTCGTCGGCGCGGGTGACCCACGCGGCGAAGCGCTCGCCGTCCTCGCGCTGCTCCTGGAAGCGCGTGACGACCCGCTCGACGTAGTCGGGCAGACCGGCCGAGGTGACCTTGAGGCCGCGGACCTTGCGGCCGAAGCCGGCCTCCAGGCCGAGGGCGCCGCCCAGGTGGACCTGGTAGCCCTCCACCTGGTTGCCGTCGTCGTCCAGGACGAGCTGGCCCTTGAGACCGATGTCCGCGACCTGGATGCGGGCGCAGGCGTTCGGGCAGCCGTTGATGTTGATGGTGAGAGGCTCGGCGAAGTCCGGCAGGCGGCGCTCCAGCTCGTCGATCAGCGAGGCGCCGCGCGCCTTCGTCTCGACGATGGCCAGCTTGCAGAACTCGATGCCGGTGCACGCCATGGTGCCGCGCCGGAACGGGGACGGCTTGACCCGCAGGTCGAGCGACTCCAGGGCGGCGACCACCGAGTCGACCCGGTCGGCCTCGATGTCGAGGACGACCATCTTCTGCTCGGCGGTGGTGCGCAGTCGGCCCGAGCCGTGCTGCTCGGCGACGTCCGCGATCTTGGTCAGGGTGGCGCCGTCCACGCGGCCCACGCGGGGCGCGAAGCCGACGTAGAAGCGGCCGTCGTTCTGCTGGTGGACGCCGACGTGGTCGCGCCACTGGCCGGAGGGCTGCTCGGGCGCGGGGCCGTCCGTCAGCTTGCGCTTCAGGTACTCGTCCTCCAGGACCTGGCGGAACTTGGCCGGGCCCCAGTCGGCGACGAGGAACTTCAGGCGTGCGCGGTTGCGCAGCCGGCGGTATCCGTAGTCGCGGAAGATCGAGATGACGCCCTCGTAGATGTCCGGGACCTCGTCGAGCGAGACCCAGGTGCCCAGGCGCACACCGAGCTTGGGGTTGGTGGAGAGGCCGCCGCCGACCCAGACGTCGAAGCCGGGGCCGTGCTCGGGGTGGTTCACGCCGACGAAGGCGATGTCGTTGATCTCGTGCGCCACGTCGAGCAGCGGCGAGCCGGAGATCGCGGACTTGAACTTGCGGGGCAGGTTCGAGAAGTCCTTGTTGCCGACGATGCGGCGGTAGATCTCGTCGATGGCGGGCGTGCCGTCGATGATCTCGTCCTGGGCGATGCCGGCCACGGGCGAACCGAGGATGACGCGGGGCGTGTCACCGCAGGCCTCGGTGGTGGACAGGCCGACGGCCTCCAGGCGGCGCCAGATCTCGGGGACGTCCTCGATCCGGATCCAGTGGTACTGCACGTTCTGGCGGTCGGTGAGGTCCGCGGTGCCGCGTGCGAACTCCTCGGAGATCTCGCCGATGACGCGGAGCTGCTCGGTGGTCAGCCGGCCGCCGTCGATGCGCACGCGCAGCATGAAGTACTTGTCGTCCAGCTCCTCCGGCTCCAGGATCGCGGTCTTGCCGCCGTCGATCCCGGGCTTGCGCTGGGTGTAGAGGCCCCACCAGCGCATGCGGCCGCGCAGGTCGTTGGGGTCGATCGAGTCGAAGCCCGCCTTGGAGTAGATCGTCTCAATGCGCGTCCGCACGTTGAGACCGTCGTCGTCCTTCTTGAACTGCTCGTTGCCGTTGAGGGGCGTGTGGTGTCCGACGGCCCACTGACCCTCGCCGCGGTGACGGCCGGTCTTGCGGCGCGCTGCGGCTGCTGGGGCGGCTGCGGGCGTTTCGGGAGTGGCGGCCATGGCGGTACGTCCTTCTTCGGCGGCTCGGGGCATGGGCAGGGGGAGTGGCGGCGCGCCCCTGTCGGACCGGCGACGCTGAGCAGGTGGGCCGAAATGCCGCCTTCGGCCGGTTTTGCCGGCAGGCAGGGGCGGTCTTCGGCTTTCAGGGGGCTTGCGTGGCCGACGCGTCCGCTTCAGTGGGGACGACGTCGACGTGCGGCGGTGGCTGGTTCCGTCAGCTCGCCGGACAGATGGCGCTGGACATGCGGCCGAGGTCGACGTGCCGCCGACTCACCAAGGCAATTCCAGCTCCATTCATGGCGGAAGCGTGTCATGCGTCGATTGGAGGAGTCCACTACTGTCCATCATGCGGACGAAGTCGTCCCGAATCGTGGGACACGGTGACCGGGGTCACGTCCGGGGCCGGTCCGCCAACGCCGGCGGCGGGTCCGCGGGAGTCGGCGGAGCGACTGTTTCCGGCCCCCGGAACGGGCGGGGACGCCGCCCCGGGCGGGGCCGGACCCGCTGCGGGCCGAACGCGGTCGCGGAGTGGCCGGAGCGGAGTCACAGCGGGGCGGGGCCGGGCCCGGATCGGGTCCGCGGCGGGCCGGAACGGGCCGGTGCGGCCGGTGCGGCGTCCGCCGATGTCGCGGGGTGGAGCGGGGGGCGTCGCTCGTCGCGGCGGGTCGACGGCCCGGGGC
>NZ_JBHVPG010000120.1:0-2760 GCF_042887545.1 Streptomyces sp. NPDC057939
GTCCTGACGGCGGAGAACGGTGCGAAGCAGTACCACGGCGCCCGGTTCTTCAGCGGCGAGTGGGTGTTCAACTCGCTGTCTCCGGTGGTGTCCGGTGTGACCGTGACGGACGTGTCCGCGGCTGCTGTCAATGACGAGCTCCAGGTGGCGTTCGTGGCGACCGATGGTCGGGTCCTGCACACGGTTCGCCAGGTCAGCGGCAACTGGACCGCCCTCGGCACCGTCGACCTGACCGGTGTTCCCGCCGCCCGCGACGGCGTCGCCCTCACCGGCACCTTCAACTGACCCGCGCCGGCCCGCGCCGCGCCCCCCACCCGAACTTTCGAGGAATCCTCATGTCTCTCACCTTCTCCCGCCGCGTCCTGACCTCCGCCACCGGTCTCGCCCTGGCCGCCTCCGGTCTGGTCGCCTTCGCCGCCGCGCCCTCCCACGCGGCGGGCCCCGCCTACCAGATGCCCTTCAGCTGCCAGCAGTCCTGGCTGGGCAAGACGTACGGCGGCCACAGCCCGTCCACCCTTTCCATCGACTGGACGCGAGGCTCCTCGACGGAGAACCAGCCGGTCCTCGCCAGCGCCGACGGCACCGTCAGCGTCGTGAAGTCCCTCACCACCAGCTACGGCAAGTACGTGGTCATCGATCACGGCGGCGGCTCCAAGACGCTGTACGCCCACCTGAACGACCACGACGTCACCGTCGGACAGCGCGTCACCCGAGGCCAGAAGATCGGCATCGTCGGCAACACCGGCAACTCCACCGGGGCCCACCTGCACTACGAGCAGCAGTACCAGGGCACGGTCAAGCAGTCCGTCTTCAACGGCGTTCCGTTCAGCATGGGCTCGACGCTCACCAGCAAGAACTGCGGCGAAGTGGTGACGCCGCCGGCGCCGTCCGGCCAGTGGCGGGCCCAGGTCGCGGTGGAGTCGGGCGGGTCGCTCCACCACGGCGTCCGCAACCCGAACGGGACCTGGTCGAAGTTCGGGGACGTCCAGAACGAGGGCGGCGATGTCCCCTCGGGCGTGCGGACCACCGCCGAGGCCGGCATCGACGGAGACACGCACCTGCTCGCCGTCAGCAACGAGGGCAAGCTGTACCACACCGTCCGCTTCGCCGACGGTTCGTGGGGAGGCTTCGGTGACGTGAACGCGGTGGCCGGTGCTTTGTCGAACGTGACGCAGGTGGCGGCGGCTTCGGTGGGTGCGGAGCTTCAGGTGGCCGTGGTGGCGGACGGGAAGGTGTATCACACGGTGCGTCGGGCGGACGGCAATTGGACGCCGCTGGCTCCGGTGGGCAACCCGGCGGCTGACAGGCCGGTGACGAAGGTGGCGATGGCTCGCACCGGGTCCGATGTGCAGGTGGTTGCGGTGGTCGACGGGGCTCTGCATCACACGGCTCGGTTGGCGAACGGTACGTGGCTCGGTTGGGGTGACGTTTCCGCGGAAGGTGCTCCGGCCGCCATCACGGACGTGGCCGTCGCGGGTACGGGCAATGACCTCCAAGTGGTCCTGACGGCGGAGAACGGTGCGAAGCAGTACCACGGCGCCCGGTTCTTCAGCGGCGAGTGGGTGTTCAACTCGCTGTCTCCGGTGGTGTCCGGAGTGACGGTCGCAGACGTCGCGGCGGCCGCCGTCAATGACGAGCTCCAGGTGGCGTTCGTGGCGACCGATGGTCGGGTCCTGCACACGGTTCGCCAGGTCAGCGGCAATTGGACCGCCCTCGGCACCGTCGACCTGACCGGCGTCACGGGCACCCGCACCGGCGTCTCGATCACCGGCACCTACAACTGACCCGGCACGGGCCGTTCCACCCACCAACCAGGCTTCTTCCGTAAAGGACCTCTCCCACATGTTCAAGGCCAAGCAGTCCGCCCGTAGCCGCTCCCTCCTCCTCGCCGCCGTCGTGCTCGCCCCGATGCTGGGGATGGCCTCGGCCCAGTCGGCGGCGGCCAACGCCCCCAGCGTCGCGGACATCGCACGCAACCAGGTCGGCAACAACTGCACTCCGTACTACGGATGCGTCCACCCGTCCGCCTGGTGCGCGGAGTTCTCCCGCTGGGTCTGGAAGCAGGCCGGCGCCAACACGAGCGGCCTCAACGCGGCTGCCGCGTCCTTCCACAGCTACGGCCAGAAGAACGGCACCCTGCACACCAGCGGACCCCGGATAGGCGACGCGGTCCTGTGGGACGACGACGGTTCGGTCTCCGGCGAGGCGAACCACGTGAGCCTGGTCGTCGGAGTCTCCTCCGACGGCTCGCAGATCCAGACCGTCGGCGGCAACGAGAGCGGCAAGGTCTCGTACAAGAACTGGTTCAACTGGCGGACCTACAACAACCCGGGCGCTGGCAAGGCCCTCGCCTTCGTCTCACCGGTGGGCGTTCCCGGAACGCCGCCGCCGGTGGTGACGCCGCCGGCGCCGTCCGGCCAGTGGCGGGCCCAGGTCGCGGTGGAGTCGGGCGGGTCGCTCCACCACGGCGTCCGCAACCCGAACGGGACCTGGTCGAACTTCGGGAACGTCGACGACCAGGCGGGCGAGATCCCCTCGGGCGTCCGGACCACGGCCGAGGCCGGCATCAACGGCGATACGCACGTCCTGGCCGTCAGCAACGAGGGCAAGCTGTACCACACGGTCCGGTTCGCGAACGGCCAGTGGGCCGGGTTCGGCGATGTCCACGCGGTGGCCGGTGCTTTGTCGAACGTGACGCAGGTGGCGGCGGCTTCGGTGGGTGCGGAGCTTCAGGTGGCCGTGGTGGCGGACGGGAAGGTG
>NZ_JBHVPG010000121.1:0-2560 GCF_042887545.1 Streptomyces sp. NPDC057939
CGGTCAGGCGGCCCGCAGGCCGGCGACCACCGAGCGGGCCAGGTCGTCCAGGTAGCCCGCCGGCACCTCGTCCCTTACGACCACCTGGCGCCAGTACAGCGGGCCGATGGCCAGGTCCAGGGCCCGGTCGGGGGTCGCCGACTCCGACAGTTCGCCGCGCGCGACCGCCTCGGCGACGATCCCCTCGGCGAGCCTGCGCTGGCCCTCCAGGATCGCTCCGCGCACCGCGTCCGCGATCTCGGGGTTGCGCGCGGCCTCGACCAGCAGGTCGGGGATGACCGCCGAGGCGACCGGGTGGCGCAGCACGTGTGACATCACCTCCAGCAGGGCCCGTACGTCCCCGTGCAGCGAGCCGGTGGCCGGTACCGGCAGGCCGTCGGCGGCGAAGGCGCCGACGAGGTCCAGGACCAGGTGGAGCTTCGACTTCCAGCGGCGGTAGACGGCTGTCTTGCCGACCCCGGCGCGGCGGGCGATGCCCTCGATCGACATGCGGGCGAAGCCCACGGCGGCCAGTTCCTCGACCACGGCCGCCCGGATCGCCTCGGTGACGTCCTCGCGCAGGACTGCGGCCCCCGCGGGGGCTCGGCGGGCGGGGCTGGCGGCGGGGTCGGAAGTCATGCACCGAGCATAGCCGCGCACGCCGCCACCCCCACGTCACGACGATACGGTTGCGTTCCGACGCCGATCGGCCTAACCTCCACGTAGCGACGATACGGAACCGTTCCGTCGTCATCCGACGCCATGCCCCCGTCGAAAGCGACTCCCGTGACCGCGACCCCCGTGACCACCGTGACCGCCCCGGCGTCGCACGCCCCGCCGCCCACCCCGGCCGAGCTGGCCGCGACCCACGGGCTGACCGTCAGCGGCGCCCGCCCCTCCCTCCCCCGGTACGTCGCCCAGCTCTGGGACCGCCGCCACTTCGTGACGGCGTACGCCACCGCCCGCATGCACGCCACGTACAGCACGGCCAAGCTCGGGCAGGTCTGGCACCTGGTGACCCCGCTGCTCAACGCGGCCGTCTACTACTTCATCTTCGGCATCGTGATGCGGGCCGGGCACGCCGTGCCCGACTACCTGCCGTTCCTGATCACCGGCGTGTTCGTGTGGGACTTCATCGGCAGTTCCATCAACGCCGGCACCCGCGCCGTCCACGGCAACCTCGGCCTGGTGCGCGCCCTGCACTTCCCGCGCGCCAGCCTGCCCCTGTCCTCCGTCGTCCAGCTCTTCCAACAGCTGCTCGTCACGATGGCCGCGCTGGTCGTACTGCTGCTGGCCTTCGGCCAGACCCCCGCCTGGTCCTGGTTCCTCGCCGCCCCGACGCTCCTCCTGATGGCGGTCTTCTGCGCCGGCTGCGCCATGGTGATGGCGCGCATCGGCAGCAAGAACCCCGACGTCAGCCAGCTGATGCCGTTCGTCCTGCGGACCTGGATGTACTCCTCGGGCGTCATGTGGTCGATCGACAGCTTCCTGAAGGCCGACGACCTGCCGCACTGGGTGCTGCTGGCGCTCAAGGCCAACCCGGCAGCCGTGTACATCGACCTGATGCGCTTCTCCCTGATCGACAGCTTCGGGACCGGTTCCCTGCCCCACCACGTCTGGCCGATCGCCATCGGCTGGGCCCTGCTCGCCGGCGTCGGCGGGTTCGTCTACTTCTGGAAGGCAGAGGAGGAGTACGGCCGTGGCTGACACCTCGACCAGCACCGCACCCGCACCCGCACGGACGGCCCCGCCCGTGCCCGGCGACCGCGTCCCCACCGTCATCGCCGACGACGTGCACGTCGTCTACAAGGTCCAGGGATCCGGCGCCCGCAAGGGCGGCGCCACCGCCGCCCTCAGCCGGATCTTCTCCCGCGGCCCGACCCCCGGCGTCCGCGAGGTGCACGCCGTCAGGGGCGTCACCTTCACCGCGTACAAGGGCGAGGCCATCGGCCTCATCGGCTCCAACGGCTCGGGCAAGTCCACCCTCCTGAAGGCCATCGCCGGACTCCAACCGGTGGCCGCGGGCACCGTGTACTCCCACGGCCAGCCCTCGCTCCTCGGGGTGAACGCCGCCCTGATGAACGACCTCACCGGCGAACGCAACGTGGTCCTCGGCGGCCTCGCGATGGGCATGACCCGCGAACAGGTGCGCGAGCGCTACCAGGACATCGTCGACTTCTCCGGCATCAACGAGAAGGGCGACTTCATCGGGCTGCCCATGCGCACCTACTCCTCCGGCATGGGCGCCCGGCTGCGCTTCTCCATCGCCGCCGCCAAGGACCACGACGTCCTGATGATCGACGAGGCCCTCGCCACCGGCGACGCCGCCTTCCAGCGCCGCAGCCAGGCCCGCATCGAGGAACTCCGCGAGCGCGCCGGCACCGTCTTCCTCGTCAGCCACGGCATCGGCACGGTCCGCGAGACCTGTGACCGGGCGATCTGGCTGGAATCGGGCGTGCTGCGCATGGACGGTCCGTCCGCCGAGGTCTGCGACGCCTACGAGGCGTTCACCCGCGGCTAGGCCCTCCCACGGGCGAAGGCCCCGGTTCCCGGACGTCGTCCGGGAACCGGGGCCTTCGCC
>NZ_JBHVPG010000122.1:0-2484 GCF_042887545.1 Streptomyces sp. NPDC057939
GGGCGGGGCGCCCGGCGGGCCCGGCGGGAGTGGTGGGGCCGGCCGGTCCGCCGCCCGGGTCGGCGTGCGGGCCCGGGCCGCCGGTGGAGCCCCCGCTCCCGGTCCGGACGGGCGTCTTCGCGTCGTGGCGGGCCGCGCCGACCGGCGGCTTGGCGGCCCGCTTGGCGGCCGACTTGGGCCGGGTACCGGGCCCGCCGGGCCGTCCCTGGCCCCCGCCGGCGAAGGCACGGCCGCTCCCGGCGGCACGCGGGGCCCACCCGGCGAAGGGCGCGGCCGGGGCGTGCTCCGGTTCCGGTTCGCGCGCGTGGGGCTCCGGGGGGTGCGGAGGCCGCGGGGGCGCGGCAGGGGTGACCCGTACGTCCGGCGTGTCCGCGTCCGGGACGGCGTCGGCCGCGGCGAGGCGGGCCAGGATCTCGGCGTACACCTCGCGCTTGCGCCCGCGCGGCTCGGTGCGGCCCGTCTCCCACGAGCGGAGCGTGGCCGGGGTGACCCCGATGGCCTCCGCGACCTCCTCGTGG
This sequence comes from Streptomyces sp. NPDC057939, assembly GCF_042887545.1. NCBI lineage: Bacteria > Bacillati > Actinomycetota > Actinomycetes > Kitasatosporales > Streptomycetaceae > Streptomyces > Streptomyces sp. NPDC057939. The sequence goes on from NZ_JBHVPG010000122.1 coordinate 519, forward strand.
CTCAGTTCGCCCGCCTCGCGGAGCCTGCGGCGCTCCTTGGGGGAGGGCAGGCCCAGTTCCGAGCCGGAGGTCGTATCGACGCCTTGTGTCATGCCACACTCCCCGCGACCCGGCAGCCTTGGGCGAAAAAGTACATAAACGTATATTGAGCGACACCACGGGCATTCGCCTGTTACCCGCCCATAGCGCGTGTCGTTGGCACCATGGGCGGGGTGACCCAAGTGACTGAACTCGGGACCCCGTTGCCGGCGGCCCTTCGCCCCGGTGCGCGGCGCCGTTCACCGGCCGCCGCCGCCTGTGTGCTGGGCGGCGTCGTGGCCGCCGGACTGGGGCTCGGCTTCCTGGCCGTGCTCGTGATCGTGTTGTGGATCAGTTCCCCCTATCCGGACAGCGGGCCGGGCGGTGCGCTGCACCTCGCCGCCGGACTGTGGCTGATGGCCCACGGGACGGAGCTCGTGCGCTACGAGACCCTGTCCGGGGTGCCCGCGCCCGTGGGCGTGACGCCGTTGCTCCTGGTGGCCCTGCCCGCCCTGCTGATGCGGCGCGCCGCCCGCCTCGGCAGCGCCTCCGGGGACGCCGCGGGGGCGGACGGGGAGGAGGTCCTGCCGGCCTGTGCCGTGTTCTCCGCGGTGCTCTGCGGCTATCTCACCGTCGGCGCGATGGCCACCGTGTACGCGGCCGGCGGGCCGATGCCGGCCGATCCGCTGAGTGCGGCCTGGCACCTGCCGCTGGTGGCGGCGCTCGCCGCCGCGGGCGGGGTGTGGGCGGCCAAGGGTCGGCCGCCGGGACCCCTGCCGGACTGGGTTCCGAGGGGCGTGCGGAAGGCCGTGACGCGCCCCCGGTACGCGCTGGCGCTGCGCTCCGGGGCGGCCGGGGTCCTGGTCCTGCTGGGCGGGGGGACGCTCCTCGTCGGCGCCTCCCTTGCCTGGCACGGGTCGGAGGTGCAGACCTCGTTCCTGACGCTGACCGGGGTCTGGTCGGGCCGGTTCGCGGTGCTGCTGCTGGCCGTGGCCCTGATCCCGAACGCGATGGTGTGGGGCGCGGCCTACGGGCTCGGCCCCGGCTTCGCGCTGGGCGCGGGCGCCACGGCGACCCCGCTCGGCTTCGAGGGCGCGGCGGCGCTGCCCAGGTTCCCGCTGCTGGCGGCGCTGCCGCCGGAAGGGGCGGGGACGCCGGTCACGTGGGCGGCGGCCGGGGTTCCGGTGGCCGCCGGGCTGGCGGTGGGATGGTTCGCGGTGCGGCGGGCGAGGGAGGTCCCGTACGGGGAGACCGCGTTGACGGCGGCCCTGGGCTCGGTGGTGTGCGGGCTGGCGATGGCCGGCCTGGCGGCGGTGTCCGGCGGCCCGATGGGCACGGCGGCGCTGGCGAGCTTCGGGCCCGTGTGGTGGGCCGTCGGGGCCGCGGCCGCCGCCTGGACCCTGGTGCTGGCCGTGCCGCTGGCGGTCGGGGTGCACGCGTGGCGGACGCGGCCGGCCCGGGGGGCCGCCGAGGAGGCGGCTGCCGACGCCTGGCACGACTCGGGGGTCCGGGAACTGCGCTGGCAGGCCCTGCGCGGCGCGGCGCAGCCCCTGGTCACGCCCACGACCCGACGCGGAACCCCCGCGCCGGCGCCCGTCCCGCAGGCGGTACCGGTTGCCGTGACCCCGGTGGTGGCGGCGGTCCCGACGGCTGCCGCGACCCCGATGACCCCGGCGCCCCCGACGGCCCCCGCGGGTGCCGAGCCCGCGTCGCTCGTCGCCCGAGCCGCTCCGCCCGTGGCGGCGGCGTCCGCGGCCCGGCCCGCGCCGGACGTGCGGGCGGCGGCGGAGTTCGGGGCCGCCGCTCCGCCGGCAACGCCCGGTCCCGCCGGTCCGGTGCCCCCGGCGCCCCTGCTCCCGCCTGTGGCCGGCGCCCGGATCCTGTCGCGGCGCCCCCCGGAGGAGTGACGTCACTTCGCCCGAACGCAGGTGGCCGGCCCCGATGGGGC
>NZ_JBHVPG010000123.1:0-2405 GCF_042887545.1 Streptomyces sp. NPDC057939
TCCTCCACACCTACAACCATCACCGCTGCCACACCGCACTCGACGGCAACCCACCCATCAGCCGTGTGAACAACCCTGCGGGTCAATACACCTAGGGCCTGTCGGCCGAGCCCCCGCCCCGGCCGCGCCCCGGCTCACGCCGCGAGAGCCGGGCGGGCCGGGTGCGCCGGGTGGGCGGCGCTCCGGCGGTCGGGGCCCGGGAGTTCGAGGCGCCGCCCGGCGAACGCGGCCCGCAGCCGCCGGTCGTGGGTGACCACCACGAGGGTTCCGGTGTACGGCGCCAGCGCCGCCTCCAGCTCCTCCACCACGGCGGGAGCCAGGTGGTTGGTCGGCTCGTCGAGCAGCAGCAGGTTCAGCGGCCCGGCGGTGACGAGGCGGCCCAGCTCCAGCTTCCGCCGCTGGCCCGCCGACAGCTCCCGGACCGGCCGGTCCAGGTCGGCGGCGGCCAGCAGGCCGAGCCCGGCCACCCGTGCCGCCCGGACCTCCCCGAACAGTGCGGATGCCGACCGGGCCTCGTCCGCGAGCGGATCGTCCTGCCGCAGCATCCCGACGCGGCCCGGCACCCGCAGGGCCCCTCGGGTCGGGGCCAGTTCACCGGCGAGCAGGCGCAGCAGGGTGGACTTCCCGGCGCCGTTGGGCCCGGTGACCAGCAGCCGTTCGCCCGGTTCGAGGCGCAGCGACAGCGGGTCGAGTCGGCCCGGCACCGTGATTCCCTCGGCGTGGACGGCCCCCGTCGCCTCGCCTCCGGTGAAGCCGCCGATGAAGACGAGCGGCTCAGGGGGCCGGGGTACGGGGTTGTCGTTCATGCGCTGGAGCCGTTCCCTGGCGTTGCGGATGCGGCTCATGGCGCCGTGGGCACGCGACCGCGCCCGGAACGCGCCCGCTCCGCTGAAGGCCGCCGGGGCCTTACGCGGGATCACCGCGAGCCGGTCGATGTGCCGGTTGGCCAGGCGTTCGACGCGCCGGGTCTCCTCGCGCCATTCCTCGTGTTCGCGCTCCCAGCGCGCTCGGGCGGCGGCGCGGGCGGCCAGGTGGCCCGCGTAGCCGTTGCCGTGGCGGTGCACGGTGCGGCGTTCGTGGTCGACCTCCAGGACGGTGGTGGTGACGCGGTCCAGGAAGAGCCGGTCGTGGGTGACGGCAACGACCGTGCCGCGATGGGTCAGCAGGCGTTGCTCCAGCCAGTCGACGGCCTCGTCGTCGAGGTCGTTGGTCGGCTCGTCCAGCAGCAGCAGTTCCGGTTCACAGGCGAGGGCGCCGGCGAGGGCGAGCCGGGAGCGCTGCCCGCCGGAGAGGGTGCCGAGGACCCGGTCGGGGTCCAGCGGCTCGCGTTCGCCGAGCCGACGCAAGGTGGTGGCGAGGCGCCGTTCGGCCCCGTGGCCGCCGCGCGCCTCGTGGCGGGCCAGCAGGATGTCGTAGGCGGCGAGTTCCTCGACGCCGGCCAGGTGCATCAGGGCCTCGGCCGAGTGGATGTCGCGCTCCAGGGCGCGCAGTTCGGCGAGGGCGTGGTCGACGGCGTCGCCGACGCGCGCGGTGAGCGGGAGGTCGAGGGTCTGGCCCAGGTGGGCCAGACCGCCGGGGGCGCGGACGAGGACCTCGCCCCGGTCGGGGCGCTCCAGTCCGGCGAGCATCCGCAGCAGGGTGGACTTGCCGGAGCCGTTGTCCCCGACGACTCCGACCCGTTCGCCGGGCCGGACCGTCAGACTCACGCGGTCGAAGACGGGGCGCGCGTCGTAGCGCTTGCCGACCTCGGACAGGACGATCTGGGTTGCGGCGAGTGGAGTGCGCAAGCGCGTTCCTTTCGTTGACGACAGGGGAAGCGGGACCGGTAATCTAGTTCAAGACGGACCGTCTCGTCTCGCTTGGAGGACGATAGTACCCCGCGCCGACCTGTCACGCAAGACGCCCCGTCTCGCCAAAATGCGAACGGAGTAGAAGGGTTGGCCACGCGAGCCCCCGGGCCTCACGCCGACCCCACCTCCGGCCCCCTGCCGGGGACGGGCGCCGGTAAGCACCACCCCCTGCTTCGCCTAGGCCCCCTTATCGAAAGAGGCCTACCAGACGGTGGGCCCCTCAGTCTTCGCTGCGTCGGCACGCCCACGGCTACCGCAGGCCGGCCACCGAGGCGGCGGGCAGGGGGCAGGCAAGGGTCAGGACGCGTTCGGTCAACTGCCCGGTGAGATGGGAGTCGGTGAGGGCGGCATCGGTCAGCCAGTCCGCTGCGGTCAGCTGGTCGACCAGGCGCTCCAGCTCGCCGACACCGGCCGGGACCATGGCAGCCAGAGTGGTCAGGAAGACGCCGTGGCCGCCGAGACCCAGACGTCCCGATGCCGAACTCTGGGTGGCCAGGGTCAGGGCGAGCAGGCGGGTGGCGGAGGTGGCCTTGGTTTTGCGGAGCTTCTTGTCCG
>NZ_JBHVPG010000124.1:0-1313 GCF_042887545.1 Streptomyces sp. NPDC057939
GAGATCGCTGCCGCGCATGTGGCGGGTGTGTTGTCGCTGGATGACGCGTGCGTGTTGGTTGCGGCGCGTGGTCGCCTGATGCAGGCCCTGCCGGCCGGTGGCGTGATGATTGCGATCCAGGCGTCGGAGGATGAGGTCCTGCCGCTGCTGAGCGACCGGGTGAGCATCGCGGCCGTCAACGGTCCGCAGTCGGTCGTGATCGCGGGTGACGAGGATGCCGCTCTGGCGGTGGTGGAGTCGCTCGGCGATCGGAAGAGCAAGCGGCTCACGGTGAGCCACGCGTTCCACTCGCCGCACATGGACGGCATGCTCGACGAGTTCCGCCAGGTGGTGGAAGGTCTGGAGTTCTCGACCCCGAGCATTCCGGTCGTGTCGAACCTGACCGGTGCCCTGGTCGCCGACGGTGAGATGGGTTCGGCGGACTTCTGGGTCCGTCACGTCCGCGACGCCGTCCGCTTCCTCGACGGCATACACGCCCTGGAGGCCGCCGGGGTGACGACGTACCTCGAACTCGGCCCCGACGGAATTCTCTCCGCCCTCGCCCAGGACTGCTTGACCGGTGAGACGGATGCCGTCCTCGTCCCCGCTCTGCGGACGGCGCGCGGTGAGGCGGAGACCCTGGTCGCCGCCGTCGCTCGGGCGCACGTGCGCGGTGTCGAGGTGGACTGGTCGAAGTTCTTCGCCGGCACGGGTGTCCGGAGCGTGGAGCTGCCGACGTACGCCTTCCAGCGGCAGCGCTACTGGCTTGAGATGCCGTCGGCGTCCCGCAGGGGCGCAGTCGACGACGTGGACTCCCGCTTCTGGGACGCGGTGGAGCGCGAGGACATGGACTCGCTCGCCGCCGCCCTGGACCTGGACCTGGACGACGAGAGCGCCTGGGGCACGGTCCTGCCGGCTCTGCCCGCCCTGTCGGCGTGGCGCCGCGGCCTGCGGACCCGCTCCGAGGTGGACGCCTGGCGCTACCGGGTGTCGTGGAAGCCGCTGGCGGATTCCGCAACCGGTGCCGGGCTGTCGGGTGCGTGGCTGCTCGTGGTACCTGCCATGGGCGTGGACGACGCCGCCGTGGCGGGCGCGCTTGCCGGGCACGGAGTCGAGGTGCGCCGCGTCGTGGTCGAGGCCGGTGAGGACCGGACTGCGCTGGCCGGGCGGCTCGCCGAGGCCGCTGGTTCCGTGGGCGGCGTGGTGTCGCTGCTCGCCCTGGACGAGTCCGCCGGTGTTGTCTCCACGGCGGCTCTGGTGCAGGCGCTCGGTGATGCCGGGGTGGAGGCACCTTTGTGGTGCTTGACCCGTGGTGCGGTGAGCGTCGGTCGCTC
>NZ_JBHVPG010000125.1:0-1250 GCF_042887545.1 Streptomyces sp. NPDC057939
AGGGACACGGGGTTGAAGGGGGCGTCGAGGGAGCCCATGGGGGTGGATTTGGTGATCTTGCCGAGTTCGGAGGTGGGGGAGTACTGGCCTTTGGTCAGGCCGTAGATCCGGTTGTTGAAGAGGAGGATCTTGAGGTTGACGTTGCGGCGCAGGGCGTGGATGAGGTGGTTGCCGCCGATGGAGAGGGCGTCGCCGTCGCCGGTGACGACCCAGACGGACAGGTCGCGGCGGGAGGTGGCGAGTCCGGTGGCGATGGCGGGGGCGCGGCCGTGGATGGAGTGCATCCCGTAGGTGTTCATGTAGTACGGGAAGCGGGAGGAGCAGCCGATGCCGGAGACGAAGACGATGTTCTCCTTGGCCAGTCCCAGCTCGGGCATGAAGCCCTGGACGGCGGCGAGGACGGCGTAGTCACCGCAGCCGGGACACCAACGGACCTCCTGGTCCGACTTGAAGTCCTTGGCCTTGAGGACGGCTTCCGCCTTGGGCACCAGGCTCAGTACGTCAGTCATCGATGGCCTCCTGGAGGACCGCGGCGAGCTGTTCCGCCTTGAAGGGCATGCCGTTGACCTGGGTGTACGACTGGGCGTCCACCAGGTACTCGGCACGCAGCAGCCGGGCGAGCTGACCCAGGTTCATCTCGGGGACGACGACGCGGTCGAAGTGGGCGAGTACGGCTCCCAGGTTGCTCGGGAAGGGGTTGAGGTGGCGCAGGTGGGCCTGTGCGATGGGGGTGCCGGCGGTGCGCAGGCGGCGGACGGCGGCGGTGATGGGGCCGTAGGTGGAGCCCCAGCCCAGGACGAGGGTCCGGGCGCCGGTGGGGTCGTCGACCAGGAGGTCGGGCACCGTGATGTTGTCGATCTTGGCCTGGCGGGTGCGGACCATGAAGTCGTGGTTGGCCGGATCGTAGGAGATGTTGCCCGTGCCGTCCTGCTTCTCGATCCCGCCGATCCGATGCTCCAACCCCGCCGTCCCCGGCACCGCCCACGGACGGGCCAGCGTGTGCGGGTCCCGCTTGTACGGCCAGTACACCTCCGTGCCGTCCGCGAGGGTGTGGTTCGGTTCGGTGGCGAACTGCACGGTGAGGTCGGGCAGGTCCGCCACGTCCGGGATCCGCCACGGCTCCGAACCATTGGCCAGGTAACCGTCGGACAACAAGAACACCGGCGTCCGATACGTCAGCGCGATCCGCGCCGCCTCCAGGGCCGCGTCGAAACAATCGGCCGGGGTCCGCGGCGCGACGATCGGAACCG
>NZ_JBHVPG010000126.1:0-1249 GCF_042887545.1 Streptomyces sp. NPDC057939
CCGGTACACCCATTACCTCATATTGCGCTGCCACTTCTGGCTTCTGTGTTACATCAACTGTCTCATATTTGACTCCTGCATCATTTAAGTAATTGGACACCATTTTGCAGGGATTGAAATTTGACTGCTCTAATTTAATTACTCTCATTGAATACATCCTTTCTCGGTAAAAATGAAATCTGAATCCTTTAATGGCTCCACCGTTGCTTTTTTGTACCCATTCCCTTTTTGGCTAAAGAAGTCATGCGACTTAGTTTTAGTGCTCAATCCATTAATAACGATTGGATTAACATCCTCTTCTTCAAACCAATAATCAAAGCCCAGATTGTTTAATGCTTTATTTGCGTTGTATCTGATGAATTTCTTTACATCTGGAGCTAAACCAACCTGATCATAGACGTCTTCTGTATACTCCAATTCATTTTCATAAAGCTCTTGTAGCAAGCTTAAAGCCCATGCGTACAGTTCCTTTTGCTTCTTAGGAGTTTGGTTCTTATATATCTCCCGTGCTAATAAACCGATGTAAACGCCGTGTATCGCTTCGTCACGGATAATTAAATTCACAATTTCCCCGCTCTGCATGAGCTTCCCTTGTCCATAAAAGTAAAGTGGATAATAAAACCCTGAGTAAAAAAGGAAGCTCTCCAAAAACACAGACGCAACCATTGCTTTGAATCAGGAAATATCATCGTTTTTCTTAACTGCTTTATAAATTGAAACAATTGTTCTTGCTTTCTTTTGAAGAAATTTATTGTTTTTAACCCATTCAAACACTTCGTTGATCTGCTCTGTTGGAGCTAATGTAAGAAAGATGTTGCTGTAAGACTTCGCATGGACAGCGTTTTCCATCATCGCCATGAAATTAAGAACCGCTTTTCGCTGATGGCCTTCAACGTGCTCGGCCACAATCGGCATTCCCGTGTTCCCCTGCTCTGTATCAAGCAGTGTCAGGCCGGCGAGCACCTTCATGTACGTATCCTGCTCATTTTTACCCAAATACTTCCAAGTGAGAAGATCGCCGTTTAATGCGATCTCTTCCGGAAGCCAAAACTGCTTTACGTTTTGGTTGTAAAACATTTGGGTGAAATCATCTTCATGCTTTGACCAGTTTGCTGCGTCATAAATTTTTGTCACTGTAAACTCTCCTTTAATCAAACGACACAAGAAAGACAGCTGTCCTGCCCGGTATCTTTCGTTCTTGCATAGTAAATGGTTTTGATGCCTCTATGGTGGGCATACAGATCAATAC
>NZ_JBHVPG010000127.1:0-1193 GCF_042887545.1 Streptomyces sp. NPDC057939
GCGGCGGCCACCGGCATCATCGCGTCGCCGAGCAACGAGACCGCGCGGGCGGTGAAGTAGAGCGTGAACCGTCGGTCCCACAACGAGGTGGCGGTGGGTGGCGGAGCGCTCGGGACGGTCGGAGCGCTCCGGGCCTTTGTCTGTGTATGCCTGCGTGCGGTGGTCACAGGACGATGTTGGACCGGACCAATCGGCAACCCCAGTGTCCTGAACGACACGATGGGGTACTTTCGCGCCATGACGCCTCGTACGCTGCCGAACTCCCCGGCGCTGCACCGGGTCGTGGCCGTGCTGCGGTCCCCGCAGTCGACCTTCCCGCTGGCCTGCGCGACGGAGGTGTTCGGCGACCACAGCCCGGCGATTCCTTCCCGCTACGCCTTGGAGGTCTGTGCCGAGCATCCCGGCCCGGTGCGGACCCGGGCCGGATACGACCTGCTGGTCACGGCGGGTCTGGAGGCGCTGGAGCGGGCGGACACCGTACTGATCCCCGGCTGGCAACAGCCGATCGACACGGAGGTGTCGACGGCGGTGATCGCGGCGGTCCGACAGGCGCACCGCCGCGGCGCGCGGGTCGTGGGCATCTGCTCGGGCGCCTTCGTGCTCGCTGCCGCCGGACTGCTGGACGACCGGCGGGCGGCCACCCACTGGGCCCAAGCCCCGGAGCTGGCCGCCCGGTTCCCGCGGGTCCGGGTCGACCCCGCGGTGCTGTACGTGGACCACGGTGACGTCGCGACCAGCGCCGGATCGGCCGCGGGCGTGGACCTCTGCCTGCATCTGGTGCGTTCCGACCATGGGGCCGCGTACGCGATGCGGATCGCCCGGCAGATGGTGATGCCGCCGCACCGTGAGGGCTGCCAGTTGCAGTACGCCGAACTGCCCACTTCCGGACCGGTCGCCGACTCGTTGGCCCCGCTGCTGGAGTGGCTCGCCGGGCGCCTGGACCAGCCGGTCGGCGTCGCCGAGATGGCGGTCCGCGCCCAGGTCTCGACGCGCACGCTGACCCGGCGCTTCACCGAACAGTTGGGGATCAGCCCCGGGCGTTGGCTGCTGGACCGCCGGATCGCCGCGACCCGGGCGCTGCTGGAGGAGACCGATCTGCCCGTGGAAACGATCGCGCACCGGGTCGGCCTCTCCTCGGCCGTCAACCTGCGTCGGCGCTTCCACGAGGCAGTGCGCACGACGCCCGCCGCCTA
>NZ_JBHVPG010000128.1:0-1190 GCF_042887545.1 Streptomyces sp. NPDC057939
GAACACCGGCGTCCGATACGTCAGCGCGATCCGCGCCGCCTCCAGGGCCGCGTCGAAACAATCGGCCGGGGTCCGCGGCGCGACGATCGGAACCGGCGCCTCACCATTACGGCCGTACATCGCCTGCAACAGATCGGCCTGCTCCGTCTTCGTCGGCAACCCCGTCGAAGGCCCACCACGCTGAATGTCCACGATCAACAGCGGCAACTCCAACGACACCGCCAACCCGATCGTCTCCGACTTCAACGCCACACCCGGCCCCGACGTCGTCGTCACCGCCAACGCCCCACCGAACGCCGCGCCCAGCGCCGCCCCGATCCCCGCGATCTCGTCCTCCGCCTGGAAGGTCCGCACCCCGAAGTTCTTGTGCCGGCTCAACTCGTGCAGGATGTCCGACGCCGGAGTGATCGGATACGACCCCAGATACAGGGGCAGATCCGCCTGCCGACCCGCCGCGATCAACCCGTACGACAGCGCCAGGTTCCCCGAGATGTTGCGGTACGTACCCGCCGGGAACGCCGCCCCCGCCGGAGCCACCTCGTAGGAGACCGCGAAATCCTCCGTCGTCTCCCCGAAATTCCAGCCCGCCCGGAACGCCACGATGTTCGCCTCCGCGATCTGCGGCTTCTTCGCGAACTTCTGCCGCAGGAACGCCTCCGTCCCCTCCGTCGGCCGGTGGTACATCCACGACAGCAGACCCAACGCGAACATGTTCTTGCTGCGCTCGGCCTCCTTCCGCGACAGACCGAAGTCCTTCAACGCCTCCACCGTCAACGTCGTCAACGGCACCCGATGGATGTTGTAGGCGTCCAGCGACCCGTCCTCCAACGGCGACGTCTCATAGCCGACCTTCGCCATCGGACGCTTCGTGAACTCGTCCGTATTGACGATGATCTCCGCACCCCGCGGAACATCGGCGATGTTCGCCCTCAACGCCGCCGGATTCATCGCCACCAGCACGTTCGGCGCGTCCCCCGGCGTCAGGATGTCGTGATCCGCGAAATGCAACTGGAACGACGACACCCCCGGCAACGTCCCCGCGGGCGCCCTGATCTCCGCCGGAAAGTTCGGCAGCGTCGAAAGATCGTTGCCGAAAGACGCCGTCTCCGAAGTGAAACGGTCACCCGTCAGCTGCATACCGTCACCCGAATCACCCGCGAAACGGATGATCACACGATCGACACGGCGGA
>NZ_JBHVPG010000129.1:0-1145 GCF_042887545.1 Streptomyces sp. NPDC057939
GATGTAATGTCACCTTTCTATTTTATCAAAGGTTGGTGACAAATGGATAACTTTGAGCAAAGCACCATTTCAAGATTAAGTGCACTTGAAGAAAAAGCTAAGCACACTGATAACAAAATTGACTCTCTTGAAGAAAGAACAAATGTTATTGGTCGTATTGCTACGCTTGTTGAGCAGCAAGTCGAAATTAATAAGGATTCTCAAGCACAATCGAGAGAACAGTTCAGCACTCTGAACGAAATGAGCAACAGTTTAAAAAATCTGAGTAAATCATATGAAAAACTGGACAATCGAGTTGAAATATTGGAACGCTCTGATTCTACTCGCAAAATTGATCCCTCTCAGTTTACTAAAGACCTTGTGTTTAAGGTACTGCCCAGTGTAATTGCGACTATTGTCGCAGCCTGGTTACTCATACATTTTGGCCTTAAATAAAATGAACAGGAGCGAATTTCATGACTAAAATTAACTGGAAAGTAAGACTTAAAAAGAAAACATTCCTGGTTGCAATCTTCTCTGCAACTCTTTTGTTTGCACAAGCTATTGCATCTGCTTTCGGATACGATATTTCTGTATTTAGTGATGATCTCACTGAGAAATTTAATGCTTTACTTACGTTTTTAACTGCAATGGGGGTTGTAGTGGATCCAACCACTACAGGTATCTCAGACAGTGATCAAGCAATGGAATACACAGAACCAAAATAACTCGGGGGAGCTCATCTCCCCTTTTTTTCATTTTTAATTAAGAAAGGAATGATTGTTGGTCATGCAAATAGGATCTGGATATATCGGGAGTCCAATGCTTGAGAAGTCAGAATCTAACCATGAAGTGATCCCTTCTCCACCTGCACCCTGGACGATTAAATATTCTTTCTATAAATTCAGCTTTTCGAATGATCAGGAATGCCACGTATCAATCAATGGTGGAAATCCTATCTATTTAAGAGCTGGACAAGGCATTCAAATGGACGCTCACGATTCACCTATCACAAGCTTCAAAATTTCTGAGTCAGGAATAACATATAATTTTTTGGGGGCGCATAAATGAGTTTCTTCAATCCGATGGTTAATGTCTCAATTGTCACTGGGAAGTCTGCTTATGATATTGCAGTGGACAATGGTTTTTCAGGAACTGTAGAGGAA
>NZ_JBHVPG010000130.1:0-1049 GCF_042887545.1 Streptomyces sp. NPDC057939
AACCAGACCATTCCGAGGAACGTTTCGGGCTTCACAGCCCGCGAAGTCGCCGAGTAAGCGTCGAACTCAGGCATTTTTCCCCCCAACCCGCGCCACTGTTGGCTTTGTGGCAGTTTTGCCCTTCTTTTTCGGGGTGGTTACCGGGGTACCCGACCCCCGTGTTACAAGGGGGGTGGCATTCGCCTCCGCCAGCGCCCGACGCATCCCGCCGCGCACGATGCGCGAGGCCGGTGTCGCTGCCGCTCCATCCGTACCTCGCGCCCCGCCCGCGGCGACCTTGCCCTTACGCCGGCCAATCTGCTCCAGCTCCCCCACCAGGTCAGCCGTCTGCTCCTCGAACAGATCGCCAACGATGCCCGCCTGCTCCAGCAGCTTCGCGTGCGCATCCTCCAGGTTCGAAGCCATGCGCTCCTTGGCTTCCTGGGTGGCTGTCTTCGCCGTCTCCAGGATGGCCGCCATGCGCTCGAAAACAGGCTGAGACTGCTCCAGGATCTCCGCGATGATGGATGACTTGCTCTGGCCCGAAACGTCGCTCAAACGCTTCAGGATCGCGTCCATGGACGGCGTGAGCGTCACGGAAACGCGGGGATTGGCTGCGGACATGGCTGTTCCTGGTCAAGTGATGGATGCGACAGGAGCAGCATAAGTGGAAAAGTGCTGCACTTCAAGAGTTATGCAGCATCCTTCGAAATGACCAGGCGCGACCTGGTTGCCAGCTCAGCAATGGCTTGCAGAGCGCGGTTCCGGCACTAGGGCAGGATAGGCTTTTGGCCGCAAAACGTATTACACGCCGCACGACCGCAGCGCTTGCATGGGGACTAAAGCGTCCCCATACCCCGCAATCTCAGACCCACGCCTGCCATCGACGCCCACCGCAGTGAGCACAGCCGAGACACGTCTTGCGACGGCAACAGGCGATGTAATCCAACCACTCCCGTGAGCTCACGCCCAGAGATAGCAGCTCCGACTTGCACCTGGCGATGCGCCGGTAGTAACGCCGCCGGTAGGCATCCTCCAGGCCACGCCTGCTGTTGCGGATGTGCCAGTAC
>NZ_JBHVPG010000131.1:0-1045 GCF_042887545.1 Streptomyces sp. NPDC057939
TGCGGCTACGGTTCCGAGGCGGCGAAGGACGAGCCCAAGGACAAGGCCTCCAACGTCGCCGCCGACGCGGGCAAGAAGCTCTCCGCCTCCGAGGTGCGGATCGGCTACTTCCCGAACCTGACCCACGCCACCGCGCTCGTCGGCCTCCAGGAAGGCCTGATCGAGAAGGAACTGAACGGCACCAAGATCAAGCCGCAGTCCTTCAACGCCGGCCCGTCCGAGATCGAGGCCCTCAACGGCGGCTCGCTCGACATCGGCTTCATCGGCCCCTCCCCCTCGATCAACGGCTACGTCAAGTCCAAGGGCTCCAACCTGCGGATCATCTCCGGCTCCGCCTCCGGCGGCGTCAAGCTCGTCGTGAACCCGGAGAAGATCAAGACCCTCGACGACCTCAAGGGCAAGAAGATCGCGACCCCGCAGAAGGGCAACACCCAGGACGTCGCGTTCCTCAACTGGATCTCCGAAAAGGGCTGGAAGGTCGACCCCGAGTCCGGCAAGGGCGACGTCTCCGTCGTCCGCACCGACAACAAGGTCACCCCCGACGCCTTCAAGCAGGGCTCCATCGACGGCGCCTGGGTCCCCGAACCCACCGCCTCCAAGCTCGTCTCCGACGGCGGCTCCGTCCTCCTCGACGAGACCGCCCTGTGGCCCGACAAGAAGTTCGTGATCACGAACATCATCGTGTCGCAGAAGTTCCTCAAGGAACACCCGGACGTCGTCGAGGCCGTCCTCACGGGCACGGTCAAGACCAACGAGTGGATCAACGCGAACCCCGACAAGGCCAAGGCCTCCGCCAACGCCAAGCTCGCCGCGGACAGCGGCAAGCCCCTCGACGCGAAGATCATCGACCCCGCCTGGCCCAGCATCGCCATCACCGACGACCCGCTGGCCTCCACCCTGAAGACCCAGTCGGAATGGGCGGTCAAGGCCAAGCTCATCGAGCAGCCCGACCTCGCCGGCATCTACGACCTGACGCTCCTCAACAAGGTCCTCAAGGCCACCGGCAAGCCCGAGGTCTCCGACGCCGGCCTCGGCGCCAAGTAAC
>NZ_JBHVPG010000132.1:0-1043 GCF_042887545.1 Streptomyces sp. NPDC057939
TCGCCGTTCTCCTCGGTGGATACGCGATCCCGTTCGAACCCGAGTTTCTCCAGGACACGGAGCGACGGCGCGTTCCACGTGCCGACGGTCGACCAGAGCCGCTTCCGCCCGGTCGCGATGGCGGCATCCAGCACCGCGGCGGCCGCCTCGGTGGCGTAACCGCGCCCGTGCGCGTGCTGGAACAGTTCGTACGCGATTTCGGGCTCTTCCAGGGTGGTGCGGCCGATGATCAGCCCGCAGTAGCCGATGAAGTCGCCTTCCTCGCGGCGCTGGACGGGAAGGAGCGCGATCCCCGTGGTCACCGTCGCGGTGAGCAGTTCCGCGATGGACGTCCGGATGCGCTCGACCTCGGGGGTGCCCTTGCCGCGCTCGGAGAGGAGCGCACAGAAATCGGCGGCGTCCGACTCGACCCACGGCCTGAGTATCAGACGCTCGGTCTCCAGCTGGAACGACATCGTCCCGTACGTGGTCATGGCTCCAGTTTGCCCTACGGATCATCTCCAACCACGGCCGGATCAGCGGTTCTTCGGCGGACCTCAGGACTCGGCGGCGAGACGGCGTTCGAGGGGGGTTCGCATGCTGGGACGCATTCGGACGTCTCCCAGGAAGGCCTCCATGCGGGCGGCCTCGGTGGTGACGGCGGCCCGCGCCTCACCGGTCCGTCCGTCGGGCGTGAGGAGGTGGGTCGCGATGTGCCCGTCGGGGCGTTGGGCCCAGCCACCGATGATGCGGCCGTCCCACCACACGGTGGGGCCGATGTTGCCGTAGGCGTCGAAGAGTTCGGGAACGAGGAGGGGGTCGAGGTACCAGTCGCGGTGGCGCCATCCCATGGGGGTGGGGTCGAGCGCGGGGAGCAGGGCGGCCGCGGGGGCGGTCCGGGTGGGCGGTTCCAGTTGGTCGGGCAGGGCGTGGCCGGGGCCGTGGGACAGGTCGATGCCGGTGGCGCCGGCGCGGGCGAGGGCCTTGCGGGTGTCGGTGAGGGTCCAGCCGGTCCACCACTTGACGTCGTCGGTGGTCGCCGGGCCGAACGCCCGCAGGTAGTG
>NZ_JBHVPG010000133.1:0-1043 GCF_042887545.1 Streptomyces sp. NPDC057939
GCTCTAAGCGGAACAGGGGGAACGGCAAATTTGATTGTATACGATGATGGTGACTTAAAGATTAAATATCCAACGCCACTTGATTCAAATAGATTAGATGGTTTTTATATAGATGTATCTGTGCCGCTACAAACAGGAGGAACTGCAACATGATTCAAGCATACAAGTATGGAGAAGATTTTATTTTTATCGGACCTTCTATTATTAGCGAAGTAGATGAGCAAGGAAATTATATTATTCCTGAAAATTGCACGCTAATTCAACCACCTTCATTTTTTAAGGCGAAATTCGATCCTAGCAAACAGGTATGGATAGAATCGGCTACACGAGAAGAAAAGAATTCTATATTAGAGCACGCAAAAAATGTTCAGGGGCCAACGCCTGTTGATATTTTAAAACAACAGAATGCTGTCATTATGAAGCAGTTGGCAGAAGCTCAAAGCGCAGCCGAGGAACAGTCAAGAATATTGGCTGACTTGCTTCTTATGTTGGCAGAGGGAGGAAAAGCATAATGGATTGGTTTGCAAATATCAAGACCATTTATGGCTGGGGCCGGAATTATTATACAAACGCGAATGTCGCCCGTTTTGTTGAATTGAACAGAATTACTGAAGACCAATATAAACAAATCACTGGTTTAACCTATCCCGCTACAGAACAGCCAATCAGTGTGGATGTGGGCGGGACAGGGAGCTAATAAACACCCTAGAGGTGTTTTTATTTTGCCTCGGAGGAGGTGATTAACAATGGAGGGAATACAAGTGATGTTGAATTTTGAAAGCTTACAGATCGCAAGAACATATCTATTCGGGGAGGTGAAATACCTTGATTTACTTTTGATCCTCAGCATCTTGGATGTTATCACTGGCATTATAAAAGCATGGAAAATGAAGCAGCTCCGGAGCCGCAGTGCATGGTTTGGATATGTGCGGAAGATGCTCAGTTTTATGGTGGTCATCGTCGCCAACATTATTGATACGATAACAAATTTGAACGGCGTCCTGACCTTTGGAACCGTTCTTTTTTATATCGCAAATGAGGGC
>NZ_JBHVPG010000134.1:0-1026 GCF_042887545.1 Streptomyces sp. NPDC057939
GGTACTTTGTTATGAAAAGATATTCGCATTCAATTCCGTTTTCGGATCTGTACTCCAGCCATTCCCTAACAAGATCAATAGCTCTTTGAGAAGGGAAGAGCGTGACTTTGTATCCTTCTTTTTCAATGACATCTTCCACCCGAAGTCTTTCAAAGTCAATTTGTTCAACTTTTACGTTGCTTATGGCATTAGCTCTGGCCATCGTGGAGAGACCGAATTCAAAGAAGAGCTCTAACTGAATATTTTCCTTCTTTTTAAGTCCTTTTCTGATTTCTTCGACTTGTTCTTTTGTTAGGAAGGTCTGTTTAATTTGAAGTTTTTCACCAGTTCCAGCCTTAGGCCTGTCCAAGAAGTCAACGGGATTCTCTTTGATCTTACGTTTTTTCCTTAAAAATAAAAAGAATGAGCTAATGCTACTCATTCGTCTCTGAATTCTTCGTTCATTATTACCTAGAATACTGGTACAGAATGCAACAAAGTCTTCAATTAAATCAACCATATCATCAGGATCTTCTTTAATAATATCCACAATGTGCTGATTATTGTAATTCTCTAAAATGTATACCAGCCATTGATTGAAATCTGATTGATATCCCACTTTACTGGATTCCGAAAGGTTCATGTTTTTAAAGACAAAATACTTTCGGATTAATTCCGCATTTTTGGGGTTAATTTTATTGACCTTTTCTTTTGTTGCATATGCTATCTTTTTTCTGGCCATTAATACACCACCGTTATTCTGTTTTAATACCACTTGCATTTAAATCTTTTTTCATAGCAGCAACTAATCGTCCATCTTTTAAGGATTCAGCAGTATTCTTCATGACTGGACGAGGTTTTCCGTAACCATAACCGTATTTATCTGGATACGTGTACCCTTGACCAGTCTCAACAACCGTAGCAACATCCTTGCCGTTGTCTTCACGATTGTTGTCTAATGAAATTCCGTTATATTCGTTTTGAATGACAAAGGAGTCCTTCAAAAGAGAAGTACGTTCATATACAAGAGGATCGTATGTGTCATAT